>NC_013037.1:1539423-1847307 GCF_000023125.1 Dyadobacter fermentans DSM 18053
GCGCGGCGATAGCCCGAACCGCTACCAGCGCATTATCCAGTCGCTCAAAACGCTTGTCCAAAACAACCGCATCGAGTTCGATCTTTTCCCTTTCGTACGCGTGAACGGGCAAGCGGTGTATGGCTACGGGCAGGCGGGCACGGGCGTGCTGTTTCAGATATGGGGTGAAAACCGCCTCACGCCCGAAGAATTCCGCCGGCAGGCCGAAGGCTATGCAGCAAAGCCCAACTCCTTCTTTTCGCCGGATATCCAGGGCGACGACGAGCAGCAGATCGGCTGGCTGACGCCCTTCCGCAATCTGAATGTGCGATCGCTGGCCCTGGTGCCGCTGTTTTTTGAAGACAAACTCGTTGGCGTGCTCTGCATGCACACGTGGGAGAACGAACGGTTCGACGAAAAGAAACTGGCGTCGCTCGAAATGGCCTTTGCGCCCGTGGCCCAGCTGCTCAACATTTATATAGAGGAATTCAACCTCGAACTGGAAAGCATTATCAAGGAAAAATTCACGTCCATTCAGCCCGCCGTGCAATGGAAGTTCAATGAAGCGGCTTGGCATTATCTGCACCGCCGGAAAAAAGGCTTGCCGGAGGTGAATGAAAACATTGCGTTTTTCGACGTGTTCCCGCTGTACGGCGCCATAGACATCCGGAATTCTACCAGCGAACGCAATGCGGCCATCCGCGCCGACCTTGGCCATTACCTTCAAACGCTCGACGAATTGCTTAAAGCTCTGGACGGCCTCGACCGCTCGTCGCTCATGCAGGAACTGCGCTTCCACTGCACCAAATGGCAGCAGACGCTCAACCAGGGCGACCTGAGCAGCACTTCCGAAAACAACCTGAATGTGTTCCTGAACGAGGAAGCGCGGAATTACCTGCTGCATTTGTCGCAACAAGACGCGCGAACCACGCCGCTCGTGAACGAATACCTGCGCATGACCCATTCCGCGCAAGGCGAGGTGCATCGCCACCGCGAAGCGCTCGACCGCTCGATGGAATGCATTAACACGGCCGTAAACAGTTATTTCGAAGACCAGAAAGAAGCCTTGCAGCAGTCGTATCCGTGCTATTTTGAGAAATTCAGGACGGATGGGATCGAGTATGACATCTACATCGGCCAATCCATTGCGCCCGACAGGCCGTTCAGCCATTTTCATCTCAAAAATCTGCGGTTATGGCAACTATCATCGATGATCGAGGTAGCCAAACTCACGCGCGGGCTGCTGGACGGAATGCCTAAGGAATTGCACACGACACAGCTGATATTCGTCCACAACCACATGATCGACATCAGTTTCCGCAGCGACGAACGGAAGTTCGACGTAGAAGGCGCCTACAATATCCGCTACCAGATGATCAAGAAGCGGATCGACAAGGTGCGGATCAGGCATTCGCAGGAACGCCTCACGCAGCCCGACAAGATTGCGCTCATTTACCTGCATCACCGTGACATTGAGGATTACCTGCCATTTATCCATTATTTGCAGGAAACAAATGCCCTCGAACCGGTTATAGAAGAACTGGAACTGGAAGACTTGCAGGGACTCAGCGGCCTGCGAGCGCTGCGGCTGGGAATTGCATATTGACTAATCTATAATTCAGTGCCAGGCCTTCGGTTCAAAGCCGGAGGCTTTTTTTTGTGTCAATTTATATTTAAATATTATTTGGACTTATTATAAATAATTTATCTTTGCAGCTCCACTGGCGAAACGGGCAATAGAATTCCCCTTCGCTTTTTTACTACTCATTTTTCTCAAATCATGTTTAAAAAACAACTTCTCATTGCCGCATTTCTGCTCTGCTGCTCTGCCCAACTCTTCGCGCATGCGCTCTGGATTCAAACAGCTTCGAAAGGCAAAGCCGGTCAGAAACAGACCGTTAAAATCATCTACGCCGAGCCGGGAGATAAGCCGGAAAAACTGGGCGAATGGTATTCCGATGTAAAGGAATTCGAACTCTGGCTTACAGCTCCCGACCAGAAACGCACAAAACTCGCGACGGTAGCTGCCGACGACCATTTCACGGCCGATTTCACGCCCGACCAGCAGGGCGTATACACGCTATCGGTGGGCCACACGTCGAAAGACCTGGGTGGAACGACCGTTTATCAGTTCAATGCCAGCGCATTAGTGACCGTGGGTAAAGCCGATGCGGGTAACAATCCCGGTGCAAATGCCAACGAGCTGAGCGTATTCGCCGATCCGGCCAAAACCTACAAGGTAAACAGCCCGCTCAACCTCCGCGGCCTTTTCAAAAACAACGGCAATGAAAAACTATATGTGACGGTGGCGTCGCCATCGGGATGGAGCAAACAAATCACCACGGATGAAAAAGGGCTGGCGGAATTTGTACCACTTTGGCCGGGCACGTATTACATCGAAGCGTCCAAAAGCTGGAAAGAAACCGGCACACATAACGGCAATGAATACAAATCGTTTTGGCGCTGCGCGACAACGCTCGTAGAAGTTGGAAAATAATTATCAAGGAGCCTTTCAAACGCATGTCACTTCACGAGCAAATCAGCGCTTATTGCGCCAACCATAAAATTAGGCTGGCCGAAAAACGGGTCGTTGTGGCCGATCAATTATTGGTGGCCAATGAATTTACGGACGGCGATACGTTGTGGCGTGATATGCGCAGCAGGGGGATCAAGATCAGCCCGGCGACTGTTTATGAATCGCTCAATTGGCTGGTAACGACGGGATTTGCCGAGCGGCGTTTCGCGACCGACAGCCGGAAAAATCTGTTTGGAATTTCGCGGTCGGTACGAAACGGGCTGGCAGGATAAACCGGAAAATCCTGTTTACCAGACGCTAACGAAAAAGGGTTCGCGATTGCGAACCCTTTTGTTATTTATTCTGCTACCACTGCATTCTTTGGCTTGCGGCCGCGGGGTTTGCCTGTGTAAGCCGGCTTGGGATCTTCCGTTCCCAATGTAAGTTCATAACCAACAACACCTTCTTCGTAATTGAAAAGCGTCACCTCAAAAATGTGCTTGGTATTTTCAAAATCAACACCGCCTTTGCGAAGGATCAGTTCGAGCGGGATGGAATAGCCGCGACCACTTCTGGTGAGGGCGAATGTACCGTTTTCATCGGAACTCGGGATCAGATAAAGGTGCTTCAACGTTCTTTTTCCTTGCGCAGATCCGATTTTAAAGCGGGCTGTTTCAGGTTCGATACCTAATTCTTCCAAAGTTTTGGGAGGAAGAACAAGCTTGCCGGATGAAGAAATGTAGCCGGTCGGCTTT
Organism: Dyadobacter fermentans DSM 18053; assembly: GCF_000023125.1. Lineage (NCBI taxonomy): Bacteria > Pseudomonadati > Bacteroidota > Cytophagia > Cytophagales > Spirosomataceae > Dyadobacter > Dyadobacter fermentans. The sequence goes on from NC_013037.1 coordinate 1,542,673, forward strand.
GCTTTCTCCTGTGGTTTTTTAGTTACTGAAACATTATCCTCAGGAGAAAAGAATTTAATTGCTCTTGCTTTCATAAATAAATTGCGGGTTGCTGGTGGATTATTACTTATCGCAAAAGTAATCAAGTTAACATTTTATTAAAATGTTTTTTTTGATAAATAATATTTCAAATGAAGTAAAATAAAAACGATTCGAATATTGGCTGAGCCGTTATATTCAAGCATTTTACATCGCCTCATTTAAAATCGAATAAATAAAAGACGACCGAATTCCATACATTACAACCCGATTGAAGGCACAGGCAATGCGGTTTCGTCTTCACTTATCCAATTGGTTTTCCTAAAACGAATCGACGTGCGGATACATTTTGCATTTTGGGTGACCGGCAGTTGCACAAGATGTTAGGCAAACAAATTTGTAGCATACGGTTACATATTTCACTTTTACAAAGTCAATCAATCTGTGAATCACCCGCATAATCAAATTCAAATCAACCGCTGATCCGTTTTTTGGTAATTGATATTAACCTTCTGATAGATTTTGTGATGATGAATAAACTGCATTTCGTAGAAGTAGTTTGTCTTTTTGCGTTTTTACCTAAGCTTTAAGTTATAAAACTATAAAGTCATTAATTGTCCGGCGCGCGTTCCGTTCACCGCATTATCCCTTACATTGCATGTAATACGGCGTAAATCATACTTGCTATGAAAAAACTGCTAATTACATTTCTGCTCTTCGCATCCTTTGTCGCAAATGCGCAGGCCACACGGGAGGTCTCCTCCCCCAACGGCGCGATCAGGCTGGTAGCACAGCTGGGCGACCAGTTGCGATACAGTGTTTATTTCAATAATGAAATCATAGTCTCACCGTCGGAAATCGATATGGTGCTGACCGACGGCAGGAAGCTTTCCGACGGCCTCGCCCGGCCTCAGTTCACGGAAAGGAACGTCAGCGAAACCATCATTTCGCCGGTCCCTGAAAAGCGTATCCGCATTCCCGACCGTTATAAGGAACTCAAAATCACGCTTCGGAATGCATTTACTGTCATTTTCAGGGTATATGACGATGGCGTCGCGTACCGTATTGCCACGTCGTTGCCCGGCGAGATCACCGTCCGCTCCGAAACGGCCGCTTTCCGGTTCCCGGCCAATCATCCCGTGTATTTCCCGGAAGTGGTGCCGCCGACGAACATGGACATTTATCACACCGGCTTTGAAGAGCCCTACACCATCCGGCCGCTCGAAAACATTTCATCCAAGAACCTGTTTTTCTCGCCTGTGCTCGTCGCCCCGAAAGAGGCGCCGAAAATCGGCATTACCGAATCCGATCTGGAAGATTACCCGGGCATGTTCCTCACCGGCAATGCCGAAAAAGCGCTTTTTGGCAACTTCGCGCCCTACCCCGCCGAAGAAACGGAGACGAAGGAGCTGTACTCGACCCGCTATGTTTCCAAACGCGCCAACTTCCTGGCCAAAACCAAAGGCACCCGCGCATTCCCGTGGCGCGTGCTGATTATCGCGGCGCAGGACAAGGATTTGCCCGCCAACGACCTCGTGTACAGGCTAGCGAGTCCGTCGCGCGTGGCGGATGTGTCGTGGGTGAAGCCCGGCAAAGCGACCGACGAATGGATTATTACTTCCAACATATTCAATGTGCCTTTCAAAAGCGGGATCAACACGGCGACCTATAAATATTACATCGACTTCGCCAAACGCTTTGGCTTTGAACGCATTATGATGGACGCCGGGTGGAGCGACAACAACGACCTGTTCAAGATCAACCCGGACATTGATATGGACGAAATCGTCGCTTATGCCAAAAGCAAAGGCGTGGGGATCAGCATGTGGACGCTGGCGCTCACACTCGACAAGCAGCTCGAACCGGCGCTGAAACAGTTCAGCAAATGGGGCGTCGACTTCGTCATGACCGATTTCATCAATCGCGACGATCAGAAGGCAGTGCAATTCTTTTACAAAATCGCGGAGGCCTGCGCCCGTCACAAGATCATGCTCATGTTTCACGGGGCTTTCAAACCGGCGGGCTTCAACCGCACCTTCCCGCATGCGGTGGCGCGCGAGGCTGTGCTGGGCTCGGAGTACAACATGTGGAGCGCCAAAGCAACGCCCGAACACAATGTGTTGCTGGCATTCATACGCATGCTGGGCGGCCCGCTCGATTACGAACCGGGTATGCTGAACAACGCCACGCCGAAAGGCTTTCATCCAATGCCCGAAAATGTAATGTCGCTCACCACGCGCACCCAGCAGCTGGCCATGTTTGTTGTGTACGAAAGTCCGATCCAGTTTTTTGCCGGCAATCCTTCTCAGGGCCTCAAAGAACCCGGATTTATGGAATTGCTGGGAAGCATTCCCACCGTTTGGGACACGACGCGCATCCTCGACGCGCGCCTTGGAGACTATGTGGTAACGGCCCGGAAAAAGGGCTCGGATTGGTTCATCGGCGCATTGAACGACTCTACCGCCCGCGAGCTCAGCATTCCGCTGGATTTTCTGCCGGCAGGCCAATTCAATGCTACCATTTGCGAAGACGGCGTGAATGCCGACCGCTACCCGGCCGACTACCGGATCTCGGAAGCTGTTCTCACCTCGCGCGACCGGCTTACAATCCGCCTCGCGCCGGGCGGCGGCTATATGGTGCGGCTGAGGCGGTGAGCCGGTTTCGGCGATGCGAGCGGGCTCTTCGCTCCTTTCCGTGGCTTGCTTTCCTTTTTGCGGCGTCCCCACCAGATCACAATCCCGGTTACGGGCAAACTGGCGCAGATGAGCCCTGCAAAAAAAGTGAGGATTTTGCCCGGCATTCCTGCCCAGGCGCCCACGTGCAGGTCGAAATTCAATGCGTACAGCTGCTCGCCATTGGTAAGTTCACCGAACGATCGCGAGCGTAGCTGCGCGCCGGTAAACTGATCGTACTGACCCTGAATGCGGTCGTACCGATTGCTGGCCGTGAGATAGGTGGATGTATTGAGGGGCAATTTGCCTTTAACAGGGAAGTTAATCAGGTAACCGTGGGCGTCGGGCTTGTCGGCCTGTAACTGGCTGAAAATGCGATCCACGGCGGCTGCGTCCTTTTGTTGGGTGGTATCCGAAAAAACGGCCGGCACTTTGGCGAGCGTGCCGCCGTCGGCGACGGTCTTTACACCTGTTTCAAACCATTCGAACGCCCAAACCAGTCCGGTAAGCGCACAAACGAGCAGGATCACGCAGGCATAAAAGCCCAGCACATTGTGCAGGTCGTAGTTTACGCGCTTCCATTTGGCGTTCCATTTGATTTTGAAGCTCTTATCTACATTAGATTTGCTCCATTTCGAAGGCCACCAAAGCACCAGTCCCGAAATCAGGATCAGCACAAAGGCAAGCACGGAGTAACTTACCACGGCATGACCGATTTTTTCACCGAACAACATCCGCATATGCAAGCCCAGCACAAGGTTGAAAAACTCGTTACGGCTGTCTTCCAGCTTCACCACCTTTCCATTATACGGATTCACATATGCCCGCCAGTAGTATTTGTAATAATCCCAATGCGAAAACCCTTCCTTATCGACCTTCAATGCCCTGAAAATGTACGTTCGGTCGGGCTGGGAGGATATTTCCACGCGCGTGACGGGCCGGTTGGGACCGACCGCCTCCTGTGCTACGGCCAGCAGCTGGCTTAGCGGGAGTTTGGGTTTATTTTCGGGTTGGATAAAAAGCCGGTCGCGGTACACGAGCGGCTTGATCTCATCTGTAAAAACGTAGATAGCACCGGTGAGGCCGATCACGATAATGACCAGTCCGGACGCCAGCCCCAGCCAGAGGTGCAATGTTCCTATGAACTTTCCCAGCGCCGTCTTTTTTTGAGACATGAATACAATTCGGGTTTGTAAAGCAAGCAAAGCGGTCCATTCACCTCCGGACGCTCAGGAAGCAAAGAAATACCGTATTTAGTTTAATTACAAATTATGCCACCCGGTGGGCTGCATTATTTGTGATAGCGCTTGCATTCCACGGCATTCAGCATGTACGCTTTCAAGTCCGCCGGATAATCAGTCTCGCCCATTGATCCCCGAATTCTGTTAATTTTGTCGTTCCTGTATACCCTTATCAACCAAGAGTACATTGAAGCCGGCCTTTTTCTCGAAATACGAGTGGTGGTACCATTTTGCGATGATGCCCGTTTGCTTTGCGCTGGGCAACTATTACATGCTGGGCGAGCGGTACTTCTTCCATTTGCCTACGTTTTTAACGGCAACCTCTCTCGCATTTGCCCTCTACTGGTTTTCGGTGGTGCTGCTCACGGTTACCATCCGCAAAACGGCCGGCAGCGCCGCCGAAGGGCATATTCTCCGGCAAATGCTCCGGATGTTCCGGAAGCTGGCGCTCGTAACGGCATTCCTGGCCATTTTCAACTGCTGGATTTACAGCCTGGTGCCTTCGCTCCAAGTCGGCTTTTCGTGGGCGGTCCTGTGGCCGCTGGTCGCGATCGGGCTGCTTTGCGATGCGTTTATCTGTGCCCTGCTCGGTCTTTTTTATGCATTGCAGCAATGGAAAAACGACCAGGCCGACGATGAGAAACTCGCCCGGCAATCCGTGGAAGTGGAATTTGATGCATTGAAAGGGCAGGTTAACCCGCATTTTTTGTTCAACAGCCTCAATACGCTGTCGTCGCTCATTAATGCCGACCCGATGCAGGCCGAAGATTTTGTGGAAGACCTCGCGCGCGTTTACCGCTATACGCTCCAAGGTGGCCGCACGGAGCTGGTGCCGCTGCAATCGGAGCTCGGCTTTCTCCAAGTCTACATCCAGCTTTTGCAGGCGCGCTACAACGATGCGCTGGTAGTTGAAATGCCCGACCGCTGTCCGGCCGACCTATCCATTCCGCCGCTGATGCTGCAAATCCTGATCGACAACGCGGTGCAGTACAACATGCTTTCGTCCAGCCGCCCGCTCACGATCACGCTCAGCATTACCGGCGAGCGCGCCATACGCGTGACAAACAATATTCAGATGCGCCACCGCACCCTTCGAGCCACCGGTGCCGGCCTCCGGGGTTTATCGACGAAGCTGCTGGCGTTTACCTCCCGCAAGCTGGAAATATCGGAAAGCGACGACACTTTTTCGGTAACGATCCCGCTCCTGCCCGACACCGCTCCGGCTTCAATGCAATGACAATTCATGCCATTAAAAATACAGTTGGTGCAATTCACGCGGTTGCTTTTGAATGGCAATACCCTATTTTTGAACCAGTCGCAAATGCCCCCAAGACAGGCCCGACGGCTGCCTACCCATGAAGAAGAAATTATTGTTTGAAAAACTCCCGGAAAAAATCCCGTCGGCAAACCGCTGGGCCTATGCTGCCTGCGCGGTTGCATTCCTGTTGTTTTTCAATTTTCTGACGGTCGGAGCGGCAGTTTTTGGCGACCCTGCATTGTTTCTGAAAACGACATTCCTGAATGCGGCCATCCTGGGTGCGGCATTCGGCATCCAATCGGCGGTGGGACGGTACATTACCCGGCGCTACGCCGATGTGCAGCAGACGCTCGTGCGCGTGGCTTTGTCTATTTGCATGCACGCGGTGGTTTCGGGCGTATTTGTGCTGCTGGCGGGCTGGTTGTACATTGGCTGGGGCTTGTTCCGTTCGGTTTTGACGGCCGATGCCCTGGTAGTCGTGTACATGGTGAATCTCGCGGCGATCGTGCTCGGCACGGGGCTATGGGAAAGCTTCGACGCTCTCGCACGCTGGCGGCAGCACGAGATCAACAGCGAACGGCTGATGAAAGAGAACGTAAACGGGCAGCTCGAAAGCCTCAAAACGCAGATCAGCCCGCATTTTCTTTTCAATACATTAAACTCCCTCTCTGCGCTGATCGGCGAAGACCCGCAAAAGGCGGAACAGTTTGTGGATGAAATGGCGCGGGTGTACCGCTATCTGCTGCAAACGAACCATTCGTCCGTAGACCAGGGGGATTTCGGGCAGTTAACGACGTTAAAAAAAGAATTGTCGTTCATTGAATCGTACGGACACCTCCTCAAAACGCGATACGGCGACGGTATGAAGCTTTACATCCACGTGGAAGACAGCTTCCTGGACGCCCGCATTCCGCCGCTAACGCTGCAATTGCTCGTCGAAAACGCTGTTAAGCACAATGTAATACGCGCGAGCAGACCGCTCACGATTTTTATCCTGAGCACCGTGGAGGGAGGACTGATGGTGCGCAACAACCTGCAAAAGAAAAATCTCACGGCCGGTGCGGAAAACATCGAATCCACGCACGTAGGCCTGGCGAATATCATTACCAAATATAAACTGCTGGCAGAATACCGGGCCTGGCCTGGCCCAGCCGATGGTCGAAAGCAATCACGAGTTTTTCACCGTAACCATCCCATTGATTTCCTGAAAGCATGAATGCGCTTATCGTAGAAGATGAAGACCTGTCGGTCCGCCGCCTCAAAAAAATGCTGTCCGAAGTAGCACCGTCGCTGCACATCACCGGTGTTACCGACAGTATCGAGCAAACCGTGGAATGGGTACTCGAAAACCGCGCGGCCGGCCATGCCGACCCCGATCTGATATTCCTGGACATCGAGCTTTCCGACGGCCAGAGCTTCGAGATTTTCAACCGGATCGAAGTTTCCAGCTCGATCATCTTCACGACCTCCTACGACGAATATGCGTTGCAGGCATTCAAGCACAACAGCATCGACTACCTGCTCAAACCCGTGCACCGCGACGAATTGCAGCGCGCCCTGCACAAATACGACAAATTGAAGGGACAACCGGCGACCGACCAATCGCTGGCAAGCATTAAAAAGCTGCTGGAAGATTTCAAAAAGACATCGGCTGTTGAATACCGCCAGCGCTTTCTGGTGAAACAAGGCCAGAAAATGCTGTCCATCGAAGTGAATGAAATAGCCTATTTCTTCACCGACGACCGTTACAGCTTTTTCATGACGGATTCCAACCAGAAAATGCTCGTAGACTACACGCTCGACGAGCTCGCCGACTCGCTGAACCCTTCACGCTTTTTCCGGATCAACCGCGGCATGATGATCACCCACCGCTCGGTAGAAAAAATCGACCCCTATTTCGGGAACCGCCTCGCGCTCACCTTACGCCCCGCGCATAACAAAGAAGCGCTCGTGAGTCGGGAGAAAGTGAGTGATTTTAAGGTTTGGATGGGGAAATAGTTGCCTCTGCAAAAAGTGCTGGTTTTCGAAATACCGGTAAACGGTTACAACCTTTGGGCTTCATTGCGAATCCAGAGAGAAAATCAGCTATGAAAAATGAAAACAGCTCAACTCCTGCTATTCCTGGCCGTGATCTGCACGGCCTGCTCCAAAGATTCCAGTGATCCGAAAGTGCTTTTCGACGAAACAGACCCACGGCTCGACGCCGCCCGGTTTTACTTCGTCGATCAATCCTACTACGCAGTACAGTACAAATACAATGGTGACGGCCTGCTCGATAGCGAAACGCAGCTGCTGACAAACGGCCAGCCACTTCTGACAACGACATATAAATACAAAGAGCAATTCCTGACAGAGCAGCGGATCAGCGGTAATCCGAAAGTAACGGCATTTACCTACCAATATATAAAGGACACCCTCGTATCCGTCGACTACCACGATTTCCAGCTCCCTCCGGACCATCTGCATTTCACCAGAAGCTACTCCTATCCCGAAAAAGGCATTGTGAAGATCGTAGAGCAGGATGTGCTGACCAAAACGACCCAGCACATTTACCTCTTCATCCGGGACGGCAACATCGTCAAAACCAAAGTCCTAGACCCAGTTACGGATCAGGTTAAAGAAGAAACTGCATTTGAATACGACCAGCATCCCAACCCCTATTCCGGCCTCACCGGCAAAGGTGATTACATGAAGTTCTACAGTGCCAACAATGTAACGGTGGAACGGACGCTGTTCCGCAACAGCGCGTCGGTGAATCAGGAAGTGCGGTACGAATATGAATATTCACCCGGCGGCTGGCCCCTCAAAAAGCACCAGGTGCTGGGCGGAAGCAAGAAGCTCCTCGAACAGGAATACATTTACAAGGGCCGTTAGCACTCATATTTTCACTACCAGCCGGTCTTCCAGCGCGGCATTCTGTCCCGGCCCGATGTGGCGCTCATGGGGAAGCGTATAGAATTCGGCGGTGAGCGTGATGCCGTCGGCTGTTCTTTCCAAAAGCACTTTTAGAAATCCGTGCTTGGTATCGCAGCTGCTTTCCAGCTGAATGCCTTCGAAAATGGGTAATGCGCTGGTGAAACGGTAGTCGTTTGTGTAAGCGACGGGGTGCAGCTCGTCGTACCCGCCGCTACCTGCCACAATGAAAGGCAGCACGCGGCCGCCGTGGTAGTACCTGCTGAAACGCTGGTAATTATGCACGTGCCCGCTGAAAACGATGTCGGGATAAATGCCGGTTTCTTCAAAAACACCTTCCAGTAATTCGATCATCGGAATGCTCGAACCGTGGTTGATATCCGCCGAATAAGGCGAATGGTGCAGGCAGAGGATCACGGCTTTGTCGGGGCGCTCTTTATCGGCGGTCCGGAGTTCGTGCATGAGCCAATTGCGCTGCTCGTCGGTCACTACGCCGAATTTGGGCACATTGCTATACATACCGATGATGTTCGCGAGCGGAGTGACGAGCGTCCAGTACACGTTCGGCTGGATCATGCTTTTCCGTTCCGCATTGCCGCTGAAAGGCACCGTGCGGCGCTCGGTATCGCAAAAAACGGTCGTGAATGCATCGAGACTGCCGTAACGGACGCGGCTGTCGGGATTGATGTCGCTGTCGTGGTTGCCGGGGATCGCGAAAATCGGCCCGGGGTATTTTTTATAAGGATCGAAAAACTGACGCTGGTACTCGCTGGCTTCACCGTGATTGTACACCACATCGCCGAGGTGGAACAAAAACTGCGGTTCGTAGCCTGTTTTCTCCGTCGCTTCAAACTGCTTCACCATTTCCCCTACCACCAGTTTCTGAAAATCGGGCGTGCGGATGCTGCCGGTATCGCCTACCATGTGGAATGCCAGCTTGTTCTGATCGGGCACGGGATCGATGGCTTCGAGATCGAGGTGGTAAGGATATTTTCCGGACGGTTTGGGTGCGGGCTGGTACTTGAAGGTATCGTCGGGAACGTCTCTTTTGAAAACGGGTTTGGAGAATTTCTTGAAAAAATCTGGTTTCATTACGGATGGCTGCCATTTATCAGCCTTTTTTGCTTTCGACAGCGGAAAGCTAACAAAATTCCAAAACACCTCTTCTTTTTTCTTCGCATCCATACAACCAATTCCTCATCTTGCGGCCTCTTTAATCCGAATACGTTAAAAACCATTACATGACTTCGGAAGCCGACTTGATCTCTGGTTGCCTCTTAAATGACCGCATTGCGCAGCGGCAGCTGTACGACCGATACAAAAAGGCCATGTACACGCTAGCCTACCGCATTACCGGTGATTTCGACGACGCCAACGATGTTTTGCAGGATGCCTTTCTTGAGATATTCAAACACCTGAACCAGTTCCGTGGCGAATCGACGCTCGGGGCGTGGATCAAGCAGATCATCGTGCGGAAATCCATGAAGAAGAAACGGCTGGTGATCTGGGAGAATGTGGAGGGTTACATGGGCGAGAGCATCGACTGGGGCGAATCGGAGATCAATGCCGCACATCTGGAAACAGCCATTCTGTCGCTACCCGACGGTTTTCGTACAATCTTCGTCCTGGCCGAAGTGGAGGGATACACGCACCGGGAGATTGCCGTAATGCTCAAAATTTCGGAAGGAACTTCGAAGTCACAGCTGTTTCATGCCAAAAGAAAACTCCGGACAATGCTTTCGGCAAACTGAGATCTGATACCATGGAAAAGAACGAGCATAATCTGCAAAATGCCATCCGGCGCTTCCCGACCTACGAGCCGGGAGAAGAAGTGTGGCAGGCGATACGGGAAGACCTCGGATCACAGCCGATGCGCCAGGCGCTTTCGGAAATGCCGGCTTATGAACCGGACGACAAGCTGTGGGACATCATCGACCGCAAAAATGTGCGCCAACAGCGCTGGAAATGGGGCTATGCGGCGGCGGCGCTGCTGTTTGCGGCCGGCATAGCCTGGATGATGCGCCCACTGGCCCCACATCGGGTTGCCTACTCGCAGGAGACCGTCGACGACCGGCTGCAAATGGACGCCGACCTCAAAACGGACCGGCAGTACAAGCTATTGAAGGCCTATTGTGAAACCGAAACCCTCGTTTGCGACAGCCACGAATACCGCTCCCTGCAAGAGGAATACGAACGCCTCAGCGCCGCTTCACACCAGCTCGCGCAAGCTATTGGCGACTATAACACCGCGCCTGAACTGCTCCGGCAATACAATGATATAGAAAGACAAAAAACGGACATTCTCAATGCAATGGCCAAAATGATTTAAGCATCCAATCATGAAAAAGTATATTAAAACCATTCGAAAACTGACGCTGCTCGCCTGCATGCTCGGGGCCGCCACTGCCCACGCACAGGGTAAGTTGCAGGTGGCGACGAAAAAAATTGAGAGGACGATCGGTGCGCCGGCCGTGCGGACGATGTACATCAGCGCCGAAAAGGCCGATATCGAGATCGTCACCTGGGACAATGCGGATATCAGCGTCACCATTGAACTCTCTGCCCGGCATCCCGACCGCTCGACGGCAACGCAGGACCTTTCCAAACTGCAATACATCGCCGACCGCAACGGCAGGGACTATTTTCTGCGCAACTATATCGTGCTCAAAAACGGGGAAAGCAAGCCCGTGTCCAACCTGAAAGCGCGCTACACGATCCATTTGCCGGCTTCGTGCGCGGTAGATCTCAAAAACTCCTTCGGGACGATTACACTGCGCGGACTGACCAACCAGCTGAACCTCAAAGCCGATTTCTGCACGACCAATCTCACGGGAATCAGCGGAAAAGGCGCACTTCAAACCACATTCGGCGCGCTTTCGGGCAATGAACTGGCGGGCACATTCACGTTCACAAGCGACCATACCAATGTCCGCCTGGAACAGATCGCCGGCGCGGTGCGCGTGGATGCCGAATACGGCAATGTGGAAATATACCCGACCGTGGGCCTCACAAGCCTGGGAATTCACTCCAAAAAGGCCGAAGTGACACTCCTGGCCAAGAACTGGAAGCATTTCGACTACACCATCAACGGCGCCTACGCGACGATGAAGCTGCCGAACGGTTTCAAGTGGAAACGCAATACCGCCGATTTTAAAGAAGCATTCTTTTCCCGGAACCAGCTCGCCAGCGTCGATATCAACGCCGAGTTTGGAAGGGTCACGATCAAATAAAACGCATCCACATTTTGCACACACATCGCTAACCCCTTACCCTTAGTATGTTTAAAGCTTTATTGCGCAGCCTGATTCTGGCGGCCGGGCCATTTGTGGCTTACGCGCAGGACTCGATCCAAGTGTCTTATTCCGAAGAATCCGACACCCTGGTCAAGCAGCGGTTTCTCGACCGGTATGAGCATGTATTCATGACCAAAGTGCCCACGCGGCACATGCTCAAAATCGGGCTCTCGCAGTATTACCAGGCGGTGGACTTTCCGCTGCGGGACGACAAAATATTAAACAATACCTCCCTGAAACTGGGATACGAGTTCAAGTTTTTGCCTGCGTTCTCCATTGCGCTGGCGGGTCACATGCCTTTTTTCGACCTGAATATGCCATTGAAAACGCTGGTGCAATACACGGTAATGGACGCGCAAATCAGGTGGTTTGTCGGGATGGGCAAGCGTATCCGAAAGGGTTTGAGCGCCAACAATTTCAGTGGAAATTACGTGGCTGTGTTTTATAACCTGCCGGGCACGGCCGATAATTACAACCCGAAAGTCGGCCTGAAACTGGGTCTTCAACGGCGGTTCCTGAACCACGGTTTTATGGATTTCAGCGTGGCGGTGTTCCAGGGGGCATACGATGGCAGCCCGTCGTTCTCTTCGCAGGCCAGCCTCGGGATTGCATTTGGCGACTGGAAGCAGATCAGCAAGGCGCCACTTTGCGACATTCTGCTATGCGACGCCCAGATCATGAACCAATGGAAGATCCGGCTGCCTGAGATCACGGTAGGTTACTATATGAACAGGCTCAAAGCCGGGGTAGCATTTGAACAAAAACTGGGCGCATGGCCCCTCACGCTCAATTTCCAGCTCGATGCGTCGATGAACAACGGCTTCAACCTGATCCGCTACACCGACATGCCGTGGAATTCCTATGGTGGGTATATGCAGGTATATTCGCGGGAAAAAATCGTGTCGTTTTCCGTGCAACCGAGGTATTACATCCTTACCAAACGGCAGCAGATGAAAGGAAGGAACACCAATGGGATGTCGGGGATTTACGGTGGAATCAACACACAATACTACTATTACAAGGGCAAGCACAGCGACATTCCGCCCAATGACCTGCGGCAGGAGGACAACATCATCCATGCAGGACCGCTCCTCGGCTTTCAGTTGCGCCTTTTCAACCGCGGCTATTTCGATTGCAATACGTCATACAACTTTCAGGATTATTTAAAGAGCACAAAAACCGACTTCGGGTTCCGAACGAATTTCACGCTGGGAATCGCTTTGTAAGACCTTTTTTCACTAGCCGTATTTTAACACAACTTCCCCATGGCACGCAATGCTAAAATATGGGCCGGCATCGCTATGTCCGCCGCGATCGTCCTGCTATTCCTTGCCCGGCGCGATACGGAAGACGAACGAATGCAAGCTGTGTGGCAAGAGAAATACCGTCACACACAAAGGCGGATCGGTTGGCAGTTGGTGCACCTTCGGCACGAGTACGCAAGACAGCCAATCCGGACTTCGGAAAATACGCTATTCGAAATCAAGCAATTATGGATAGATAAAGACATACTGACGCATTTAATCCAATCCGCCAAGAGCCGGTTCCCCGCCGACAGTCTTATGAAATTGGAAAACTTGATTACCCAAAAAGCACCAACCATCGCCGTAGTACGCGAAATCGAACGAATTGAGAAAATCAATGCAAACCATTAACCTTCAATGCCATGAGAATCAAAAGCGGCATTCGATGCCTCACTTTACTGGCTGTACTCGCTTTCCTGACTTCGTGCGACCAGTTCGAATTCAGTCCGAACCAGTATTTCGATCATTCCAGCCCTAGCAACCTGAACGCACAAAACCTGGCCAGGCTGCGCCAGCACGCGGCCGATGACACGGTCACGATCGTATTTGCGGGCGATACCCAGCGGTGGTATGCAGAACAGGAAAGGTTTGTCAATAAAGTGAACAGCCTCGAAAATGTAGACCTCGTATTACTCGCGGGCGACATTTCCGACTTCGGCCTCTTGCAGGAATTCAAATGGGTGCACAAAAGACTCTCCGAACTGCGTGTACCGTACTTTGCAATCATCGGCAATCACGACATGGTAGCGAATGGCAGGCAGATATTCCGGCAAATGTTCGGGGAGCTGAATTACTCCTTTGTTTACGGCGGTATTAAATTCATTGCCCACAATACCAATGGCCTGGAAGCTCCCGGCGAGCACATTCCCGACCTCGGCTGGCTCGCGCACGAGCTGCAAAACACGGAGCGCGCCAGGCACATTATCACCGTTTCGCATGTGCCGCCATTCAATCCGGCCGAATTTGGGCCCGAATCGTTGGAGCCCTACACGCAACTCCTCCAAAACACCCCCAATCTGCTGCTATCCCTGCATGGCCACGTTCACCAGCACCAGGATTACTCCCCTTTTGGCGACAACGTTCGCTACATGACCAGCTTTTCCTTCGAGCAAAGTGCATTCGTGCTGCTCAGGATCGTGAACGGCCAGGTAATCAAATCCACCATTCCTTACTGAATATGAAACAAATACTGGTAAGCGCAGCGCTCCTCGTGACGGGAGCTGCCGGGGCGGCTTATGCGCAATCCGGCCAGAAACTGGTGCCCGATTTTGCCCAGCTGCAATACGCAGGAAGTATCGGCTGGATGGGCGTGGGAGCAGGTTACGAGTTTTTCAACCGCCGCGTGCGCACACACCTGCAATACGGCTATGTGCCGCCGGACAAAGGCGGGCGACTGCATTTGCTGTCGGGAGCCGTGTTTTACCAGCCCGTCCGCATCAAAGCCGGCGCACGTTGGGAGATCAACCCGCTCGATATCGGGTTTAAAGCCAGTTACCAGTTTGGGAACAACTACTTTTTCAACCTTCCCTCCCGCTACCCGCCAAACTACTATTGGTGGAAACCGGCTTTGAGAATGCACCTGGCAACCGAGTCATCGATAACGCGCAAATTGCGTCGAAATGCCTCGATCCGTTCCGTAAGCGCCTACCTGGAATTCAATACCAACGATCTGTACCTGGTAAGCTACGTGTTGAATGCAGGCTCGTTGCGGGTGACGGAAGTAGTCAAAGCGGGGTTGGGAATCCGCGTGGGCTTTTGAATGGCTTAAAAAAAAGACATTCGAAGGGTGGTTCCGGTCAGAGAACCTGCCCTTCGAATGTCCTCAGGGCTAATTACCGCCGCGCAGGTATTCGGCCGTCAGCGACTCGCGGCATTTGAGCAGGTCGGCCGGTGTTCCTTCGAACAGTATTTGTCCACCCTTGTGCCCGCCTTCCGGGCCGAGGTCGATGATCCAGTCGGCGTGTTTCATAACCTCGGTGTTGTGTTCGATCACGATCACGGAATTGCCCTGATCTACCAGATGGTCGATGATTTCCAGCAAATGCCCGGTGTCCGACATGTGCAGGCCGGTAGTAGGCTCGTCCATGACGTAAATGGTGCCGTTTTTGTGCAGTTCCCCCGCCAGTTTGATCCGCTGGCATTCACCGCCGGACAACGTGCTCAGCGGCTGCCCGAGCGTGAGGTAGTTCAGCCCTACCTGGTTCATCGCCGTCAGTTTATGCACCACGTCTTTGGCCTTAAAAAAGCTTAATGCCTCTTCCACAGGCATATCCAGCACATCCGTGATCGATTTGCCATTCACTTTGTATTCCAGCACCTCCTGTTTGAAACGCTTCCCCTCGCAGGTTTCGCAAACCGTTTTCACCGGTTCAAGGAACGCCAGGTCCGTAAAAATAAAACCCAGCCCCTGGCATTCCGGGCACGCGCCGTCGGAGTTGAAGCTGAACAGCGACGCACTCACTTTATTCGTTTTTCCGAACAATTTGCGGATATCGTCCATGATACCCGTGTAAGTGGCCGGGTTGGAGCGGATAGACGTGCCCACTGCCGACTGGTCGATCACGATCGCCTCGGGATGCTGCGAAAGGAACACGCCATTGATGAGTGAGCTTTTTCCAGAACCCGCCACGCCGGTTACCACGGTAAAAACGCCGGTAGGTATGTCAACCGACACATTTTTGAGGTTGTGCCGCCTGGCATTCTTCACTTTCAATGCGCCGGTAGGCTGGCGGAAGCTGGATTTTACCCTCAAATCGCGCTTCATGAAGCGGCCGGTAAGCGTATCTGCTTTCAACAACCCTTCATAATGCCCTGAAAACACGATTTCGCCCCCACCGCTTCCGGCTTTCGGGCCAACGTCCACCACGTAATCCGCTACACGGATCACATCGGGATCATGCTCCACAACCAGGATAGTGTTACCCTTATCGCGAAGTTTTTGCAATAACTCATTGAGCCTGTGCACATCGCGTGGGTGCAGACCAATGCTCGGTTCGTCGAAAATATAAGTTATGTCGATCAGGCTGCTGTTCAAATGCTTCACCATTTTGATCCGCTGCGACTCGCCGCCGGATAATGTGCCCGTTTCGCGGTCGAGGCTCAGGTAACCGAGGCCAATGTCGACCAAATGTTGCAGCCGCTCCGTGAGCGTGTCGATCATCGGTTTAGAGACCGGATCATGGATTTCACTGATGATTTTAACGAGTTCCGACACTTCCATAGCGGACATTTCGGCGATATTCAGCCCATTAATGCGGCATGCCATTGCCCGCTCGTTCAGGCGCGCGCCTTTGCACGCAGGGCAATCGCCCATTTTCAGGAAACGCTCCACCTTTTTAACGGTCTTTTCCGAAATCTCGCTGCTATCTTTTTGAATATAAAGCCGGTTGAACTTATCGACGAGCCCCTCGTACTTCGTTTCAAACACCGACCCATTGTAATTGGATTCATACGTGCCCTTCCCGTAAAGCAGCATGTGCATTTCGTCGTCGGAATAATCTTCAAGCTTTTTATCATTATCCAGCATGCCCGAAAACGTGTAGGCTTTCCAATACCACGTGCCCACGGCGAACACCGGAAAAAGGATCGCCCCTTCGTTGAGCGACTTGGTCGGATCGAGGAACTTTTCGAGGTCCAGCTCGACCTTCTTGCCCAGGCCGTTGCATTCGAGACACATGCCGGCAGGGTCATTGAAAGAAAATGCGTTGGAAAAGCCCGCATGAGGTTTTCCAAGGCGCGAAAAGAGCAGTCTGAGCACCGCTGAAATGTCGGTAATTGTGCCCATAGTCGATCTGGAATTGCCGCCAAGGCGCTTCTGATCAATGACAATGGAAGTAGAAAGGTTTTCGATCGCGTCGGCCTCAGGCTGGCTGATGCGCGGCAGTCGGTTGCGGATAAACATGCTGAAAGTCTCATTCAGCTGGCGCTGCGCCTCTGCGCCGATGGTATCAAAAACGATAGATGATTTGCCTGACCCCGAAACGCCCGTGAAGATCGTAATTTTGCGTTTCGGAATGTCTAATGAAACATTTTTAAGATTATTCTCCCTGGCCCCGCGAATGCGGATGTACTCCTGTTGATTCATGATGGTTGGTTTGAGGTTGGCTAATAGGTAATGAGTGAATGAGCCTCCGTGGAACGGGGAATGATTGAATGATTGAATGATTGAATGATTGAATGATTGAATACAATTTTATTCATTCATTCGGTCATTCGGTCATTCAATCATTCAATCATTAAAACACTCACTCATTCACACATTCACTCATTCACTCATTCCCCGTTCCACTTGCGGCTGAAAAAATCCATTGTACCGCGTAGCGATCGGTGAGTGTGGCCCATTGGCCTTTGAGAATGGAGGGCGAGAGCGGTGCGGTGATTTCGCCCTCTCGCGCCAGCTTTTGAAATACCGATTTCAACTGCCGGGGAGCGGCAATGCTGATCCACAGCGAAATGCTGTTCCCCGAAGCTACCCCTTCCTCGTCACCCAGATCGGACGCAAACAGCCTCACATGCTCCGATTCCAACCTCGCGTGCAGCACCAGCTGCCGGATTTCCAGCGGGAACAGCTTTCCGTCGGGCGTGTCGCCCAGGTACGTGAAATGCAGCTCGCCCCCGAAACACGACTGGTAAAAGCGCATCGCCTCTCTGCAATTGCCGTTGAATGTAAGGAAGGGGTAAATCGCCATTTTGTAATTTATTGATTGTAAGCGCGGTCGAGCTCCGCAATGTCGAGCTTTCGCATGCCCATTACCGCCTGGAACATCTGTCCTGCCCGTTTCGGATCGCCGTTGGCTAAGCGCTCGCCGAGCACCTCCGGCACGATCTGCCACGACAATCCGAACTTGTCCTTCAACCAGCCGCATTGGCTTTCCTCGCCGCCATCGGCGGTAAGGGTGTTCCAGTAATGGTCAATTTCCTCCTGGTCTTTGCAGGAAACAAACAGGGAAACCGACTCATTGAACTTGAATTCCGGGCCGGCGTCGAACATATGGAGCGTGAGGCCCTTGATTTCGATGGTACCCATCATCACCTGGTCGGCCGGGAAGGGACCGCCTTCACCCCATCTTTTCAATGCTTTGATCTTCGAGTCCGGAAATAGCCGGGTGTAAAGGTTCATGGCTTCCTCGGCCTGGCCGTCGAACCACAGAAACGGCGTAATGCCTTGCGTTGTTGATAATTCGCCCATTGTTTTGATTGTTGAAGGTGATTGGTTTGGATAAAATGATTTTTAGTTTGCTGATGTTTGACATTACAAATTTGGGGGGTTGTTTAAAAATAAAGGGGGTGTAAAAGCGCCGATCGCAAGGGGCAAAAATGCCAACTGAATATTTTTCTATATTTACAGGTCTAAATCCATGATCGTTATGAAACATATCTCGGTATATGTCCCCCAATGCTCGTACATCGAAGCGGTTTCGCCCGCTTACCGGCTGTTCAACACGGCCAACGACTTTCTGAAAGCATCGGGAAAAGAACCGCATTTCCATGTCGAATTCGTAGGCCTTAACCACGATATCCGGGCGCAGGACGGAGAATACACGATCCGGATCAACAAGCTGCTGAGCGAAGTGACCCGCACCGACCTGGTCGTGATCCCTGCATTATGCGGTAACCTGCGCGACTCCGTGGAGCTCGACCGGCCCGCCATTCCGTGGATGCTCGACATGCGCGAAAAAGGTTCGGAGATTGCGTCGCTCTGCCTCGGGGCGTTCCTGCTCGGTGCTACCGGGCTGCTCGATGGCAAGAAATGCTCTACCCACTGGGCTTATTATGAGGAGTTTAAAGAAATTTATCCGCAGATCGAAGTAGTGGATGGCACCATCATCACGGATGAAGGTAAAGTATATTCCAGCGGCGGCGCCAACTCGATCTGGAACCTGCTGATCTACATCCTCGAAAAATACACCAGCCGCGATATCGCCATCCTTGCCGCCAAGTATTTCGCAATTGACATCGACCGCGACAACCAGCGCGCATTCACGATCTTCAAAGGCCAGAAGAACCACAACGACGACGGTATCCTGGCGGCGCAGAATTTTATCGAGAACAATTACACCGAAAAGCTGACGATCACCGAGCTGGCCGATATTGCCAGCGTAAGCCGCCGCAGCTTCGAGCGGCGTTTCAAGAACGCCACCAATAACACCATTAATGAATACGTGCGTCGCGTGCGCGTCGAGGCGGCCAAACGCAGTTTTGAAGTGTCACGCAAAAATGTAACCGAAGTCATGTACGACGTGGGCTACACCGATACGAAGGCATTTCGGGACGTGTTCAAAAAAGTGACCGGCCTGACGCCCGTCGAGTACCGTAATAAATACAGCAAAGACAATTGAAAGCGGCCACCGAGCCGCTTTTTTTATCGAATGGCATTGTGCTAATCAATTGTTTTTCAAGGGTAACTGAGATTTACCGGTAGCTCATTTTATTTGCGCTCTCCCTGCCGATTGCGCAATTTCGCACCGCATTTTTTAAATCGAACAAATTTATAATCATGTCAAAATCCATTTTGATCGTCGTGCTCGCATGCATGATCAGCTCCGCGCACGCGCATTCCAATTTGAAACCAGCTATGAACAGCAAAATCGCCTACACCGAAACTGTCGATTGCGGCAGTGTTTCCCTCATCGACATTTTCAGACGCGCCCGCTTGTGGGTCAGCAAGTCGGCGCCGGACAGTAAAACGCTGGTTGACGACAAGGAAACGGGCGATCTGGTTACGCAAGGGCAAATTACCATTACCATTCCAAGGTCGGAAAGTAGTGCGGGCGGTGTTTACAAATTTGCTTATGTACTTTCCGTCGAATGCGCCAACCGCAAATACCGTGCGTCGCTGGCGAATGTCGAGTACCAGGAATCCGCCGGCCGGGGAGTGCCGCTCGAAATTTTCAGCCAAAAAACGGAGAACAAAGTCGCTGCCGCCGAGCTCGATGGCAAACTCAAAGCGCTACTCGCCGATTTGCAGACGAACGTAAAGGATTACAAGCCGTTCTGACCGTGAATACCAGCAGATATACCCATGGCTTTAATGCCGGAAATGATGGAAACAAGTAAAGGAGTTCCCGGCTTTGCGCTGTTCACGCTTCTGTTTTTCACAGTAGGCGCGGTTTTCGCGGTGATATCGTATACCATTTACCGTAACAATCAGAACCTGATCGAACACGGCATTGAAACTACCGGCGTCGTGATCGACCTGCATCGGCTGAAACCGCGGGAATATCCGCTGGCGCCGTCCATCCGGTTTGTCAAAAAAGGCGGCTCCGAGCACGTTTTTCACAGCTCGGAAGCCCGCAACCCGCCCGCATACCAGATCGGCGAACAGGTGACACTTTACTATGATCCCGCCGACCCGGACAATGTCCATTTGGAAGGAAACTATCTCTTCGTATATGTGTTTGCCGGCATGGCAGCAATGTTCTGGTTGTTTTCGATCTGGAATATCGGCTCGGCGGTGAGGGAGATATTCCAATGGATTGCCGGCTGATGCGCTATGCCAGCAACGGCTTCACCACCTTGCCATGCACGTCGGTAAGCCGGTACCGGCGGCCCTGATGCTTGAACACCAGCTGCTCATGATCGACGCCCATTAAATGCATAACCGTAGCCTGAAAATCATGCACATGCACCGGGTCCTTGATCACATTGTAGCCAAAATCGTCCGTTTGTCCGTACACAAAACCCTTTTTAACGCCCGCGCCGGCCATCCAGATCGTAAAACTCCGGGGGTGGTGGTCGCGGCCGTAATTTTCACGGGTGAGCTTGCCTTGCGAATAGGCCCCCCGACCGAATTCGCCACCCCAAACCACGAGCGTCTCATCCAGTAAACCGCGTTGTTTCAAATCGTTGATCAGCGCCGCCGAGGCCTGGTCCACGCTTTTAGCCATGATCCGGATGTCGTTGGGCAGGTTGCCGTGCTGGTCCCAACCCTGATGGTAGAGTTGCACAAATTTCACGTCCTTCTCGATCAGTTTCCGCGCCAGCACGCAGTTGGCCGCGAACGTGCCGGGCTTGCGTGAATCTTCGCCGTACATGTCGAAAATGTACTCGGGCTCTTTGGAAATATCCATCGTCTCGGGCACGGCCGTTTGCATGCGGTAAGCCATTTCGTACTGTGCCATCCGGTAGTTGATCTCCGGATCGAGCAGTTTCTCGAACTGGCCTTGCTGCAATTTCGCAAGCGAGTTCAGCATTCGTCTGCGACTTGTGCGGTCGATTCCCTCCGGATTGTTGAGGTAAAAAACAGGGTCCGGACCGGAGCGGAACACCACGCCCTGGTGTACCGACGGCAAAAACCCATTGCTCCACAATTTGGCATACAACGGCTGATCACCGCTGCGGCCCTTGGAAAGCAGCACCACAAACGAAGGCATATTCTGATTATCGGAACCCAGCCCGTAGCTCACCCACGAGCCCCACGACGGCCGACCGCCCTGCTGGCTGCCGGTTTGGAAAAAAGTAACGGCGGGATCGTGGTTAATGGCCTCGGTGAACATCGAACGGATGAAAGTGACGTCGTTGACGATGCCGGTAGTGTAAGGCATCAGCTCGCTGATCATCATGTCGTGATCACCATATTGCTGGAATTTGTATTTCGAAGCGGCGAGCGGGAAGCTGCTTTGCCCGGCTGTCATACCGGTGAGCCGCTGGCCCTTCCGCACCGATTCGGGGAGGTCTTTGCCCCACATTTCTTCCAGTTTCGGCTTGTAATCAAAGAGTTCGAGCTGCGAGGGCGCGCCGCTTTGGAACAGGTAAATCACCCGCTTCGCTTTGGGGGCGAAATGCGGATGCCCGATCGGCATTCCTGCCGCCTCGGCGCCCTTCTCCCCTGCCTTTTTGGCAAGCGAGCTGTCTGCACTTAAAAGCGATGCCATCGCTGCCGCACCCAGGCCAAGGCTCGTTTTGGAGAGGAAATTACGCCTGCTCAACTGCTCGTGGACATGGTTTTCAAGTTCTCTGTAAAGGCTCATTGCTTTGATTTTTATCGCTTGATCAAAAATTCGTCGAAATTCATCACCGTGCTCGCCACGATGGTCCCCGCCGCCAGCTGCGCCGGGTTCAGGGTTTTGTCCACGGGGTATTCCCCTACCGAAAGAATCGATTTCGCGCGTTTGGGATTGTGGGTAAAATCCTTCAATTCTTCGTCATACAGCTCGCGCAGCACTGTTTTCTCCCGGGTATCGGGCTTGCGGCTCGTTAATGCGGTGAATGCGTAATCGAGCTGCTCGTCGATGGTTTTGCCGTTTTTAAGCATCTGCTGCGCCAGCACGCGCGATGCTTCTACAAACTGCGGGTCGTTCATGACTACCAATGCCTGCAAAGGCGTGCTGGTTTTCTGCCGTTTGGTAATGCAGAAATGCCGTTCGGCAGCGTCAAAGTTGAGCATCATCGGCGGCGGCGAGCTGCGTTTCCAGATGGTATAGAGGCTTCGGCGGTAAAGCGAGTCGCCGTGCTGTTGCTTGTAAGTGACCTCGTTACGCGTAGCGAGCGCTTCCCAAAGGCCCGCAGGCTGGTACGGGTACGCGCTCTTACCCCCGATCCGCCGCGTAAGCAATCCACTAGACGCCAATGCATTATCCCGGATTTGCTCCGCACTCATGCGGTAGCTGGGGCCGCGGGCGTACAGGCGGTTATCAGGGTCGACGTCCTGCGCACCGGGACCGATCTTCGACGACTGCCGGTAAGTTGCCGAAGTGACGATCAGCTTTTGCATGGCCTTCACATTCCAGCCCGATTCGCGGAAGCGTGCCGCCAGATAATCGAGCAGCTCCGGATGCGTGGGCAATTCGCCCTGGTTTCCGTAATCGTCGCTCGAAATCACGATGCCCTTGCCGAAATACATCATCCAGAAACGGTTCACCGTCACCCGGGTGAAAAGCGGATGGTCCTGATCGAGCAGCCATTTCGCCAGGCCGAGGCGGTTTTTGGGGTAATTTTTGGGTATTTTAAAAAATGCGCCGGGCGTATCCATCGTGACCGCTTTACCGGGCGCATCGTAAGCTCCGCGATTGAGGATGAACGTCTTGCGTGGATATTTCCGCTCTTTCATCACCATTACGTCAATCTCCTTGTCCATGATTTCCGTTTCCTCGCCAATCAGCGCGCGGCTGTCGGCCAATGCTTTTCTGTAGGCGGGATCGACGTTGGTCAGGTAGTAGTTCTTCAATGAGGCCAGCTGGGCAGGTTTCAGCTGTGCGGCAGGCGTTTGCAATGCTGCAAGCAGTTCATTTTTTAATGTAAACATCCCCTGCATTTCCAACGGACTGATCGCACGGGTGTAGATCCGGAATTCATCGACTTCGAAATTCTTTGTCCGCTGGTCCGACAACCGGCCGATATTCAGCCTGTCGACGTACCAGTTTGTTTTATTTTTTCCGTACAAAATGCTTTCCGTCAGATGGTCGTTATGCACGGCGACTTTCACGGGCTGGCCGTTCACATACAGTTTCAGCCCGGCCGCTTTGCTCAAACCGTCATACGTGAAGCCCAGCTGCGTCCATTTGTTCATCGGGAATTTGTCTACCGTCTGAATTTCAATCGCATTCTCGGGCCACACATGGCTGATCGTCAGCCGGATGCGCCCGTCTTTTTCACGAAACACATTCCAGCCGCGGTAGCCGTTCATGACGCCATTGGACTTATGCAGCAGCGACCCGCTCACCGATGGATCATGCAGGTTGAGCCAAATGCTGATGCTGAACGGCTGGTTCCGTTCGAAGAAGGCGAAATTATCACCGAAGCTCACCGCATTTTCACCAAAAATATCCCGCGCCTTACCAATCCGCCCGGCTCGTGAAGCCACATTGGACAAGCTATCGTCGCCTTCGGCCGTTGCTTTGTGCTTTGGATTAGCAAGATTGGCAAACTCCTTACCCGTCGGTTCATCGAACGTGAAATGCCCCAGCAAATCTGCTTTTTCAGATAGTAATGCCTTTTCGGGTGCCGCCTGGGCCGTGACCAGCCATTGCCGGAAGTTTTTTTCATACACTGCCGCATTGCCAGCCAGCACCGACCGCTCCTTTGCCAGGTTAGCGTGGATGAATTTCAGCCTGGCATCCGCTTCCGGAGTCGGCAGCGTTATTGCAGGGCTGGCCTCTCCGTTGTAGGGAATCTGGCCGTTTTCATCATTATTATTGAAGAACGCATATAGCGAATAGTAATCCTTGTGGCTGATCGGGTCATACTTGTGGTCGTGGCAGCGCGCGCATTCGACGGTCAGGCCGAGGAATGTCTTGCCAAACGTATCCACCCGGTCGGACACGTAGGCGGCGCGGTATTCCTCCGGGATAATGCCGCCCTCCTGGCTCTGCTGGTGCATGCGGTTAAATGCCGTCGCCACCATCATTTCTCGGGTCGGGTTAGGCAGCATATCACCGGCGAGCTGCCAGATCACAAACTGGTCGTATGGCTGGTTTTTGTTGAACGAGTTGATCACCCAGTCGCGGAACGGCCAGGCGGTGCGCAGGCCGTCATCCTGGTAGCCGTGAGTATCCGCATATCGGGCGGCATCGAGCCAGGGAACGGCCATATGCTCGCCGTAATGCGGCGATGCAAGCAGCCGGTCCACCGCCTTTTCGTAGGCATCCGGAGACTTGTCGTTCATGAAGGCTTCCACCTCCGCAGGCGTGGGCGGCAGGCCAGTCAGATCCAGGGAAACCCGCCGCAGCAAGGTTGATTTACTGGCCTCCGGCGAAGGCTTTATTTGCTTGTCTTCCAGCTTTTTAAGGATAAAGCGGTCGATATCGTTGCGCCCCCAGGCTTCATTTTTCACCTTCGGCAACCGGGGCTTTTCAACCTTGGTGAACGCCCAATGCGGCTCATACCCGGCGCCTTCCTCCACCCAGCGGATGAGGATGGCCTTCTCCCGGGCGGTGAGCGATAAATGCGATTCGGGCGTGGGCATGACGATGTCGGGATCGGCCGAGAGGATGCGATGCACAAGCTCGCTGCTGCCTGGCTTCCCGGGCTTAATGGCCTTCAAACCGCTTTCGGCTTCCTTTTTATAAGCCACTTCGGCCACGTCGAGGCGCAAATCGGCTTTCTGGTGATTGGCATCGGGGCCGTGGCATGCGAAGCACCGGTCCGAAAGGATCGGCTTCACATCGTAGGTATAGTCCACGGGTGCAACCAGGGTGTTCATCTCGGCGGCCACGTCGTCCGGCAAGTCTATTTTTTTGTCGCACGACATTAAAAAGAGACCAGCGGCTGGAACCAGCAAACAGTATTTAAACCACAATTTCAACATCAACAAAAAGTATTAAATGGGCAGTGGGCAAATGGTGCTTCAAACTGATTTCAAAAGCTGATCCCATCCGTTTCTCTAATCTAAGATAATAAATAAATCCCAATTGACATTGGTTTAATCCAATAACAATCAGAATCCGCGCCGTTCAACACACGGTCTTTACAGCTTTATGATGGAATCGTTTACGGCTTTTTGTAACCCTTTGAAGCATCATCCACTACCAGTACCCAGTCGTGCCCGTAGCCTGAGGTGGGCGGCACAAACTTGTTGACGCTCTGGTTACTAAACTTTCCCGCGTCCCGCGTCTTGCCCGTCCGGGGATCATACCAGAATGCCGTAAGTTCCGACCCTGAAATTTTTCCCGGCTGGACCGAAAAGGGCTTTCCGGCTGCCGTATACACGAAAAGATAGTCGGCACCGCGCGTAGCCTGCACGCGTTCGGCAGCCGGCAGATCGCCTTCCACCACGATGGATTGGTCGGGAACGCGCTCCGTGATTGGCCGCGATTCGAGGAGCCTGCGCACGTGTTTCATTTCCAGCGCGCCCGGTAAATCGAGTGCCTGCTGCCAGAACAAATGCGGGCCATTCACCGCCTCGCGGCCCGGAGCGTACATCTGCCAAATGTCGTGGCAGCCGTAAGTATGCCCGAATGCGCCCGCGAATAGATCGAGATAGGCCGATTTGCGCACATCATACGCACTTGACGTACCGTTTTCCTTCGCGTTGAAACACACCGGATGGTCCTCATAAACCGGTTCGGCATCGATCACCGGCTTCACGCGTGTGCGGTTGTAGGAGCGCTGGATAAGGTCGTAAACGGGCGTATCGCGGCAATGGCCGGTCTGGAACATATTGAAATCGAACCATTCGTCGTCGTGGAACCATTCGCTCGAACCTTCTTTGTTAGGCTGCGGGTGGTAGGTGACCAGTACTTTGTCGTGGCCTCCAGCACCTTCGGCAATGCCGGCGGCCATGGCGCGCCATATTTCCACGTCGCGGCTGTCCTTACGGGGCTGGCGGTCACCGCCGAGCACCCAAATGATATTCGGCTTGCTTTTATAGCGCGTGGAAAGCCATTTTCCATACGCTTTTGCATTGCTTTCATTGAAAATCTCCGGCCCCTTGCCCCAGGTATTCTTGAAAACTTTGTCGCCCCAGGTGGGCAGGAAGGCGATGGTCAGCCCGTAACTGGCGGCTTTGTCGATAATGTAGTCGACATGTTTGAAATAATTCTCATTCGGCTGCGTGGGGTCGTTGTTGACGAGCGGCTTTTCGCCATATGCATTGGGAGAGTCCAATCCGTCGAGCTCGGCCAGCCCTACGGCCTGGATGACCGAGAATCCCTGGTCCGCCCTTTTTTGCAGGTAATAATCGGCGTCGGCGCGGTCGAGGCGATGGAAGAGCTCCCAGGCGGTATCGCCCAGCCAGAAAAACGGCTTATCGTCGCGAAGTAGAAAGCGTTTGTTTTCACTGACCTTATAATGCTGCGCGTGAACGCCGGAAAGCGAGCAGCCAAGAACTGCCAGAGCAAGGAGCTTGATGGATTTCATGAATTGTAAAGATTAACAGTAGATGTTCCACCGAAGAAAGGCGCTTGTCTTCCATTCTTAATATCCGGTCTTCGAATAATCTCACAAAAAAGTGAGGTCCAAACCGCATAAAACATTCTCTGCGTGCACTCCGAAACAAAATTAGTTTTAAAACACCGGATAATCATCGCAACAGCGTCAATCTCAGCGATATATCACGAAATGCTTGTAGATAACTATGGCATTATACGTAGAATAAATATGACCGTTAAGTAATTTATTTCATCGAACTGGTGATATATCATTAATATTGAAGTACTAATTTTACAAAACCTAACCCGACGTACCTCCCGATGAAAACAACTTCTACTCCTATTGCTGTCATTGTTGCCCACTTGCGGCCCTCACCCTGACAGTTACAAGCCACCCAGCATTCAGCTCAACGACCGTCTTTCGATTACACTTCATTGACCCGCCGCAACCCGGCGGCAAAGTATCATTTTATTTATCCATCTATCCAACCTATTTCACTTTATGGCAGAACCATTTCTATCTGAGATCCGGATGGTGAGTTTCAATTTCCCACCGAAAGGCTGGGCGCTCGCCAACGGACAACTGCTCCCTATCAATCAGAATCAGGCCTTATTTGCGCTTTTGGGAACGACCTACGGAGGCAACGGGCAAACGACCTTCGCATTGCCGGACTTCCGAGGCAGGGTTCCCATTCACTTCGGACGAGGCCACGTTCTCGGTGAATCCGCCGGCCAGGAATCGCATACGGTCAACATGCAGGAGATGCCGGAGCATACGCATTTTCTGTCTGCTGTGGACAACAACGGTTCCAATACCAATAACCCGATCAACAACTCCCTTTCCAATTCGTTACCCAACAATCTTTACTCCAACACCGCGGGTAGTCCGGTGTTCATGCACCCGAGCACCATATCGAGTGTGGGAGGCAGTCAGGCTCATAACAACATGCAGCCATACCTGACGCTCAATTTCATTGTCGCACTGCAGGGTATTTTCCCAAGCCAAAACTGAGGTCAATTTTCTATCAACCCAAAACTTTCGAAATAAATGGGACAACCTTACGTCGGAGAAATCAGAATGTTCGCCGGCTCTTTCGCACCTGCCGGATGGGCTTTCTGCAGCGGTCAAACGCTTCCTATATCTGAAAATGACGTGCTCTTTCAACTGATCGGCACAACTTATGGCGGCGATGGCCAGGAAACCTTCAACCTGCCCGACCTTCGCGGGCGGCTTCCCCTGCACATGGGTACCGGAAAATTCGGGAATACGTATCAGATCGGTGAATCGGCCGGAACGGAGAGCGTCACCCTGTCCACCCAGCAGATTCCCAACCATACCCACAGCTTTCGGGCGAGCAATGACATTGCCAACTCCGGAAGTCCGAATAATTCGGTCATAGGGGTATCGAGCTCAACCTCTGTTTTCATCGCGGATCTTGCATCCGAGCCGATGAAACCTGCGCTGAGCCCTGTCGGCGGCAACCAGCCACACGAGAATATGCAGCCCTTTCTGTGTATCAGCTTTATCATTTCGTTGTTCGGCATTTTCCCTTCGCAGACTTAGGCGCGGTAACCGGCAATTGTTGAACCTCAAAACCTCTTTCAATCCATATGGCAGATCAATTTGTAGCAGAGATAAGAATATTTCCTTTCAATTTCCCCCCCACCGGGTGGGCATTTTGCAATGGACAAATCATGCCCATTTCCCAGAACACGGCCTTGTTCTCTTTGCTGGGAACCTATTACGGGGGCGACGGAAAATCCACATTCGCACTTCCCGACCTGCAAGGTTCTGCGCCGATGCACCAGGGGGACGGGCCCGGCCTGAGCAACCGCTCGCTCGGTGAACAATCAGGTTCGCCATCGGTTACGCTCATTCAAACGGAGATACCGGTGCACACGCATAACCTGAATTCGGTGGGTGCAATTGCGGATTCGAAAGATCCCAACGGCACTTGTTTTGGTGTGTCCCAGAACGGCAACGTGTACACAGCTTCGGCCGGTCCGTCGGTCATTATGCAACCAACTGCACTCAGTACCGCGGGAGCGACATTGCCGCACAACAACATGATGCCTTACCTGACGGTCAATTTCTGCATTGCTTTACAGGGCATTTTCCCGCAGAGAGGCTAACTAACAACCCGAAGTAACACTGCTTATTTTTTCTGATTATTGATGAAGTTGACGCTTACCGACCCTAACCTTCGGTTGCGGCCCATTGAGCCCGCCGATATGGACAAACTGCTTGAAATCTACGGCAGTACAAGAGAAAAAGAAATGGAAAGGGTGCCGCACTGGTCCGATCTCATGAAAAAGGAGTTTATCGCCAGCCAATTCCGGGCGCAGCATGAACACTATCAGAAAAACTATATCGGTGCCGACTTCTGGGTCATTGAAAAAAACAACAAAACGATCGGAAGGCTCTACTTCCAGGAAGATCACCAGGGATTGGGTATGCGGATCATTGATATCAGTATTCTGCCGGCCTACCGCAACCAGGGAATAGGCTGGGGAATATTTGAAGACATCTTCGGAAAAGCGGCCGAACTCGATCGGCCGCTTACGATCCATGTCGAGAGCTTCAATCCTGCCAAGAATCTGTATACCCGCCTTGGATTTAAAACAATCAGTGAAACCAATGGAATTTATCATTTAATGGAATGGAAGCATACGATTTAAGCCAGATCACATCCTCGGATTTTACGCCTTATGTGCAACAGTCGTTAGAGATCCATTTCGCAGAGAACGTTGTCGTACAAGCCGTTCTGAAAGGTGTGACGGAATTGAACGGTTATAGTCCGCTGGAAAGAAAATCGTTCTCGGTCGAACTTCAGACCATCGGCGACCACCGGGCCCACCAACAGGGTATCTACCGGATCGTCCACGCGACCGGCAAATTCCTGGACGTATTCATGGTCCCCATCGGACCCGACCGCGAAGGAATGCGCTACGAAGTGTTGTTTTCTTAATCCCAACTTTTCGAACTAAACGCATGATGTATCATGAGCCAATGATTGCTTAACAAACTAAAACTATGAGAAACCTATACTTCTACCTGGCAGGCGCCGCCCTGCTCGCGTCGGGCGTTGAAATGGTCGGCAGGCTAGCCGAAACCCCGGCCGTACCCCAGGAATGGATCGTCCAAAAGGCGGACAGATCCGTCCGCAACCAGCAAGAGCGGGTTCCGTTCGCCCGCACACGCAAGAAATCGGGCACCAAAGCCCTTCTCGCCCCGAGTATCACCGCCACCAACACGTATGTCATCACCAGTAATACCGGGCCTTCCGGCGCTTCGGCGGGCGATGAGCTGGAATATACCGTCACCATCAACAACGGCGGGCCCGACCCTGCCACGGGAACGGTGTTCACGGAAACGATCGACGCCAACACAACACTGGTGCCGGGGTCCGTCAAAGCGAGCCCGATCGCGCAAAACGATTCCTACTCGACCATAGGAAACGTCGGGATCAACATTCCCGAAGGCACGGGCCTATTCGCAAACGATGTCAGCCCCGCCGGCACGCCCATCAGCCTGAACAGTACCACGACCGTTGCGACGACGGGCGGTGGTTCGGCCACTATCACTGCGGCTACCGGTGCTTTCATTTACGAACCGGCAGCAGGTTATTCAGGAAATGACACTTTTACCTACGAGATTCAGAACGGATCGGGCATGACTTCGACTGCTACGGTTACCATTTCCGTAGGAAGTGCTACCAATATGATTTGGTTTATCAATTCGGCTGCCGCTGCCGGTGGTACGGGAACGCTGAGCAAACCATTCAATTCCATCTCCGCTTTCAATAGTATTAATGGTGACGGAGCAGCTTCACACCCTCAAAACGGACATGTGATATTCATTTATTCCGGATCGTACACCGGCCCGCTCACGCTGCGCAACGACCAGAAAATCCTTGGACAGGGCTCCACGCAGTCGATCCTCAGCTTCACAGGGTTCTCCGCTCCGAATGGCACCAACCAGCTCCCGGCCGTAACCGGAAGCAACGCAGGCAGGCCTACCCTCACCACATCGAGCGGAACGGACAATGCGATTAACCTGGGCACCACCAACATCATAAAAGGGATAAATATAGCCAACACGACCGGCACCAAAATTTCCGGATCGTCAGCGGGGACATTCACCGCTTCGGAAGTCGGCTTATCAGGCAGCGGAAGCGCATTGAACCTAACGAACAAAACGCTGAATGCAAGCTTCTCGGAAGTATCGAGTTCGTCTGCGACCAATGGCGTCAGCCCGATCAGGATATCATCCGGTAACGGGACACTTACCATACCAGCGGGTTCCATCACGTCCACGTCTGTACCCGCGATCGACATTGCCGGCAAGGGCACAGGCGACAGGATTGCCCTCAATGTGACATTGACCTCCGTATCAGCTAACGGCGGCTCCAAAGGTCTGGCATTGCAAAATGCCACCGGTTCGTTCCAAATTAACGGTACCGGCACAACAGGGGGATCAGGCGGGACCATTCAGAACATCGCCGACCGCGGGATCGATTTACGTGACGTTCAGAATATCACGATCAAAAATATGAACCTGGCGAGTGCCAATACGGCAGAGGGGCCAGTTGTTACCGGCGCAGACAATACCAACGCCAACGCAGCAATCCACGGTTTGAATGTCGCCGGCCTTGCGCTGGATCGCATTGTAGTAAGTGGAATTGTTGCACAAATGGGGATCAACCTGCGCGGAGGCAGCAACTTTAACCTCACCAATAGTACCATTAACCAATCCGGTACGGCGTCCATCGTTGAAGAAGGTAATATCTATGCAACGAACCTCGGCGGAACCAACTCGATTGTAAATTCTGCATTAAAAAGACCGGGCGGGCGGGCCGCGTACTTCACCAATTACGACGTGAATATGACGAGGCTGACCATCGATAACTCTTCATTCGAAGATGCAGAGTATGCAGCGTGCTTACTCTTCGAAGGAAAAGGTTCGTCTACGATGAGCCTTAAAGTTCAGAATGGCAGTCGTTTTACGAAACCGGGTTCGGCGGGCATTGAGGTTTATTCTAATAACAGCGCCCAAATGGAGGCCGACATCCAGGGTGCCACCATAGATATCGGCTCAGGAGCAGACGAGGGTAAAGGGATCGACATGGCCGCATCGGGAACATCCAGATTGAAATTCAATGTAGCCGGTAACACCTCGGACTACCGAAGTGGCCCGGGCTTCAATTTCTTCGCTTTCAGCGACGGATACCTTGAAGGCAATGTAACAAACAATGTGCTGACGAACAACGCTACTGGTGAGGGAGGCTCTTTCCACGGTATCGCATTCTCGACACAGGGATCAACCGCTCGCGGAATTGTCCGGATAAATGGCAATACGATTAACAATTCTTTGAGCTCCATTGGTATCAGCGCCCAGGCGGGTTCGACTGGCGGCGCACAGAGCAGCGCTGTGATCGACAACAACAATGTTTTCTTGACCGGCAGCAATTTCGCTCACGGGGTGTATGTCAACTCCATCGGAGGTACCAACTATAACGGAACACTGTGCGCCAGCGTTACCAACAATGATGTGACGTTAAACGGCGGCGGCGCTGCCGCAGGTGGTTACAGGGCCGGCACGCCAGGCACAGTTCTCAACGTGCAGCAAGCCGCCTCATCCGGTTCAACGGCCTGGACTGCCGGCAACAACACTCCGAGTGGCTCCGGAACCCAAAACGGGCTTGGTACAATCAACTATAACGCAGGAGGCCCCACAGGCTGTCCGACTCCGTCGTTCAGCGGGTTGCGTGAAGCGGCTATCGAGGAGCCGGTCGCGGGAAGAATTTCGGCTGACTCATCTGTAACGGAGCAACAGCCGGTACAACAAGTGGCAGCTCAGGCGCCTGCACCAACGGAACCGAAAGAAGAAATCGCCCAGGCTGCCACCACGGCACCAAGCCCGGCCAGGACGGATGCTACGCAATCGGGTGAAACCGTGACGGTAAACGGCACCGGCAGCGGCTTTACATTGCCTGCCGGCAAAAACACTGTCATCAAGTTCAGAGTGGTGATAGATGCGAACATTCCGGCGTCAGACTGCGAAGTTTCGACCCAGGGAACAGTTAGCGGCAGCAACTTCACGTCTGTCCTGACCGACGATCCTAATACTACCGGAACCGACAATCCAACCGTCACCCCGGTGGTGTCCGTACCGGTGATCACATTCTGCCCCGGCGACCAGACCCTATCGCCAGACCCGGGAACCTGTACATCCACGCAGACCTTCGCGGCGACTGCCGGTGCTTGTCCGGTAGCGACGATCACCTACACCGTCAATGGCAACCCGATCACCTTCCCGTATGCATTCCCGGCCGGCAACACCACCGTGCTGGTAACGGCTTCCAACGGCATCGGCACCGCGCCAACCTGCTCGTTTACCGTAACGGTAACCCCTACCCCGGCACCGCCGATTACCGACGAGCCGGATGCTGCAACTATTTGCGCAGGTTCGGGCGCTTCGTTCACCGTGGCTACTTCGCAGACAGGCGTTACTTATCAATGGCAGAAAAAGCCATTCGGGGGCGCATTCGCGGACATTTCGACCGGTACTAACCCTACTGCCGACGATGCAACGCTGACGCTGACCAATGTACCGGCTTCGGATAACCTTTCGGAATACCGCTGTATCATTACAAACCCTTGTAACAACAGCACCTCCGATGCGGCCGTGCTCACGGTGAACGAGATCACCGGTTCGAGCGCTACCGGAACGACCAGCATTGCTCAGGGAGGGCCTATGCCGCACGTGACGTTCACTGCTACCGGAGGGACACTGCCGTACACGTTCACCTACAAGATCAACGACGGGGCAAATCAGACCGTGAGCACCACGGGGGCGCTCACCAGCGCCAAGGTAGGCCAGCCGACCGAGACTGTGGGGGCATTTACGTACGAACTCGTGAGCGTAACGGATGCCCAGAACTGCACGCTGACGCCGCCTTCGCCCCAAACGGCCACCATCACGATCACCAGCAACCTTTCCGCTACGATTTCAGGCAGCACTACCGCTTGCCAGAGCGAGACGGCTCCGCTGGTCACATTCACGGCTGTGAACGGCATCGCGCCATTTACATTTACCTACCAAATCAACGGCGGGGCTGAACAGCAAGTAACCACTACCGGGGCTAGCACCACGGCCACCGTGAGTGTGCCAACCACTGCCACCGGCACATTTGTGTACACGCTGACCAACGTGACCGGCGCAGGCAGCGCTTCCACGGCGATTTCAGGACAAACGGCCTCCGTGACCATCGACGCGAAGCCGACAATCGCATTGACCGGCGACGAGTACCAATGCGACTTCGGTGCCGATCCGCAGACGTACACGGTGTTTTTCACCGCCACCGCCGGAGCCGTGATCACAACTGACAAGGGAACCGTGAGCGGTAACACCGTGACAGGCATCCCAAGCCAGGAAACGGCGATCATCGTAGCCACAGTGAACAACTGTTCGGACACGCTTATCGCTTTCAAAGACTGCTCGATGCCGGTGACCCTGATCGATTTCAGCGGTGCAAAGGTGGAAAACACGGTAGCACTGAAATGGAATACCGCAGAGGAAACCAACAGCGACTATTTCGAGGTCCAGCGCAGCAGCAACGGCAAGAACTGGACGGCCATCGGCACGCAGAAATCGCAAGGCGAAAGCTACAAACTCGTGGATTACGCATTCGTGGACCAGAAACCCGCTCAGGGCGACAACTTCTATCGCCTGAAAATGGTGGATGCTGACAAGACCTTCGCTTACAGCAAGATCATCAACGTTCGCTATGACGGACTGGCCCTCGTATCGGAACTTTATCCGAACCCGGTTTCCACCACCCTCAACCTGAGAAGCACCGACTGGGGCCAGGTTAAATCGGTGGAACTGCATAGCCTGACGGGAATGTCGGTTTATAAATCGGGTAAGACTGTTTCCAAAACGATCGACGTGAAAAACCTGCCTGTGGGCATGTACATTCTGACGATCACGCACAAAAACGGGGAAATTGTGAACCGAAAAGTGGTAATCAACCGATAATCGTATGACACCAATGCTTAATTAAAGCGTTGTTTAGGTTAACTGATATCAGGCGGGGAGTTTCTCTCCGCCTGATTTTTTTGCCCTCTCCTCATTCCGGCTTCACAGCGCTTTCGCCGCCTACTTCCTCAAATACCTCAATATTTTACCCGGAAAATGTAAAAAAGAGGCCAATTAAGCGCCCCGTTAATGCTTTGTTAACCATTTCTTAATCAGTGCCCGATTACTTTGACCACAAGGTTCGGCCGACCGATTGCTCATTTCACCCACGCTTCCCGACCGGGGAGCGGCATTACCAACCAAACACATTTAAACAACCAGGAACTTGACCCTACGGTATGAACAAACAACTTCTATCAAAACATTTATGCAGGCAATCCTTCCGGACCAGGCTCTGGCGCGTGTGCATTGCATTGTGCGCGGTGCTGCTCGTACAGACTGCCGCGTTGGCCCAGGTAGCCGCGGACGAGGTGCTCGTCGGCGGCGAAGTGAAGGATGAAAAAAACAGCGCGATCCCCGGCGCAAGCATCGTGCTCCAAGGCACCGCGAAGGGCACAACGACCGACGCCGACGGAAAATTTTCACTCGCCGTCCCTAAGTCGGGATCGGTGCTGATCGTGAGTTTTTTGGGTTACAAAAGGCAGGAGGTCGCGGTCGGTAACCATACCGATTTCAGCATTCGCCTGGAACCCAGCTCCGACGACTTGCAGGAAGTGGTGGTGGTAGGCTACGGCACGCAGCGCAAGCAAACGCTCACCGGCGCCATTTCAAACATTGTTTCGGAACAAATCAAAACCACCACGCACACGAGTCTGGCGCAAAGCCTGCAAGGCAAGGTGGCCGGGGTGCAGATCCGCCAGAATTCCGGCGAACCGGGCTCGTTCAGCACGAACATTAATATACGTGGTTTTGGAGAGCCGTTGTATGTGGTAGATGGCGTGGCGCGCGACGGCGGTTATGAATTTCAGAAAATCAACCCGGACGACATTGAGAGTATTTCGGTGCTGAAAGATGCTTCCGCGGCGATTTTTGGTATCCGTGCGGGGAATGGCGTGGTGATCGTGACGACGAAAAAAGGGAAGCAGGGCAAGCCAAAGTTCAGCTACAACATGGTGTACGGCCGCCAAAGCCCCACCGATGTGCCCCGGATGACCAACGCATTGCAATGGGCCGAAATGCGGAACGACGCTGCCAAGAACCTGGGAGAAAACCCGGTGTACTCGCCCGAAGAGATCGAAAAGTTCCGCTCCGGCGCGCCCGGCTACGAGGGCACCGACTGGTACAAGGAAACGCTGAACAGATCGGCCGGCCAGCAGCAGCATTTCATTTCGGCATCGGGCGGCGAGGGCGTGGTGAGCTACTTCACGAGCTTTGGCTACCAGAAAGAAAACGGCCTGCTCAAAAGCCGCGATATGGGTTATCAGAAATATACCTTCCGTTCCAATATTGGTATTGATTTAACCAAAAACCTGAAAGCGGACCTGATCCTTTCGGGGCTGTTTGATAAGCGGGAGCAGCCGGGTGATAACTTTTTTAACATCTATAAAGGAACCCGCATTGCGTTGCCTACCGAGCGTCCTTTCGCCAATGACAACCCCAAATACCCCGCATTACTGAGCGGCGGCTATAATCCGGTGGCATTGGCCGACCGGGAACTCACGGGCTACTCGCAGGAGGTGAACAAGTTCTTTCAATCGACATTCGCACTCACCTACACCGTGCCATTCGTGCCGGGGCTGCGCATTAAGGGGCTCGTGGCCTACGACAGCAACAACTACCGCGGCAAGTCGGTGTCGAAGGCCTACAACCTGTACACCTACGACGCCGCAACGGACAAGTACACCGCGCACGCCCAGCGCAATCCTTCGCGCATCGGCAACAATTTCACGGACAATAACCGCATTACCTTCCAGGGACAGCTGTTTTACAACACCGTGATCGCGAAAAACCACAACCTCGGCGCGACGCTCGTGTACGAGCAGCA
The DNA here is from genome assembly GCF_000023125.1 of Dyadobacter fermentans DSM 18053. Classification (NCBI taxonomy): domain Bacteria; kingdom Pseudomonadati; phylum Bacteroidota; class Cytophagia; order Cytophagales; family Spirosomataceae; genus Dyadobacter; species Dyadobacter fermentans. Next base: position 1,579,202 of record NC_013037.1, read on the forward strand.
GGAATCGCACAACCGCTGGGCTGGGCTCGGCCGTGAATATGCATTCTTCACCAACGACCAGATCGACCAGGCAGGACTCAACAACCAGACCACGAGCGGTTCCGAGGCGGAATATGCCAGCCAGTCGTACGTCGGCCGGTTGAATTATGATTTCAAAGAGAAATACCTGCTGGAAATCGCCGCGCGCTACGATGGCTCCTACCGCTACCATCCCGACCGCCGCTGGGGGCTATTCCCGGTCGTATCGGCGGGCTGGCGCGTGTCCGAGGAAGGTTTCATGAAACAAATCCCATTCATTTCGATGCTGAAACTGCGGGGCTCTTACGGCCTTGTGGGTGCGGATGCAGGTGCGCCGTTCCAGTATGTGCCCGGCTTCTCGCTCACCGGCGGCGGCGGATATGAGTTTACGAACGGCAATTACACCACCGGCGCCGCTTCCCCGGCAATCGTGAACGAAAAGCTGACGTGGTTTAAGTCAAACATCCAGGACGTGGGTATCGACGTGGGCCTTTGGGATAACAAAATCGACCTTACTTTCGACGTCTACCAACGCGACCGCAAGGGCCTGCTCGCCCGCCGGAACGTGTCGCTGCCCAACACATTCGGCGGCACATTGCCCGAGGAAAACCTGAACAGCGACCGTGTGCGGGGAATCGAGTTTTCAGCCGGCTATAATGGACAGATCCGCGATTTCAAATATGGGATTTCCGGTAACTTCAACTTCGCACGCACGCAGAACCGGTACGTGGAGCGGGGCGAGTTCCTCAGCAGCATGGACAAATGGCGCGGCGGAGCTACCAACCGGTGGAATGACGTGGTGTGGGCCTACCAGCTCGAAGGCCAGTTCCAGAGCAAGGACGAGGTCATTTACGCACCCATTCAGAATGGCGACCTGGGCAACACCCGCGAGCTGCCGGGCGATTTTAAATACAAGGATGTGGACGGCAACGGCGTGATCGACGGCAACGACGCCATTCCGCTGTTCTTCGGCGGCGATCCCAAAATGTACTACGGCGTCACGCTCAACGCGTCGTGGAAGGGCTTCGATTTTACGGCATTGTTCCAGGGTTCGGGGAAATACAGCGTGCGCTTCCGCGAAGTGTATGCCGAAGTCTTCGCATTCCGCGGCAACACGCCGGAATATTTCTATGACAGATGGCAGCAGTCGCCCGACGGCCAGTGGATTCCCGGCGAATGGCCGGCTTCCCGCTTCAACTACAATGTGGGCGCCATGTACGCCGAAAGCGGTGCGTGGCGGAAGGATGCTTCCTACCTGCGTTTCAAAAGCGCGCAGCTCGGCTATACGTTCAACCTGTCGTGGCTGAAAAAAATCGGTATTGACGATGTACGCGTGTACGGCAATGCGCACAACATCTTCACCTGGGCCGATCCGTTCGTGAAGCCCTTCGATCCTGAAAAAGTGGAAGGCTTATTCGGCGCGGGACTTACCTACCCGGTAACGCGGAGCTTCAACTTCGGGATCAATGTCAACTTTTAACTTCAATTGATAATGAGCTATTTAAAAAATATCCTGACGCTCCTGCTGGTGCTCGTGGCGATGAGCTGCGGCAATGTGCTCGACAAGCAGCCGCTCGATAAGTTGCAGGGCGAAAACCTCTTCTCCAACCCGGAAGGTGTGAAACTGTACATGGCAAACCTGTACTACCAGCTGCCGATAGAGGATTTTACTTTCTTCCGGCAGGGATTCAACTGGAACACCGGCGACCCTAACAACGGCGGCTTCGCCCCGGCCATGGCCACCGACGAGGCCGTGCATACCGAATTCGGCGATTTTGTGGGAGATGGCGATTTCCAATGGTGGGACCAGGGTTACAAACTGATCCGTGACGTGAATATCCTGATCGACATCATCCCTACCCTGGATGTGACAGACGACGAACGCAAAGCCCTCATCGGCGAAAGCGCATTCATCCGCGCCTATGCGTATTTTGCCCTGGCCAAACGCTACGGCGGCGTGCCGCTGATCACTTCGGTGCAGAAATATGAAGGCGATGTGGAAGCCCTGAAAGTGCCGCGCAGTACCGAAAAGGAAACCTGGGATTTTGTATTAAAAGAATGCGACACTGCTGCCGGCAATCTCGGCGACGCCTGGCCGGGTGGCGAACGCCGCGCGACTAAATGGGTGGCATATGCCCTCAAATCCCGTGCAGCACTGCATGCGGCGTCACTAGCCAAGTACGCCGACCGGGCCCCTATCTCGGGAACCGCCGCCGATCAGAAGCTTGTCGGATTAGACAAAACCGCGGCCGCGGAATTTTACAAAGCAGCCATTGATGCGTCGGAGGCCATTATCAGTGCGGGGAAATTCAATTTATATAAACCCTCACCAGCCACACCCGAAGAAGCTGCAAACAACTACCGGCTGCTTTTCGAAGACCCCAACAATGCGCCGGAAGAGGTGATTTTTATCAAAGGCTATGCACGACCGGGCTCGGGCACAGGGCATAATTACGGCATCTGGTACCAGCCCAACCAAACAGCCAACGGCTGGCCGCACCCGGGCCGCATGAACCCGACGCTCGAACTGATGGACGTGTACGAAAGCTACGACAAGCCCGGGGAAAGCGCGCCGCTGGCCACGTCGGCCGCAGCAAACGACCTGAGCGATTACACCGGTTTCAATGCAGCCAAACAATACAAAAGGTTTGATACCGAAAACGAAATTTTCAAAGGAAGGGATGCGCGCATGTGGGCGACGATGATCCTGCCCGGTACAAGCTGGAAAGGCCAGAAAATCGTTATCCAGGCCGGGTTCATCAAACCGGACGGAACGGCACAGATCATGGGCGGCGACCCTTTCACCCATGCAGGCAAAACCTATTACACCTATGGCGCGGCAGATCGGACGCAATATTCGGGATTCGATACCTGGGGCGGCAATAATACCCGCACAGGTGTGAGTTTCAAGAAGTTCCTGAATGAGGGCCTGAACATCCCGCCGGGCTGGAACCAGTCCGTAACCGATTTTGCCGACTTCCGCTATGCCGAAATCCTGCTGAACTACGCGGAAGCCATCGCCGAAAGCGGCACGGGCGACCAGACGAAAGGTAAAAAGGCATTGAACGACATCCGCCGCCGGGCCGGCCACAAAACGGAGATCCCGCTGACGATCAACAATGTGATCCGCGAGCGGCGCGTAGAACTTGCGTTCGAGCACAAGCGGTTCTGGGACCTCATCCGTCGCCGGGAATACCACACGCTGTTCAATAACACCATGCGCCACGCATTGCTGCCGATCCTGGACCTGCGCGTCACCCCCGCGAAATACATTTTTGTGCGCGTCAACGTGCCCCGCAGCAACCCGGCCACATTCGACTACCGCCAATACTACCGTTCGATTCCGGGCATTGGGGCGAATGGTCTGGTTCAAAATCCGCAGTATTGAGGGGGCTTTAAGCATTAGGCTATAAGCTTTAGGCTTTAAGCGATAGGCTCGACAAGCGAGAATTTTTGAAGCATAGTACAGCTTACAGCTTACAGCTTGCAGCTTACAGCCTTCACAACGTAACAAACGATCTAACAATGAAACAAATAACCACCCACATCTCCGCTCTGCTCCTGCTTTTCGGCGCGGCGGCTTGCGGCGTCGACAATTATCCGGCGCCTGATTCTCAGCTGTATGGCACGTTTCTCGATATCGACACCGACGAGCCTGTGGAACAGGACATCATCCGCGGCAGCACGATCGAGTTCATCGAGCACGGCTACGCATCGCAGACGAAGCAAACGATGATCGTCAAAAACGACGGAAGCTACCGCAACAACCTGATTTTCGCGAATACTTACACGATCACGCCCGTACGCGGTAATTTCGTGCCGATGGGGGCACAGGAAGTGGCCGTCAAAGGCGATACGAAGCTCGATTTCAAGGTGCAGCCCTACATTCGCGTGAAAGAAGCGAGCATTGAAAAAGCCGGAACGAAAGTGATCGCCAAGTTCAAATTGCAGCAAACCGTAATGAATAATGTGCGCAAAATAGGCCTCTACGCACACCCGGAACCCTCCGTGGGCGAGCCTATGCGCGTGGCGCTGGCTGAGCAGGAAATCAACGGCGCCATCGACCCGGATAAGGTGTATCAGCTGGAAATCGACATTCCATCCAACAGCAATGTATTGAAAGCCGGCAACCCTTACTTCTTCCGCGTAGGAGGCATCATCGACGCACCGGAGTCGAAGTTTAATTATGCGAAAGCGGTTAGGATTGCATTGTAAATTAAAAAGCCGTAGGCCATAGGCTTTAAGCAATTAGCTTTCAGCACCAGCCTGCGGCCACAAATATTTTATCTAAAAACTAGCCAACTGCATACAGCTTAAAGCTTACAACCCCTTATGAAATTAATAAAACTCCTAATCTGCATTTCCCTGGTTTCGTTCGGCTGCAAGGGCAGCGATGAAGATCCGAAAACGAACGATCCCAAACCCGTCGAGGAAGTCAGATACGACGAATCGCATTCGCTTTATAAAAGTTACAAGGGGCTGGTCATGGCCGGTTACCAGGGCTGGTTTACGGCCGAAGGCGACGGCGCCGGGCGCGGCTGGCATCACTATCAGAAAGCCGGAAAGTTCGAGCCGGGGTTTGCCTCGATCGATTTCTGGCCGGATGTGAGCGAATATTCCAAATCTTACAATACGGCATTCAAATATGCCAGCGGCGAGGCGGCGAAAGTGTACAGCCCCTACGACGAAGAAAGCGTAGACCTGCATTTCAAATGGATGAAAGAGCACGGCATCGACGGCGTATATATGCAAAGGTTTGTGGTGGAAGTGAAGGGCGAAAGCGGCAAGCGGCATTTCAATAAGGTACTCGCCAATGCATTGAAAGCCGCTAAGAAATACGGCAGGGCGATCAGCATCATGTACGATCTCAGCGGCTCCACTTCGGCAGACATGGATTTCATCGTCCGCGATTGGGAGGAACTCCAACAGCAGTTTAAACTCTTCGATGGCCAGGAAAACCCGACCTACCTCCGGCATAACGGTCGTCCGCTGCTTGCCATTTGGGGCGTAGGCTTCAACGACGGCCGTAAATACACCATCGCGGACATTCAAAGCCTGCTCGAAAAAGTGAAAGGGCCGGCCAAAAAAGCCTCCATTCTCCTCGGCGTGCCCTATTACTGGCGCGAGCTGGGCAACGATACCGAGCAGTCGCCGCTGCTGCACACGGTGATCAAACAAGCCGATATAATCATGCCATGGGCCGTGGGGCGTTACAATGCCTCCAATTATGTGAGCGTGGCCGGACCGAACCTGCCTGGGGATATCAACTGGTGCAAAACAAACAAGATTGACTACGCGCCGCTGGTGTTTCCCGGTTTCAGCTGGGGTAACCTCAAAAACGACAAGTCGCTTTACAACCAGATCCCGCGCAACAAGGGCGAGTTCCTGTGGCAGCAGATCGCTGGTGCGAGAATGTCGGGTGCAGAGGCGCTCTACGTCGCGATGTTCGATGAAGTGGACGAAGGCACCGCGATCTTCAAAACCCTCAAAGAAGGAAGCACGCCGCTGAACGGTGACGGAAAGTTTGTCGGGATCGAGGCGGACCTGCCTTCCGATTATTACCTATGGCTCGTGGGCCAGGGGGCCAACTGGTTTCACGGTGCGGGCGGGTACGGCGCCGAAAAGCCTGTTAGGAAATAGATTTCGCCATTTTTCATTATGTTTAAACAAAATAGCGGCCTAAAACCATTTTGTTAAAACATTAAATATGAAAATTACATTTTCCCTGATCCTTTCTTTCCTGCTGGCCGGTTTGCAGACGCTTTCCTTTGCGGACAGCGGAAAAAAATCCAAAGCACTTCCCCGGATCGCGATCGCCGGGCTCGGCATCGAGTCGAGTACGTTTTCGCCTGCCCGCACGGAGGAACCGGCGTTCAAGGCGAAATACGGCGAACAGATTTTTACCTCCTACCCCTTCATGGCCGCCGATTCCAGTCTGCGCAAACGCGCCGAATGGCTTCCGGCGCTGGTGGGGAAATCGCTGCCGGGCGGTATGGTGACGCGGGCGGCCTATGAGTCGCTGGTGAAGCAGACCCTCGACCTGCTCAAAAAGAACGGCCCGTACGACGGCCTGTATTTCGATATCCATGGTGCCATGAGCGTAGAAGGACTGGACGATCCCGAGGGTGACCTCATTACCCGCGTCCGCGAGGTGATCGGCAAAAAAGTGCTCATTTCTACGTGCATGGACCTGCACGGCAACGTCTCGTGGCGTCTCGCACAGCACACGGACCTCATTACGTGCTACCGCATGGCGCCGCATGAGGACGCCATGCAATCCAAGCGCCGCGCGGTCGAAAACCTGCTCTCGCGACTGGAAAGCGGCAAAGGAAAACCCGCCTACAAAGCGTGGATTCCCGTTCCGGTCCTTCTCCCCGGCGAAAAAACCAGTACGCGCATCGAGCCCGGCAAATCGCTTTATGCCAAAGTCGCCCCCGCCTCCAAGCAGCCGGGCGTGATCGACGCGGCCATGTGGGTGGGCTACGCCTGGGCCGACGAGCCGCGCAACCACGCGGTAGTAATGGTGACCGGCGACGACAAAGCCAACGTGACCCAAAGCGCCGAAATGCTCGCAAAAAGTTTCTGGGATGTCCGCAAGGAATTCGCATTCGTAGCACCCACCGACGATCTGAAAGGCGCACTCAACAAGGCACTCGGCAGTAACAAGCGACCGTTTTTCATCAGCGACTCGGGCGATAATCCCACGGCAGGCGGTGCAGGCGACGTCACCTGGACGATCACCGAAATCCTGAAACGACCGGAATTCAAAGCCGAAAACGGGCCATCACTCATTTACGCCTCCATTCCCGGCCCCGAACTGGTGGAAGCAGCGGTGAAAGCAGGCGTGGGAGGCAAAATCGACGCGCATGCCGGTGCAAAGGTGGACGCACGTTTTGCGCCGCCCGTTCACCTGGCAGGCACCGTGGAGGCCATCCATCACGGCGATATCAATGCTGAAACCGAGGTGGTTGTGAAAGTGGGCAGCGTGCGCGTAATCGTTACGAAAAAGCGTAAGCCCTACCATAAAGAAGCTGATTTCACCAGATTGGGCCTCAACCCGCGCAAGTCGGATATTGTAGTGGTAAAAATCGGTTACCTCGAACCGGAGCTTTATAACATGCGCGCTGATTGGATTCTGGCGCTTACGCCGGGCGGCGTCGACCAGGACTTGGAGCGATTGCCCTACAAACGCATTAAACGGCCGATGTTCCCGCTGGATAAGGACATGAAAGAGCCCGATCTGAAAGCGAAACTGGTGCCGTCATCTGACAGTAATTAGTATTAAAAATGCAAAGCCGGCTGCTCCTGAGGGGTAGCCGGCTTTGTTTTGCAGGAGTGCGGGGACGATCAAACGTCCCGTTTCCTCGAATATTCCAGGAATGTAATGCCATTGTTGCTGCTCTTCACCTGATCAAGTTGGAGGTTGACACGGTGCCTGATATTGTCGAACACCGGCTTACCTTCTCCCAGTATAACGGGGTAAATCGCGAGGCGGTAAACATCGATCAGATCCAGATTAATGAACGTCGTGATCAGCGAGCCTCCGCCGTAGAGCCAAATGCCCTTGCCCGGCCTTTGCCGAATTTCCCGGACGTGTTCCGCCAAATCGGTGTTGATGAACGTCGCTTTGCCATCGCCAACCGCATTATGCGAGAAAACGTATTTCTCCTTGCTGTGAACGGCTTCCCAAAGCTGCTTTTCCGTTTCGGACACCTCGGCGGGCGGCAGGTACTGGCCCCAGAGGTCGTAGCTGACACGACCATAGAAAATGGCATCGATACCCGAGAGAAAATCGACGAGGCCACCGCCCACGCTATCGTCCATCGTGATCCAGTCGATTTCGCCGTTCGGGCCTTCGATGAAACCGTCGAGGCTCACCGCCAGATCGAGAATGATTTTGCGCATAGTTTTTGGTTGATGAACTAAAATAAATGCTGCATTCCGCCAAATCAGCGGCTGGATTTCATCGCTTTCACCGTTTTCAAATCCGGTTTTTGCGTGAATTTCTTGTATTCGGGACTATCACATGCGTACAATGCAATCTTCCCGTTCCCGTCGTTGTGAATGCCCCAGCCATAGCGTTTCGTCAAAGGTGACGCGCGCATACACGCCTGGCCTTTTGAGAAAAACTGCTTCCGCGCATCTTCCAGTTCACTTTCTGTAAGATCCTTCCGTTCGGCAAAAACCTGGAAAAGCACATCGTCGGACGTGAATTTGTAGGGATTTTTGCTGATCATCTCGTATTGAATACCGGCCACGGTTTTGGAATCGCCTTTCATCGGTGGTACCTCGCCCCCGGCAGCCGGACAATCGTCGGCTATCTCGATGAATGTGTTTTCGTAATTGGTGGTATGAACTTTCATGACGTGTCTGTTTTGGACGCAAAATAATGACTCTGCTGACAACAGTATGTCAGCAGCAAATGCAAAATCGACAAAAACTTTGCCCGGCTATCACGCCGCGATTTCCGCCTCAACTGCCGCATGGCTCCGTTTCATATCACGGTAAGCCCATTCCGCCATCGCGTTAATCACCGATTCGAGCTCCCGGCCGCCTTCGGTGAGCGTGTAGGTAACATACGGCGGCACCACCGGCTTAGCCTCGCGGATGAGCAAACGGTCGTTTTCCAGCTGTTTTAAATGCTGAATCAGCATTTTTTCGGTGATATGCGGCATCGCCTTCCGGATTTCGCTGTAACGCTTGCTCCCGGCCAGCAGGTGATAAAGAATGATGGGCTTCCAGTGGCCGCCGATCTTGTTCATCACATACGTAACCGGACATTCCTGCATTACGATCTCGCGGTTCGCATTGTAAGTCGAGCTTTCTTTGATTTTAGTCATACATACTCTCGGGTAAGTACTTGTCAAAAAGTAAGTACAAATATAGCTTTGTCCCATCAAAAAACAAATGCAAAACAGACATGAAATACATCATCACAGGGTCACTCGGCAACATTAGCCTGCCCGTTACCCAAAATCTCTTAAAAGCTGGTCACGAAGTAGTGGTTATCAGCAGCAACACCGATAAAAAAGAGCAGATCGAAAACCTCGGCGCGCAAGCGGCGATCGGTTCGGTACAAGATCCGGTCTTCCTCGAAGCGGCGTTCCGGGGCGGCGACGTGGCCTATCTCATGATCCCGAGCGTGTTTTCTCTGAGCGATTACGCCGCGTTCCAGATTGACGTAGCCGATAAATACGTGCAAGCCATTCAATCGGCTGGCATCACGCGCATTGTGCTCCTGAGCAGCATCGGCGCACACATGCGCAAGGGCGCCGGGCCGATCGACGCATTGGGTTATCTGGAAGAAAAGCTGGCAGAAGTCCAGGGATTGCAGGTCAAAATCCTGCGTCCTTCCTACTTTTTTAATAACCTTTATTCACAAATCGGGCTAATAAAAAATGCGGGAATCGCGGGCAGCAACTTCGGCGGCACGGACGAGAAACTCGTGCTGGTAGATACCGACGACATCGCCAAAGTAGCCACCGAGCAGCTTCTCGCGCCATTTCCCGAAGCTCAAACGATCACCTACATTTCCAGCGACGAACGCCACCCGACCGAAATCGCCGCCGTCCTCGGCGCGGCCGTAGGCAAGGAAGGAACACCCTGGGTTACATTCTCCGACGAAGACAGCTACAACGGCATGCTCCAAGCCGGCCTGAACGAAAGCTTCGCCGGCCTCTACCGCGACATGGGCCAGGCGCTGCAGAACGGCACAATGCAGGAAGACTACTGGAAAAACAGCAGCGAAATCAAAGGAAGTTTCAAACTCGAAGACTTCGCCAAGCGCTTCGCCGGCGCTTATCAGGCTTAATTATTTTGAAGGGCTGGTCTTGTGTCAGCCCTTCAAAATTCCGCCCCTATCAAGATCCGCTTAAACGGATAAAAAACAGGGGTTTTCGGGAAGTGGCTTTTTAGCATTGCCTTGTAATCTTCTACAAATACCGCTTTCAACTCCTCCGGCAAGCGTTGGAGGTAGGGAATCAGTGCCGTGCCGGAAACCCAGGTCAGCAGCGCGTCCACGTCGTTCAGCACGAGCGGGTATATTTTTTCAGACACCTGCATGGATTTGCTTCCGTTTTCGAAAAGCAGCTGGGCGTAACTGTCCAGTTCCAATACGGGTGACAGGCGGTTCCAGCCCTCGTATGCCGATGCATAAGTTTCCCGTGTGGCGAGCTCATTGAGCAAACGGTTGGTTAGGTTGTGATGCTGGGCAGGCATTTGCACCAGCAGCTGGCCGCCGGGCTTTATTTTGGAAATGAGCCGGGGGAATAGCGCGCGATGATCCGGTATCCATTGCAAGGCTGCATTGGAGAAAACCACATCCCATTGCTGCGGCTTTTCGAGCTGGTTTTCGATCGTGATGCATTCAAAATTCAATGTACTACCATTCGCTTTTTGTGAACTGCCCAGCATTTCCTGGGAAGAATCCACGCCCAAGACCCGGGATTCCGGCAGGGTATCAGCCAACTTGGCCGTTAATTCGCCCGTTCCGCAACCCAAATCGATCACTTCCAGCCCCGGCCGGACTTTCAGCAACGCCATCAAATCGTAAAACGGCGCCGAGCGCTCTGATTTAAACTTATTATACACTTCGGGGTTCCAGGCCATAGGGAATTTATATTTTCAGATTGAGTAATTCGGTAACCATATCCGCCAGCGGAATGGCCGTAACGTCCTTTGCAAGGGGAAACCTCTCTTTGCCGGGATATACCAAAAAACGTTTCTCGGCTCCGATATCTTCGCAACCCAGGTAAAAACCTTTCGAAAGCGCGGGAGACAGCGATCTTTTTATTTCGATTGCATACCGCTCCTTCGGCCCCCTTTCGAGAACCAGGTCAATTTCTGCTCCCGCGGAGGTGCGGTAATACCAGGGCGTCATGCCCATAGGCACCGCAGCCATTAGGTTTTCTATCACAAACCCCTCCCAGCTATTGCCCGACACCGGGTGGCCAAGCAAATCATCGTACGTGGCGAGGTTGAGCAGCGCATGCGTGAGGCCGCTATCACGGATATATACTTTGGGTGTTTTCACAAGTCGTTTGCCCACATTTCCCGACCAGGGCCGCAATGTCCGTATCAGAAAAAGGTCTTCGAGCAGCTCCACATAGCGTTTCACCGTCGGCAATGCGATATCGAGGCTTGAACTCAGCTGCGCCGTATTCAACTGCCCGCCCTGATGGTGCGCGAGCATGGTCCAAAGTCTTCTCAACAAGACAGTGGGAATGCGCGGCCCGAACTGCGGAATGTCCCTTTCCAGATAAGTATTAATAAAATTGAGCCGCCAGCGAAAGCTGTTCACGTCGTTTTTGGACAAAAAACTATCTGGAAAGCCACCCCGCAGCCACAATTTATCCTGCGCGCCGGGGCCGGTTTCTTCAATTTCATTAATAACAAACCCCGAAAGCTCACGGTAAGCAATCCTTCCGGCCAATGTCTCGGACGATTGTCTCAAGAGATCGAGGGAGGCGGAGCCGAGGATCAGAAACTGGCGTGAACGCAATCCTTCTTTTCTGCGCCGGTCGATAACGCCACGCAGCACCGGGAAAAGTTCGGGCACACGATGCACTTCATCCAGGATAATCAGACTTCCCTTGTGCGCTTCGAAATACACCTCCGGCGCATTGAGTTTGGCCAGATCAAGTGGATTTTCAAGGTCGAGGTAAATGGGTTTGGGATCGAGCGACTCAGCCACGAGCTCGGCAAGCGTAGTTTTGCCAATTTGCCGTGGCCCTAATACGCCCACAGCTGGAAAATTATCCAGCAACTCATCAATTTCTTCCTTCGCTATCCGTGGTATCATCCTTGCAATTATAACATCCGGTGTTAGATTTACAAGGTAAAACTAACCTTTTCCCTTCGGAATTACTACGGTTTTACCTTGTAAATCTAACACTAAGTGTTATAATTACAAGGTAAAACACGCAGGCAAAGAGCTACACTCCACTTTCCCTTCGCTTGATTTCCAGCTCAGTAGGCTCTTCCAGTGCAAAAGAACCCACTTTAATCTCGCCATCGGGCACGTAGGTTGTCATGATGACGCCGGTGCTTGATACGCTGTGTTTTGTCAGTTTGAGATTGGACGGGACTGTGCCGTTGGCAAACAGCTTTTTGCCTTGACCGATCACGAGTGGGAAGATCCAGATATTCATTTCGTCGATCAGGTTGTGGCGGAGGAGCGTCTGGATAAAATCGGCGCTGCCATGTACCTGCAAGTCGATGCCGTCCTCGGATTTGAGGGCCTTCAATTGCGCAAGCGTGTCGCCATTGAGCAGCACCGTGTTTTGCCAGGTCGCATCTTTCAGCGTTTGCGTCGCCACGTATTTGTTGCAGGCATTGAACTGCTCGGCGGTGGGGTCGTTTTCCATGAACGGCCAGTGGGCGGCGAAAATATCGTACGTTTTACGGCCTAGCAACAGGTCGTAGGGCCGGCTCATCCCCTCGTCCATGACCTGGCCCATGATTTCGTCCCAGTAGTGAAACGACCATCCGCCGAGCTCAAAGCCGCCGGCACGGTCTTCCTCGGGGCCGCCGGGTGCCTGAATAACGCCGTCTAATGTCGCGAATGTGTTGGTGATGATCTTTCTCATGATTTCTGAAATGTTGATGGTTGATTAATGATTGATTATCAATACAAATTTAGAGCACCAACTGCATTTCAAACGAGTGTCAAAGCGCCTTTTGAAAGGGTCATTTGCGACAAGATTCGGCTTTGAAAGGTCGATCAAAAAAAATGCCGGCCTCACGACCGGCAATTTGCCTTTCTTATAGCGTATGTGATTATTGTTGTTTGCGTTTTTTGACACTCTGGTCGACGATCGCGCCGGTACCTGCACCTACGCCGGCACCGATTAGGCTGCCGATCAATGCACCTTCACCCCGCTTCTTGTTGACGATCGCGCCGGTGATCGCGCCGGTCCCCGCGCCCACGACTGCCCCTTTGGCGGTATGGCTCCATTTCTTTTTAGCCGGAGCTGATTGTGCGGCAGGTGCGCTTGCAACGGCCTGATTGTGGTTTGTTGCCTCATTTTTCTCAACATCTTCCCACTTTTCCGCTTCCGCGCGTTGCGTGTGCAGCGTGTTCATTGAATCTATGATGGCCTGCTTTTCCATGGCTACACGCATGGAATCAATGGTTTTCTGTTGTGATTTCAAGAGTGCTTCCTGCTTATCTGACTGCGTATTACAAGCCACCATAACGGAGGCGGCACATAACACCGAAATAACAGCTTTCATCTTTGGTGTTTGGATGGTTATGCCAATGAAATGACCAAAATTGTGCCAGCCAACCATTTCTGCTCCCGCCGCATGCACATTCAAGTCCTCCTGCCGGTAAATAACAAACGATTGAGTAAAATCACGATCCTCGCTAACTTGTAGAAGTACCTTGATTTTTAAATAACCATCTCCATGGAAGGAATTATCAACGACGACCTCGACCAGCGATCGCAGCGCCCCGGTCCGAATGGTGCGCGACCGTTTTTTACCAGAGGCAATCCGGTCACCGTCACCCGCGCCGAGCGCGACGGCCGTGCATTGTGGTACATCACGAGCGACGGCACGAAGGTCATCGCCAATAAGGTGGAACTGAATGCCTACTCTGGCCTTTCGTCTGCCGATCAGTCGCATTTCTTCGTTTGCTACCGCGCGCAAACTGCCGGCGTGCCGGTGATCGAAATGGCGGATGCGCCCGACAGGCTATTTTTTGCCAACCTTCCACCCTCGCCGAACCGCGAATTCAAGGTGATGGAGCTGTTTCCAGAGGTTTGGGCCACAGCCGTGACGCAAGCCGCGAGCCGCCTGCCCGAATCCCGCAAGCATGTTTTCGTTTACATTCACGGTTTCGACTGGGAGCCTGGCCTTAAACTGGATCTCGTGCCGCAGTTTGTACAAAGCTACCTGGCCCACCCGCAAAACAGTGTGGCCAATGTGCTTTACTTCGGGTGGCCGTCGTACGGATGGCGCAAAAAGGCCGACGACCGTTCGATCGGCTACGGCGAGCAATTTACGCGGAATGGTTTGTTCAAATACTTCGAAGTGCTCTCCAGTAAACTGAAAGAAGCCGGAAAAACGCTTAACCTCGTCGTTCATTCATTCGGCCACCAGCTATTGAACGGCATGGTCAACCCCGGCGGCGGCCACAGCATTCCTACCGGCATTTTTGAAAACATATTCCTCATGGCGCCGGATATAACTCACCTGGCGGTACAAAAAGGCGGCGTGCAGCTCAGAAATATGCGCAGAAAGTTCAAAGGGCCGCATTTCCATTACAATTACACCCCCTTGAAGCAACTCGCCAAAAACGTCCACATTTACTACGACCCGAGCGATTACTTGCTGTACGTGAGCTCCAAGCAGTTCAACCTCAATGCAAATTCAGCCGCATTCGATCCCCGCCCCGACGCCGAAGGCCTCACGACCGACTTCCGCAACCTGGGCAGCTACGGCGACGAAATCTTTAAAAACGATCCCAATCTCCAACTCGAAGACGGCTTCAACTTCTACAACGTATTGGATATTATCAAAAATAGCACCGATCCCGAGCCCGACCCGCTCTACTACGGCTTCCTGGACAACACCGACGAAGCCATGACCCAAGCCCGCGAAGGCGATTACAGCGGCATTAAACTGCTTAGCACCTTCTGGGACCGGCATTTCCTCATGAACCATCATGCCTACCTATTCAGTTGCAGGCCAGTTGTCGCGCATGTGCTGGAAAGGCTGGCGGCGACAGCTCCTCAACCGGATATCCGTGAGGAAGAGGCACCCATTGTATAGACCTGCGCATTCAAAACACAGGCTAATCGTAAGATTGTTATATCCAAAGACATTAGTTTACAACCAAATACAGCACATTTTGGTCTTCAAACCCACTCACATTCCCTAATTCAAGACGATGAAGACCTTTATACCAATTCTCGCTCTTTTGCTGGCTATGGCTTGTAAAAAAGACCAGCCGACCCCGATCCTGTTCGAAGACTTTTCATTTGTAGCACCATCCGACTGGAAAAAATTCGAGGCACAGGGCTACGATTCCAAAGTGGGCGGCATTACCAATGGAAAAGACACGCTGCGGTACGATATGGGCATGTATTCCTACCGCTTTACCAAAGAAACGGATGCCACGCATTACCGAACGGAATCTATGCGAAACGGATACAAAACACTCACCGTCAGGCCAAAAAAACGTGGAAAGGGATTGATCGGTCTTTACATTGAAGTCGACGCTTTCAGGAAACTGAGCATTTACGGGCAGAGCAAGGATGAGGATGAAATTTTGGAAATACTGGCGTCGGTGACAATACTTTGAGCGATTGCTTCTCCTACTTATTCCAAATGCTTCAACACTTTACCATCCCAAACACCCTTATAATTCTCGCTCAAACCCTGGATCGCAATGTGAAAGGTGCGATCCTTGTCGTTGTATCGGGATTTAATAGCGTTATCGCTCTGATCCAGAAACTCATAGCCGTAGCGGAACGGCAATTCCTCGCTGATAAAGCGCGTTTTAAGGCCCCCGTTTTGCCGATCGAAAACCGCGATGTGGAAGTGCTCGGGATAGCCTTTGTCGGCATACACTTCGTAGCCGGTGTCCTGCGATGCCAAGAGCAAAAGCTGTTTATGATGCGGTAATTCTTGCCTGAAAGCAGCCAAATCGTGCGGCCGGAAGTCGGTATAGTAGCGCTTACCATCGATGCGCAGGGAATAGCACATATCAAACGAATACTTCCCGCCGTCAGCATCCTTTTGCAAATAGACCTGATTGTAAAAAATCGTATCCACGATCGCCATCGACGGGCTCATTAATTTCCCGGCCACGTTCGTCAGTTCCTTCAATTCTTTCGTCCTAAAAAGCAGAATGCCTTGCTGCGGAGGGTAAACAAGCCACATCCCAGCCTCCGGATCCGGCATGAACGTCTGCGCCGGGACTTCCGCTTTCACCTTCGCGAGCGCCTTCGCGTCCGTACTTGCGGGTGTATAGAAGCCGTTTTTGACATTGAAATTAAATGGCGCTACGACGAATTTTTGGGCTGATGCCTGAAAACAGCTGCTGACGCCGACCAAAGCGCAGAACAGAAAGAATGTGAACCGGGCCATGCGGTCGGCCATTTTGTGATGAAGAGTCATTCAAATGCGCGTTAAACAATGCGGCTGCAAGCTAAACAAGTCCGGCACTTCGCTATTAAAAAGCAATGAAAAAATCTGCAAAAGCTTGATCGTGGGCCTGTAAACCCTAAATTTGGTTAATCTAACCTATACAGATCATGAAAACTACGTTCACCTTTTTAGTATTGTTCGCAGCGTCGCTCTGCTTCGCCCAACTTCCCAAACCCGATGAAATCCCGACCTCCAAAGGTCCGCTCAAAATCCAGCCGCTCAACCACGCCACGCTCGCGCTCACGTGGAACGGCAAAACCATCTACGCCGACCCCTACCAAGCCCCCAAAACCTTCGTAGGCATCGCCAAACCCGACCTGATCGTGATCACCGACATCCACGGCGACCATTTCGACCCGGCCTCCCTCAACGCCCTCGACCTGACGAACACCGTGATCGTCGCCCCGCAAGCCGTCGCCGATAAAATGTCCGACGCATTGAAAGCCAAAACGACCGTCCTCGCCAACGGCGCCACCACCGAAAAACTCGGCATCAGCATCACCGCCATCCCGATGTACAACCTCCCCGAAACAGCAGACTCCCGCCACCCCAAAGGCCGCGGCAACGGCTACATCCTCAAAATGGGCGGCAAATCCGTCTTCCTCAGCGGCGATACCTCCGGCATTCCGGAGATCAAGGCATTGAAGAATATCGATGTGGCATTTGTCTGCATGAATTTGCCTTATACGATGGATATTAATGAGGCTGCGGCTACTGTGGCGGCGTTTAAGCCGAAGGTGGTTTATCCTTATCATTATCGTGGGCAGGGTGGGTTCAGCGATACGGAGGCGTTTAAGAAGCTGGTTGTTGAGAAGGATGGGAAGATTGATGTGCGGGTTAGGGATTGGTACACGGTGAAGTGACGCCTATGCCGTACCGCCCGCCTTCGAGCGGAGCAGTGCATATCGCAGACATCACGCGTAGTGCTTCGACTTCGCTCAGCATGACAATTGAAAGATGTCAGTCTGAGCGGACCGGGCCGCCGGGCGGTCGAAGACAGTCGATACAGTACAAAATCCCTTCGATTAGTGGAGGGATTTTTTGCTGCTATATATTACCAATTTTTGGTACTTTTATTTCGCTACCAACTCGACAGAAATCGGTCATGACAAAAAATACATCAATTTCCCTCGGCCCTCATTTTGACACATTTATTCAGAATCAAATAGAAACCGGCCGTTATGCTTCCACCAGCGAGGTCGCAAGAGCTGGCTTGCGCTTGCTGGAAAAAGAAGAAGAGAAATTGAAGCTATTGAGACAAGCATTGGTAGACGGCGAGCAAAGCGGATGGGCGGATGACTTCGACCCGGAGGAATTTAGAGCCAGAATGAGAGGTAAAAGAAAATCGTAAATGCGATCATACCGCCTGGCCCGTCGGGACGAGTCCGACTTGGAGGATATCGGGGTTACACCGAAAGCACTTGGTCGGCAGAGCAGGCGGAAAAGAAAGTCCTCCGGCCACGTCATCGAAATTATCCGCATTCTTCATGTAAGCATGGATGTAGAGCTGCATCTTTGAGCTTGAAGGATTAGCCCAGCCAATTGCCGTCGCCCGCAGGCAAAGCCGATATTCCGTACGAAGCGGTACAAATTCTCCTATACTTAGCGCCATGCACGCTGCGCATCCAACAAGCAAAAAGGTGCAGAGCGCCGTAATATTGCAGCAATGCCGTCAGGCATGGAATATAGGTAGCAGATCACTGGAATAGCGGTAATCCAATGCCCCTTGGGCATGAAACAACCACGCAAGTGACAAGCACTGCAGGTTTCTGTTGTTGCATCCCTGCCGGGATTATCGATTGCCTGTTCCCTCGATCTTTCTACCAATGTTACATCGCTACGCGACTTGAAGTAGTTGCCCCGCAATAGCGATACCAGCTGAGGCTGGAATTCCGATGGCAGAGTAGTCGAACACATAGGGGCTCGGACGCGAAGATATTCTACTCTTCCGGGTTCAACGTAATCTCCAATTTATTCCCCAAACACCGCACCGTCACTTCGTCGCCGCATTCGAAACCGGCTTCTTGCAGCCACTTGCCGCAGAGGCGGATTTCGGGCATGACGGCGTATTGGTAAACACGCGGGAGGAATTTTCGGTAGACGGTTAGACGGCGTTCGGTGGGGATGGAAGATTTTTTTTCGCGTGTCATAACTCAAAATTCGCCATACAGTAGTACTATAAATAGTAATATTTACAAACTAAATATACATAAAAATACTATTTCAATACAAATTTAGTGCTTTTAAAGTTGTGCAATTTTTATATTTTATTTACACGAAACAGCTATAAATGAGCATCTCGTGGCAAAATTGCGCCTTAATAGGATAAAAATTGTTCTTATAGAAAAAGAGAAATCTGGGAAAGACTTAGCCAAACATTTGGGCAAGACTGAAACCACCGTCTCGCGCTGGGCTCGGAATGAGGTACAGCCAACATTGGAGACGCTTTACGAGATTGCGATGTATCTTAAAATTGATATTCGGGAGTTATTGGTGAGTACAAAAGAATAGCTTTCGATACCATTTCTCAGCCCGATCTTACCGTTCGTTCATCGAAAACAAACAATCCAGTAAGTCCTTCAAGATCTTAACTTTCAATAGCAAACCCCTTCGACAAGCTATTGAATGCCCAAAATCACAGACGAAAACTATTTAGTCAAGACAGTTCATGCTACTGAGTGGCAAGATGTGCTTTCGACAGGGACGACTGAACCGATGCTGATTTTGGCATTGGATGCCGAAAGTGGGGAACGCGACAGCTATGTGGTAAAACCATTCGGTCATCCGCGGATATACAGGCAAGCTGTGATGAAAGAATGTTTAGGTGCTTGGATTGCCATGGAACTGGGATTGAATGCATTTGAACCGGTTTACATTGAAGTAAGTACCGATTTCGCCGATACGCTTCGCGGAAACCCACATTATCAGCGATTTACTGAAAGTATAGGATTGAACTTTGGAACAAAATACGTTCCGGGGACTATTCCGATTGTTGGCCCGAAGTGCTTTTCCAAGATTCAGGCTTCGCAGGCCGAACAAATC
Organism: Dyadobacter fermentans DSM 18053; assembly: GCF_000023125.1. Lineage (NCBI taxonomy): Bacteria > Pseudomonadati > Bacteroidota > Cytophagia > Cytophagales > Spirosomataceae > Dyadobacter > Dyadobacter fermentans. The sequence goes on from NC_013037.1 coordinate 1,598,417, forward strand.
ACGGCGTTTGACCTGTTCATTTCAAATGCCGACCGTCGCGAAGGAAAGCCGAATCTGCTGATGGTACAGTCGGACCTGTTCGTTTTTGATCATGAACTGGCATTTGATTTTATGCTCATGCTGTCCTTCAACCGTAACCTGAAACCCTGGGAGCTTGGGGAGATGGAGCTGACAATGCTCCGAAAGCACTTCCTTTATCCAAAACTGAGGGGGACACAGGTTGATATTCACGACTTCATAGAACGGTTCACCGGCATTGACGACCATTTTTGGGCAAAAGCTTCAAATCTGCTTCCACCCGACTGGGTTTCAGACGATTTGGCAACAATCCAAAACCACCTTGCGTTGATCGTTGAGAATAGAACTATCTTTGCACAACAACTGGCACAGGCAATTTTGATATGAAAAAATATCAGTATCAAATCATCCGATATCTTCACGACCGTGTCACCGGCGAGTTTATCAACGTTGGCGTGATCGTATATTCGCCTGAATACCAACATCTAAACTGCAAGATTATCACCAAATACGGAAGAATTACTTCATTCTTCCCAGGAGCGGACGGAAGGGTGATCCTCAAAACCCTTCGCCAGTTCGAAAGAGAAATCACAAAAGCAAAGCAGCTATTCTCGGAACTCCTTCCCTTCCCCGAGGACTTGGTAGAACTCACTCAAAAAATCCTACCGGACGATGACAGCTCATTGATTTTGACAGAGGTAAAAAAAGGAATCGACCTGGATTTCAACAAAACCCTCGCCGACCTCTATCGTCTATTGGTAACCAAATGGCAAAGTGACGATGACGAATCCGCAACCAGCGACGCCGACGTTTGGAAGAAAAAGTATAAAAAGTATTTTGACGAATATGGAATAACCGCCAAGCTGACTAACCACGAAGTGGAGACTAAATACGACAGTTTCCAGTTTGACAAAGCTTGGAAAAATGAAATTTGGCATTGCTATCTGCCGGTTTCATTCGACTTGCAAAATGTGGAGAATATCAGGAGTAAGGTTTACAAATGGGCGGGAAAGCTTGCGGAATTAGCCACATCGAGTGAGAGTATTGATCTTACTTTGCTAACCTCAGTTCCTAGACGGCATTTAGAGTTGAATAGCTTTATTCAGGAAAAACTGACTTTGAAGTCGGCTGAGATTAATGTTAGGTTAGTTTCTGAGACGGAGGCTGAGAGTTTTGCAAGGAGGTTGATTAGGGAGATGGACGAGCATAATGAGTAAGGTAGATTTCCCCACTGTGTGCGCAGAAGTTCTATGAGGCTACGCTTACTTAAATAGGGCTTAGGACTTGTCGCGAATGCTCAATGACGTGAAAATGTCAGAGCACAGTTACAAAATGTCAGCTCGATACTGTCAGTATCAATTTGTAGAAATACTTCAATGCTTTAAAATATCAGACTTGCATTAATACGCTTGCCGAGATAGCCGTTTTACGTCATCATTTCCAAAATCGAATCTCACCTAAGCGTTTCAGTCGTCATCAGTGAATTTCTTGCATCTCATCGGTAGCCAGAATATCGACTAAGTTCGTGGCTATTTTTCGAATATAAAAGATCGCGCATCGAAGATGTTCTATTTGCCCTTATGGCCAGATACTAGAATAATATTTGCTTAAACCAATACAACCCAACTTTTTCTTCTGACATTATGTCACCACTCGGATGTGGCACGGTAATATACGTAACCTCCTCAGGATCTTGAATGAAAAAATCGCAATCAGACAAAGTGGGGACTTTAAAAGTTGCGATTTCCAATTGAGATTGGTCAAGTTGGCACTTGCCCAAAGATTAGGCCCGGAGGATTGAGCACAGTTAAAACGGACTGCAAAAGTATAGTTGCTTCGCCAAAATCCAAACGGGTTTCTTCATTTTCCCTTCGCTCGGCTAAATGGTGTCCTACTCCGTAACCAGATCGGAACACCAATAACTAACAAACAAGAAAATGAATTCAAATTACAAATCGCTCACTGAGCAAATGCAGCGTCGTCTCAATCCTGAGAATTTAGCTTTTAAGGAACCTTTTCGCGAAGAGCTCCGATCTCTTCAATATCAGGATGCTTTATTGTTTATCCGATTTGCTATGAAAGGTGTAGAACCGGAATACACTAGCAAAAGCATCGAAGCAGGAAATCGTGCTAAAAAACACCTTGAAGCGGAGCTTATGAGTGTGGACTATCGCTTTCAGGGCTCAGTTATGACCAACACACACATCCGAGGTTATAGTGACATTGACTTACTTTGCCTGTCCTCCAAATTTTACAATTGGGATAGCTATAATGTAGACCGATATCTAAACGAAGATTCATTTCGACAACAATTGACGGAGCTACAAATTAGAAAACTCAATGCCGAAAAAAACAAGAGTAGTTACCAAGGGGATTCAAACAATGACCTAAGAACTATCCGGCTAACATCCGAACGCATAATGACTTCGAAGTACACCGAATGCGACACATCAAAACCTAAGTCAATAAAGATCAGGAATAAGGACCTTCATCGTGATGTCGATATAGTCACAGCTGCTTGGTATAATGACCTCCGGACGATCTTAAGAGATGACAAGGAAAACCGCGGAGTTAAAGTGTATGATAAAGACGCAAATGCAACTGGATCAGCTGACTTCCCATTCATAAGCATTGCACGCATTAATCAACGGAGCAGCGACACGAATGGAAGATTGAAAAAGATGATTCGATTTTTGAAGAATGTTAAATCGTTTTCGGATTTGGAAATCAACCTGAGTAGTTTCGACATAAACGCCTTATGCTTCGATATCGATACTTCGGATTATTGGTCTGCAACATATATCGAGCTTGTTACGGTGCTGCACAGGCAATTAACTAGAATAGTTAATGACAGCGCCCATGCTGATAGCATAGTTTCAGTAGATGAGAGAGAATACATTTTCCGAGGCAAGCCTCAAAAAGTTGATGGAATACGTCGACTTTTAGGAGAAGTCAGTCAAGTTCTTCGTGACATGCCTAAACCACTTTACTCATGAAACCGAGAGTTTTCATTGGAAGCTCGCGGGAAGGACTCCCAAAAGCAAAACTTCTAAAAGGCTATCTTAGCGGTGTTGCCGATTGTCAGATATGGAATGAAGATTTTTTCGAAAACAACAAAAGCTCATTTGAATCTTTGAGCCAGAGTTCTACCCTATTCGACTTCGCAATCTTACTTGCGTCGGCAGATGATGTCGTGTTAAAGAGAGACAACTTGGAAATATCCGCTCGTGATAATGTGCTCTTCGAATTTGGTCTCTATGTAGGCAGACTTGGCCGAAACAGGGCATTTTTTGTAAAGGAAAAAGGCTTGAATTTGCCAAGCGACCTTTATGGCATCACATTATCAGAATTTGACTTCGGTTCTAATTTTGAAGACGTAAGTAATGGGATTGGAAAACGCATTGTAGATCTGTGGCAAACTTTTGAGCTCGGGCTTGCTCCATCAACAATCCTAGCTCTGGGATATTTTGACAATTTTGTCTTACCTGTTTCAAGAGAATTAATGCAATCCGAGAAACGAAGCGTAGAAGGGCTAAATTTCGCAGACTTTACCTTGAATATCGTCATACCGGATGAACTGCCTAATAATTTCCAGGACGAAGTGATTGCGTATCTTGGCACGCATAATTTGAAAGAAATGAAGGTTGAAACGGTGACTCGTAAGTTTAATTTTTATCTCGACTATGATTATGCAAATCAAGAGTCTCTGAATCTCTATGATCTACCCACAACTCTTGGGGCATTGAAGCGAGCAATTGAAATGGCGGTCCCGAATAGTTATTATGGTGAAAGTGAGAGGGAAAGAGTTTTTAAAAAGAAGGAAATGAATAACTTTTGCCGTGCATTAACTTACCTCGTGGGGAACAACTCAATAACAAAGAAGAAGGTAAAAATTACGATGGTTGATGTATAGTTGAGCTCCTTAGTCCAAATCAGTAGCGGAACACAAATGGGTAGCACATCATGAGATATATGTGCTACCCAAAAATCCGCTGGGCTAAAACAAGAAGGAAGCAGGTCATCCGCCTCAATCTTTAACTTCTACAATTCAATCCAAGCTCCCCACCCCCGTCGCCCGCTCAACCTCCCCCACAAACCCCTCCAAAACCCCCGTCACCCGCAATATCCCCTCCTGAGCCTCCTTCCAATCCCTCTGTTCAATCGCCTCCCGGATCATCGGCAAAGTCTTCACCCCATACCCCGTATAAAATCCCGGCGCATAAATCTGATGCCGGTACCACGGCCGGCGCGGCAAGCCATCGGCATGGATCAGCTTCCTTTCGGTTTTATATAAAATCTCGTTCAGCTCCTTCAACTTGTCCGCAGGCAAGAAAGCAAACTTCGAAGACGAAGCGGAAAATGCTTTCGCGGTGTTTTCCAATGCTACCAATGCATTATCCAGCGGCGCGAAGTTCAAATAGGGAGCCACCGACAATACAGCAGGCTTCACAAACGGGTCTTTCGGGTCGGAAGCGGCTTCGAAGCGGCCTTCGCCGACCGCTTTGTTGTGCTCCTCCGCTTTGGTGCGCGTGGCTTCAAGTTCCTTTTTTACTTCCGAAGCGTAGAGCTGCACCGTGTTGGCGAAGTTACTGAAATCGAACGGCAGCACATCGGCATTGGCAAAGCGCAGCACGGAGCGGCCCAGGGTTTTGGCAAGCGTGACGCCGTAGGCAAAGTCGCCGTCCTTGGAGCGGGTGTAATGGTCGTAAGAGTCGAAAATCGAGTGGTAGTCGCCGCCGGCATCTTCGCCGCCGTAGCCGACGTTGAGGGAGGCGATGCCGAGGTGCTGGATGAACGGCGTATAGTCTGAACCGGAACCCAACGCGCCAATGCGCAGGTCGGCGCGGGTGCGCGCTTCCTGTTTAGCAACCGGCGAGCCGTTCAGGATCGTGCGCGAACGCAGGCGGTCGATTACGCTCGTGCCCTTTTCGGGGTCGGTCACGTCGCGGCCTACCTGGTTGATGAATTTTTCGAGCGTGTGCGAGCCGCCCGCGCTCAGGTATCCGCGACCGTTTCCGTCCGAATTGAGGTATACAACGGCCTTTTCCCGCAAAACAGACTGGTATTTTTCCACCCATTCCGTCGAGCCGAGCAGGCCGGGCTCCTCACCGTCCCACCAGCAGTAGACGATGGTGCGTTTGGGTTTCCAGCCCGTTTTGACGAGTTCGCCCAAGGCGCGCGCTTCTTCCAGCTCGGCCACCGCCCCGCTCACCGGGTCGGCCGCGCCGAACACCCAGGCGTCGTGGTGGTTCCCGCGGATCACCCATTGATCGGGGAACTCGCTGCCTTTCAGCGTCGCGATCACATTGTAGCAAGGCACGATATCGAAATTGAATTCCAACTTCAAATGCACCTTCGCCGGGCCGGGGCCGACGTGGTAGGTGATCGGCAATGCGCCACGCCAGGTCGCAGGGGCAATTTGTCCGCCCAATGCTTTGAGCAGCGGCAACGCATCGCCGTACGAAATCGGCAGCACCGGAATCTTCATCATCGCCGGGGCCTCCTCCACCGACAGCCTCTTATGCGTCGCGTCGGCCACGAACCCATTCGTCAGCGGATCGCCCGGCGCGAGCGGCAAATCCACCACGGAGCCACGCTGCACACCCGACTCGTTTTTAAATGCCCCTTTGGGATATACGTCGCCCTGGAAATAGCCGTCCTCCTTCGGATCGGAATAGATAATACAGCCGATCGCGCCCTGCTCGTACGCGACTTTCGGCTTGATGCCCCGCCAGGAGCCGCCGTATTTCGCAATCACGATCTTGCCTTTCACATCCACGCCCAGCTTCGCCAGTTCCTCATAATCGTCGGGCACGCCGTAGTTCACAAAAACCAGCTCCGCCGTCACGTCCCCATTGGCCGAAAACGCGTGGTATGGCGGCAGCACATCCTTCGTCTGTGCGGATGTTGCGTCCTCTTTCAATGGCTTTTCGGTTAATGAGGCCTTGAATTTCGTGGGCTCGGTCAGTTCCAGAATGCGCACCTTGGGCGTCGGGAAAAGCACATGCACGGTATCCAGCCGTGCCTCAAAACCCCAGGAAGCGAGCTTATCGCGGAGGAAAAGTGCATTATTGATGCCATACGGCGAGCCGAGCTGGTGCGGGAAAGCAGTCATGCGTTTCATCCAGTCGCGCAGGTTACCCGCTTGCAGTTGCTTGTCGAAGGTTGCTTCGAGGGCGAGTTGCTTTTTCGCTGCTTCGGTGCCGAAGCCCTGCAGTGATGGCTGTTGCTGCGCTAGTGCTGAGGCTGCGGCCAGGCCGGTTATGAGTATGGAAGTGAATGTGCTTTTGAAAAGGTGTCGCATGCGAATAGAGTGAAACGGGTTTGGTAATATTTAAATATAGCGAATGCACCGAAAATGCGGGCTTTTCGACCGCCGAAATTACCACCGGTTGCAAATGCCGTAAGAATGCCGCTATCATTCCCGCTCGTGAATGGTTAAATTTGGGTAAAACAACTTCAATATGAGCAAGCTAAGCATCTCGGAACAAATCAAAACCCTGCGCCGCGCGAAGGGACTTTCGCAGGAAAACCTGGCCGAAAGCGCCCGCATCAACCTGCGCACATTGCAACGCATCGAAGCCGGCGACACCATCCCGCGCGGCGAAACGCTCCGCCTCCTCGCCCAGGTGCTCGACGTGCGTGTTGAAAGCCTCACACCTACCCTCGCAGAGGACACCGCCTTTCTCAAACTCCTGAACCTCTCCGCATTGGCATTCTGGATCTTTCCGTTCGGTAATGTAATTGTACCGCTCGTACTTTGGATCAATAAACGCAACGAGGTCGCCGGAGTGATGGGCCTCGGCAAGAGAATCCTGAATTTTCAGATCACGTGGTCGATACTCGTGTACGGATTTACGACGGTTACCATCATCGGCCTCATGTCCGGACAATTCTTCTTCCACCCTTTCCTAATGGTCGGTTTCTGCTTTCTAATGGCGTTCCTGAACACCGCGGTGATCCTCACAACCCATTTCCGGATCGTGAAGGGCGAAGGGGATTATTACGGGATAGGGCTGCGGATCATTCAATGAGATGTTCCCTGCGCGCGTACATGAGCGAAGTCCCCGATTTCATCTCGTAAAAGGAAATATAGGCATCCAGCTTGTCCGCCTTCTTTTTGGTCAGGCCGACGATATGGGACAAAATATCAGGAGAATAGCCTCCGCTGCCGGTATTCCTATGGTCGCTGTTTTCCGAATCCCTGCCCTCGTGCGCATACGCTTCCTCCGCGACTTTCCTATGCGGCATCCGAAATCGTTTCAGCTGCTGGAAGCATTGCCGGAGCGCACGGAGGGATGCCAGCACGGATAGGTCAAAATCGCGGCGATCGTTGATGATCGCGCGGAAGGATTTACCTAGCAAGCTGTCACGTTTTTGGTATTTCAAATAAATTTCCCGCATTTCGGGATGAACATAAGGCAGGTAAGTTTCCTTGAAAACGCGGTAATCCTCGTCGGCACAGTCGCAACTCCAAAGCAACTGATCGAACACAAACATAGGCATTTCCACCGCCCCCGGGCCGAGGTATTCACGCCCGCCGATCTGCACCGGATCGAAATACAGGCGGAGTTCCGATGCAAAATAGGACAACGACACATTCCGCCGCGCCAGCACCATTCCGTCGACCACCTGCTGAAAATGGCCCGTCACTTTTCGCAAATCGTCTTAAAATCAGCGGAGTGCATGGGTGTTTGGTGTAAATCCGCCAGCAATTGAATCGCATTCACCAGCGGCTCCATCGCCGTCACGACACTGTCGATCAGACAATGCTCGTCACGCGTGCCCGTATATGTACGCCTGCGATGATCGCCTGGGTTCCAAACCGTATAGTGCAAAAGCGTATCGCGCGGCGGCATCGAAGTCGTCTCCGATAACACATTCACAACAGCTTCCAGATTACCGATAACAGCACAAGGCTCAATACCATGCCTTTTGATCGAACCCAGAAAGATACCAATATCCCGAACCGCCGCATGGGCCTGATAGTAGTCAAAATCCCGCGCATCAGCCACCGACGGCATCATATCCCGCGCCAGCGACACGAGCGTATACAAATCCTTATTGCGGTTCAAATCGGGTATTCTCTTCATCAAATCATCTGCCCCCAGCGGGTCCAGACTTGCAATAATGCTATTTTCATTCTTTCTCCCCTGCCCCGTCCAGGCACAATGAGCGATCGCTACCATGCATATCTCCATTAAGTTTTAAACTAAACCAGGCCGCCGCCCGTGGAAGCGACCGGTTGGGAGACAGGGAAATTTGTACCGCGGTTCAGCGATTCTGGAAAGAAATAATCCTCCGGCCGAAGTCGATGACTCAACGGCTGGATTAATGTCTTTGAATAGATTCAGGAAGGATTTTGCGTTAAGGTAATGGGGATATTTTCGACATTAGTGTGTGCTTATGGCATTGCGTTTACTGAACTCCCTCACAAATGCAACACTACCAAAGCCACAATCGCCGGCAGCGCCTGCACAAAAAATATCTTCTTACTAGCGGTAACCGCCCCATAAATCCCGGCCACAATCACGCAGGTAAGAAAGAAAACCCCGACGTACAACCGCCAGTGATGGTCCTCGATCAGCAGCGACCAGATGAGCCCGGCAGCGAGAAAGCCATTATAAAGCCCCTGGTTTGCCGCAAGCGTTTTGGTAGGTTTAAAAAGCTCCGGTGCGAGTGAGCCTTTGAAGGTCTCCTTCCCCTTGGTTTCCCAGGCGAACATTTCGATGTAGAGAATGTAAAGATGTTCCAGCGCGACGAGGGCGACGAGGATGGTGGCGAGTGTTTGCATAAATTTTGATTAATGAATGCTGTTTCGATTGGAGATCATGGAAGTTGAAGCAGCAATTTCAGCTTCGAATTTGGTTCCGTCAATTCAATAGTCGACAACCTGATTAATCGCTTCCAAAGTCTTTTGAATAATCGCCTGTTTTGTCATCGTTTCGCAAGTTGTGTATCCAAATATAGCAATTTCCCTTATCTTGTCACCCACAATTTCCGTCACTTCTATTCACCAGTCAACCCATGCAAAATCACATTCTCACCTGCCTGCTAGCGCTCGTGTGCGCATACGCGCACGCCCAAACGCCCGACAAAAGTTTCAAAACCGACGACCTGATCGTCCAGAAGTTGACCGACCACACCTATCAGCACCTCACGTACCTGCAAACACAGACCTTCGGCAAAGTGCCCTGTAACGGCCTGATCGTGTTCGATGGCGGCGAGGCGGTGATTTTCGATACGCCGGCAGATGACGCGACGTCGGAAAAGGTGATCCGTTGGGTGGAGGATAGTTTGAAATGCAAGGTAAAGGCCGTGATCGCGACGCATTTTCACGAGGATTGTGTAGGCGGGTTGAAGGCGTTTCACGAGCACGGCATCCCCTCCTACGCGACCAACAAGACGATTGCATTCGACAAAGAGCACAAATTTCCCGTGCCGCAAAAAGGTTTCGACAACAAACTGGAATTGAATGTGGGTACAAAACCAGTCGTGGCCGCATTCTACGGTGAGGGACATACGCGGGATAACATTATCGGCTATTTCCCGTCGGAGAAAGTGATGTTCGGCGGCTGCCTGATCAAAGAAGTCGATGCTACCAAAGGCAACCTCGCCGACGCGAACGTGGATGTATGGCCAGCGACCGTGGCGAATATTAGAAAGCAATACAGCGACGTAAAAGTAGTGATACCGGGCCACGGAAAGATCGGCGGCAGCGAGCTGCTGGATTATACGATAAAACTGTTTTCACAAAAATAAACGCGGCACGACTGACCGCAGCGCGACTAACCGCAGCATGACTGACCGCGGCACGATTGACCGCAGCGCGGTCTCCTGTTTATAGCAAACAGGTCACGCAAAAATGATTCAGCTCCGGCGGAGCTTCCTGACGTAAGATGTTCAAGGAAGCTCCTGCGGAGCTGAAACGTTATTTGGGCATTCGGATTCTATAAACAGGAAGCCGCGCTGCGGCTGGCTACTTCAACCCCTTTCCAGTCGCGGCCCAGTAAATGCCGCCGTACAGGTGATCCAAAAACGATTGATCCGAGTAAACAAGCCCAATGTGGCCCAGGCCCGTATAAAATGCGCGGCCGCCGTCGAAATTGTGGTACCAGGCGATGGGGTGGTCGCCCATGCCGGTACCCTGGCTGGTTTTAGGATCGTAGGTTTTTTCGTCGATCGTGATGAGCACTTTCAGATCGTCGGCGTTGAGGGGCTTTTTGTATTCGTACCATTCGTCAGTCCAGAGCATACGCTTTGGGAAGCGTTCGAGGCCGGGGAAATTGCTGTCTTTGACGTCCAGATAAGCCGTTTGCTGCGCCGGGTGGGTTTTGAAATAAGCGCCCACCAGCTTCCCGTACCAGGGCCATTCGTACTCCGTATCGGCCGCCGCATGGACGCCCACCCAGCCCTTTCCACTCTTAACGAACTTTTCAAGCGCTGCCTGCTGCGCTTCATTGAGGATATCTCCGGTCGTGTTCAGGAAAATCACCACGGCATAGTTAGCAAGACTTTTGTCATTGAACACATCCGCATTCTCCTGCCAGTCGACCGAAAAGTTATGTCGCGCCGCGATGTTCCGCACGCCCGCCACACCCTCATGGATCGAAACATGGTGAAAGCCAGCGGTTTTGGTAAACAGCAGCGCCTTAAACTGCTGCGCATGCGCCGTAACCGCGCTTGCGATCAGGAGAGACAGGGCCAGAATTTTTTTAAGCATGATTGTATTTTGAGATTGAATGTAAAAGTATTTAAAAAGATCACCTCCCCACCTTCAACCGCGTCTGTGCCCCTCCATTCACATCCTTCAACTCCACTTTCAAACCAGCTTTTACGGCGTTCCTGTCGAGAATGAGGGTGATCGGTTGCACGCCTTGCGCGAGGTCGGTGGTCAGTGTACCGTTGGCGATTTTGAGCGGTTTGGTGCCGCTGTATGCGGTTATGCCCGTCGGATTGCTGAGCGCCAGCGACACCGTTCCTTTGGTCAACGCTTCGATTTCGAAATTGACGATGCTGAACGGCTTGCCGGCACTGTTTTGCATTTCAGGCAGCTCATCCACAGGCAGTTCTCCCGAAACTTTGCTATATACCGGCGTCTTTACGAGCCTTGCACCTTTTCCGGCAAATATCGCGCCTTCCATGTTGAATTTGGAAGCCAGGTCTTTGCTCAGCTCCACATGCTCCCACCTGCGCACGTAGCGCGTCGCCGGTACGCGGAAGTCGCCGGGTTCGCCGAGCTTCGTGAGGAATGCGACGAGGTTTACGAACTGGTCGCGGTCGAGGCTGGCGGTGAGGCCTGGGGGCATCAGCGAGCCGGGCACTTTTTCCATTACCTGCACCTGGCTTTTGGCGATCGACACTTCCTTGCCCGTCACGTCGCGGATCACGATGTCGTTGGCGCCGTCGGAAGCGAGGTAACCCATGAGTTCGGAGCCGTCTTTTTTCACGACGCGTTTGAGATCGTAACCTTCCTTGATCGATTCGCTGGGGTACAGGATCGACCGGATGATAGTCTCGGCCGGCGAGCTCGTTCCGAGGCTGCTCAAATCAGGGCCGATGAGCCCGCCCGCGCCGCCGATGGCGTGACAGGTCGTGCAGCTCGACTCCGCTTTGCGGAAAATCAGTTCACCTTTCGCAGCATCGCCTTTCTCACGGGCTAGCTTCGCAAGGCCTTCAATCGTCTTGTCGTCGAGGTCCTGCGGCATTTTGGGAGCAGGCAACGAGCCTCCCGACGCCTCGAGGGCTTTTTTCAATGCGGCGATCTCGTCAATGCTCTGTCGCGTCCAGCCGGCACGCTGCTGCACCAGCACGCGACCGCGTTTGGCCACGCTTTCAGGAATCTTTTTCGCAGCAATTGCCTCCGCTAGTGCCGCAGCACCGGGGTTTGAAGGGATGAATGCGAGAAACAGTTCCGACATATCCGTGTCCGCGGGGAGCGTGCGCATGAGCTCGGCACTGACGCGGGCGCCTTCCTTCGCATCGAGTGAAGCCAGCTGTGCAGCAGCGATAATGCGCACTTCCGGCGTGTTTTTCGCACCGGTCAGGTCGGTGACGAGTTGCAGCGCTTTGGGCTTATCAATAGCCCCCAGCGCGCCCAGCGCAGCCTTTTTAGTGGCCGGGTTACCATTTTGGATCAGGCCGGTAAGGCGGTCGTTCAGCGAGCTCAGCTTCCAGAGGCCGATCAGGCGGATCGCGCTCAGGTTCACGGCCTCGTCGTCGTTGCCGATGAGCGTTGCAATGCGTTCAGGGTTTTTATTGGGAGAAACATGGCGCTGATTACCAGCCTCTTCCAGCGCGGCCAATTGTGCAGCCGCATGCTTGTTGTTGGCCTGCACTGCCAGATCAAGCAGCACATTCAGGTCTGCCGGCTGGCCGAGGCGCGCGATGGATGCGAGAACATCTTTCTGATAGTCGTCCGGCACCTGGCCTTTCTGGTAAAGCGCCGTCAGCAATGTGGCGGCATCCGCACCGGTGGCCGATTTCAATGCATAGGAAGTCTTTTTGGCGTCGCCGAGCAGGTTGGCGTCGGTTTTCAGTTTCGGAAGCCACACCGGTTCCAATTCGCGGACGGTTTGCCACAATGCAAAGTCCAGGAACTCGTCCATCTGCCCATCGAGCGCTGTCAGGGCGGTTTTTGCCGCTTCCGGCGTCTTGGTTTTACGCAATGCGATCACCGCTTCCAGACGCACCTGCGGGTGGGTGTCGCCTACTGCCTTCGCCAGCAATGCGGGTGTGTTCGAAACCTTCGGGTACCAGAGTGCCAGCGCACGCAGGGCTGCCGCACGGGCATTGTGGGTTTTCGCATTCAGCAAATTGAGCAGCACCGGTTCATTTACGGTTTCAAGGGTTTGATATAACCACAAGGCTTCGAGGAGATTATGCTCATATTTCGAATCATTTTTATCCAAAGCACCTACCCATTTTTCCAACGCGGGCAGCACTTCCTTCGCTCCGCGCGCTTTCAGAACCTGCTTGGCTTGCAGGCGCGTCCAGTCTTCCGGCAGTTTCAGCGATTCGAGCAGGTCGTTCACGCTCGCTTTGCCGAGCTGCGGTTTTGGGACCAACGGGCGGTTTTTCGCAACGATCCGCCAGATGCGGCCATGTTGCTGGTCGCGGCGGGGATCGTGGAAGTCCACCTCGCCATGCTGAATAATGGGGTTATACCAGTCGGCGACGTAAATGGCGCCATCCGGACCTACATTGATATCAACCGGACGGAAAGCCACATTGTCGGACCACATCAGATCGTCGGTTTGTTTCGACACATAACCACTACCCTGCTCTTCCAGTTTGAAACTGTTAATGCGGTTAGCGCGGAAGTCGTTGGTGATCATGCGGCCCTGCCACGCATCGGGCAAATGCCGACCGGAAACGACGTCCAGCCCGCTGTGCTTCGGCTGACCGGGGTTCAAGCCGCGCAAAAGGCGGGCTGCGCCGGGTGCCGTCACGAATGTAGCGCCGGGAAATGCATAATTAATACCCTCACCGCCGGCACCGTCGGTCAGGAATGATTGCCCCCAGCGGTCGAACTGCAAGCCCCACGGATTCACAAGCCCGCGGGCGTACACGTCCATGTCCAGGTTACGCGTGTTGAGCTGCCACACACCGCCGCCTTCGAGGCGTTTGATGCCGAAAGGCGTTTCCACGTGGCTGTAAATGTAGATCGACTGGTTGAAATACATCCTACCCTCCGGTCCCCAGCGGAAAGTGTGGATCAAATGGTGCGTGTCGCCGGTGCCGAAGCCGTTCAGGATGCGGCGCTTTTTGTCGGCCTTGCCGTCGCCGTCGGTGTCTGCAAAATGCAGGATTTCCGTCGAGTTGGCCACATAGCAGCCTCCGTCGCCCGGCAGGATACCGGTCGGCTGGATGAGCCCTTCGGCAAACACGGTCGATTTATCGGCTTTGCCGTCGCCGTCGGTGTCTTCCAGGACGAATATCTTATCGTTCGCCGATTCGCCGGTTTTCAAATGCGGGTACACCGTGCTGCTAACCACCCACAGGCGGCCATCTGTATCCCAGTTCATCTGAATGGGCTTCGCGACCATCGGATCAGCGGCGAACAATGTTACCTCGAAGCCGTCGGCTACTTTAAAGGATTTGAGTTCCTTTTCAACATCCGGGTCGACATTAAAAGAATGGTGCTCGGGTTCGGTCGAGGCGGTAATCAGCACCATGGGAAGGAGCAGTGCTCCGTATAATAGTTTTTTCATATTTGGGCTTTCGGCCGTCGGCTATCAGCTTTCGGCCTTGTTACAAATCTTACGGTGCGCTGCACCTGTTTTAACATCAAAACTCAGGGTAACTCAAATCGCCGGCTGCCGATAGCCGACAGCCGAAGTTCCATCATTCCAATTTCCGCAACTCATACACGACTTCCTTCGGTTCGCTGTTGAGGATAATCTGCCCTTCGAGCCATTTGATCAGGATATTCTGCTCTTCAAGGCCCTTCACATGGCGTCCCTGCTCGTATTTGCGGAAACCGATAATGTAGGTCTGGTTCAACGGACGGTACTGGAAAAAGTGCAATTCGTTTTTGCGGATCATCATCTCCCTGATCCGCGCCGATTGCTCAAACTGCGGACCTTGCACGATCGCCACGCCTTTTTCCCAATCCCGGGCAGATGCAGTCACAACCTGGTTGTTGGCCGCAGTCAACGTGTAATAGCCTTTTTTCAAACCCACCACCCGGATCACATTGGCATTATCGCCGACCTGGTTTCCGGCTTGCGGGAACGGCAGCGGCAGGTATTTGTCGGTTGCCACAAACCGCACGATCGCGTCGCCGTTTGTGTCGTCCGTGAGGATTCTCACATTGGATGAATAGGGCGAGGGCTTGCCGATCGTGATCGTGGAAGTCTCGCGGTCGGTCGGCAGGCCCAGCGCTTTTTCGAGCACCCCGGCGAGGAAATAGTAACCCGCTTCGTTCAAATGCACGGTGTTTTCGATAATGTCCGCCTTTTTGCTCCTTTCGAGCACGGGGTTGTAAATGTCGATAAACTGCTTGCTGCGCTGCGATGCCACATCCGAAATCGCTTTGGAATACAATTCCAGTTCCGCATTCCGCGGGCCGATGCGCTGCGATGTATCCGACGACACGACGGGAATCGTGGAAAGCAGCACAGCCCTGGCGCCGAGCGCGTCTATTTTATCGATGAGTTTATTCAAACCATCCTTAAAATGCGCCACGCCATCCTGCCCTTCCTGAGCCTCCACGCCTCCGTAAGCGAGGAAAACGACCGTCGGGGCGGCATTGGTAATGTCCTGCATCAGGTGCTCGTAGGGTGTCGGCGGGTTGGTGTAGGTGCTGCGCGCCTGGCCCCAAACATTGTCGCCCGTCCAGCCGAGGTTGCGGAAAGTAATGCCTTTATCGGCAAAACGGGTCGTGAGCGCGAGTTCCAGGTAACCGTACTGGAATTCGTTTTCAAAAATGGAATTACCCAGAAAAACGACACGGTCGCCGTCTTTCAATGTGAATGCATTCGGGCTTTTGTTTTGAGCAAGGGATGGTCCGCAGACGAGGGTTAGTAACAACAGAAAAACACAAACCGGGGTTGCCGGCAGTCTGAAACTTCTCATTTACTTCGGGTTAATGGTTTAGCAGAGTACTTTAAGCATACAAAGGCCGGAAGCCACGGAAGCTAACTGCCCTGCATGCAAAAATCAATTTTATACTTCCTCGGCGACGGGCCGGGCTATCTGCGGAGCGGGAATGACGGCGATAGTGATCACGGTCGCCAGCACCAGCGCGACGGACATCAGGATGTACGATGCGTTGAAATTCCCCGTTTCGCTATTGAGATAACCCACCAGGTAAGAGCCTGCAAATGAGCCTAATGCACCCAGGCTATTGATAAGCCCGATGGCCCCGCCAATCACATTTTTGGGCAGGATTTCGGCGATGGCCGCAAAGAAAGGGCCGTACGGCGTATATAATGCGCCGCCAGCCACCACCAGCAAGGCATAAGCCACCCAAAACTGCTCTGTACCGATCCACACGGCCCCGTACAGGCACACGGCCGCCACCAGCAGAAACGGCCAGACGAAGATTTTACGGTTACCTGTTTTGTCCGAAAAATAGGAAGCCGCCAGCATCCCGATCACCGCGAGCACGTAAGGCACCGACGAAAGCCAGCCTGTGGTGACCATATCCATATTGGGTGCCGCTTTGATGATCGACGGCAGCCACATAACAAACCCGTAAACGCCCACGCTCCACAGCAGGTATTGCAGGCAAAGCAAAATCACTTTGGTGGATTTGAAAGCCTCCGCATAGTTTTTGACGGGTTTAATGCCCGCTTGCTCCGCTTTCAGCTTTTCCTCCACGGCAAGTTTTTCCTCGTGTGTGAGCCAATCGGCGTCCATCGGCCGCTCGTCGATGAGTTTCCACCAGATAAATGCCCAAAGGATGCCCGGAAGCCCCTGGATGATGAACATCCAGCGCCAGCCCATCGAGTCGATGAGGTAGCCCGAGAGCACCGACATCCACAATACCGTCACCGGATTGCCCAAAATCAGGAATGTATTCGCCCGCGAGCGTTCCTCTTTGGTAAACCATTGGCTGAGCAATATCAGCATGGCGGGCATCACGGCGCTTTCCACGACGCCAAGCATGAACCGGATGACGATCAGCACGGTGGTATCGTTCACCATGCCCGTAGCCGCCGCGAGGCCTCCCCAGAGGATCAACGATATGAATATCAGCTTCTTGGCGGTGCGGGTAGCCGCATAATGCGCGCCGGGAATCTGAAAAAAGAAGTAACCCAGGAAGAAGAGCGAACTCAGCAGCGTGGAAGTGTTGGGCGTGATGCGCAGGTCTTCGGCCATTCCGCCCGCCACGGCGAAACCGAAATTGGCCCTGTCGAGATACGCGAGGCTATATGTGACAAATACAACGGGAATAATCCGGTACCAGCGTACCTGTGCGAGTTGGGGCTTCATGCGAGGTTCAGGAATTGATATGGAGTTAAAACGCAGATGCGCGGCGGTTCTACCATTGTGCAAGAAAAATGCCTTGAATGGCTACCGTTGCGCTTCCGCCTGCTGCTGCACCACCGTCAGCAGCTCGTTGAGGTTAAACCGCGACGTGTTGTTCGCCGCCGCGTAGCGCACGTAGGGCAATGCTTCGCCGGGCTTGTCCATTTTCAGGAGTATTACAAAAAGCATTCGTGCGCGCTCGAAGCTGTTTTCCATTCTGAATGCTTTCGAGAGGTAATTGACCGCCTGCGCGTTGAGGCCGCTGGCGATGCTCAGTTTGGCGGCATTGTCGAAAGACACGGGATTCAGGGGATCGTCCAGCGCCAGGGCTTCGGCCACGCGGAGCATACCCGTCGTATCGTGCCGGGCGGCGTAATGTGTGTGCAGGCGTGCCATGGCGTCGCGCCAGGTGATTTGCTTTACTACCAAGGCCCCGGCCAGCGTTTCTTCCTCGGTTTTCGCGCGCTTTTCCTCCGCAGGCATGGGTATGTTGAACGGCCAGCCTTCTTTCAGGATCATCATTTCATATTCCCCTTTCAGCGAATCCACCAATGTAATGGGCATTTGTTTTTGCAAAACATCGAAGGGCATTTCATACGCAGGCGCAGGCAGGAGCGCGGTTTTTCGAAGAGATTGGTAAAATGCCTCTGATAGCAATGCATATCCCTGCAAATTCGGGTGAACGTGTTCCAGCAATGTTTCTTTACCCAAAATCCCTCCTTCCGAGTGCTTTTCGAACAGGTCTCGCGCATTCACGAGCGTCACGCCCTTGTACGTCCGTGCGATTTCATCCAGGATGGGATTGAATGCCTCGGGCGCCCGGAAACGCAATGCGTCCAGGTCCTTGGCTCGGGTTAATTCACGTTTTGCGGCAGCGTAATTTCCTTTTTGGTACAAATCAATACCGGATTTGAAATGCTCATCCGCGGATGTTTCCTGCTTATCATTCAGGCTGATGAATGGTTTCAGGTCCTTCTCATTACTTACCAGGTTCCCGATCAGCAGCGGCACTCCCTTCGCGCCGGCGGCATCCGCGAGCTCGTTCATATTTGCCTTAAATTGGTCTATACCAGCATGATATTCATCTGAGCCAAACGCAATTTGCTGATCGGCTGCCATTCGTTTCATGAGGTTTTCGCGCAAATCGAGCCTTTCTCCGGATAGGAGGGCTGCGGTTTTGTCGGTGAACGAGGCTATGAGCTGGGTCGATCGCCAACCGCGCAAATGCATTAGCAGGCGGGCCAGCGTGCGGCTGTGCCCGATGCCCTGCGTGGAGGCTACGCCCATTGCACCATAATACTCGTTGTGGCCCGTGTACACCAGCACGGCGTCCGGCTCGTAGTCGAGCACGGCTTTGCCGAAATCGAGCACGGTGTAAGAATTTACAGCCGTGAGCGAGAGGTTAATGACTTCAAAATCACGTTCGGGATAGCTTTGCGACAGCCTGTATTGCAGCCAGCGGTGAAACGAGCCGTTATTCATATAGGGATAGCCGATGGTCGTCGACTCGCCGAGCACGAACATGCGGAAAGTCCCCGGCGCTTTTCGGGCGGCAAATGGCTCCGCATTCCCGTAAGTCGCATTTTTTTGGTTGGCAAAATAACGCTTCGAGGCATGCTGATTCAGCACGAGATAACCTTTCCGGGACGGATCTTCGGTAAACACCGCCAGATCATGACCATAACCGAACAACCGCAATGCCCCTTCCAGCACCAGCAGTACCAGAAAGGGCATGAACATGGCAATGACTTTAAAAACAGACTGTCGCTTCATCGAAAAGTGGTTACACGCCTACGGCCGGATGCTCGTTCCGTCAAATTTACGAACCTGCCAGTTGGATTTGCTGGTAATCGGATATTTAGCCGCTTCTTTTTCATCAATATCCACACCCAGTCCGGGCACTTCGTTCACCGACATGTACCCGTCCTTCATCGTAGGACACCCTTTGAAAATCGCCTGCGTTTTCTCATTAAAGCTCACAGCCTCCTGGATACCGAAGTTCCATACCGCGAGATCAATGTGCGCGTGCGCCGCGTGGCCCACCGGCGAAACGTCACCCGGACCGTGCCAGGCCGTTTTTACATTGAACCACTCCCCTAGCCGCGCCACTTTCATGGCCGGCGTAATGCCGCCGATCTGCGACACGTGGCAGCGGATGTAGTCGAACCACTGGTTGGTCATCGGGTCGCGGAACTCGTTCACATTGTTGAACAGCTCGCCCATCGCAATGGGCACCGTCGTGCTTTGGCGCAACTGGCGGAACCAACCCATGTTTTCGGGCGAAAACGGGTCTTCGATGAAGAATGGCCGGTAATCCTCCAATGCGCGGATCATATTGATGGCGTCCATCGGCTGCACTCGTTCATGAATGTCGTGCAGCAGCTCGATCTCCTCGCCGCAGCGCTTCCGCACCGCTTCAAAAAGCTTGGGTACCGATTTCAGGTACGCCCGCTCATTCATAAAATTATCGGTGGCCCCTCCAAACCCGGCCGCTTTAAAGTCGGGCTTCTGCTCGGTGGCGCCTACCGCGCCATAGCCGCCCTGCTGGATGCGGATGTACTTGAAGCCGCGGTCCATAATGCGCTGCACATCGTCGGCCACGGCCTCGGGCGTGGTACCATTGGCGTGGGTATAGCATGGTATCGCGAAGCGCGCTTTACCGCCAAGCAGCTGGTACACAGGCATTCCGGCACGCTTGCCCTTGATGTCCCAAAGCGCTTCGTCCAGCCCGCTTAATGCATTGTTCAGCACCGGGCCATTGCGCCAGTAGGAGCTCACGTAGGTGGAATGCCACATGTCTTCGATATTGTCGACGTCCTTTCCGACGCAGAATTCATTGAGGTAAGTGTCAATGGCCGTCACCACTGCAAATGCCCGCTGGGTGAATGTTGCACAGCCGAGGCCGTAGAGGCCTGGCTCGGTGGTTTCCACCTTCACCACGATGAGGTTGGAGCCCTGGGGTGCGGTGGCAATGGCTTTCACGCTCTTGATTTTCACGGGCGCCATGCCTTTTGTGTAGGCGGGTTGCGTGTAATTTGCCTGCGCATGCGCACGATCAGCCGAGCCCAGCAGGCCGAGCAGCCCCGCAGCCGATCCGGCTCCCAGCATTTTCAGGGCATCACGACGATTTTGTTGGGGCTCAAAGGGATGGTTATTCATAGTTTTCTGGATTAGGAATGGTATAAATTTGGTTCAGGGCAGGGCGAATGCGATGTATTTACCTCCGGCTTTATGGCCGTTTTTGGCACCTCCGGCGGCGATCACCACGTACTGCTTCCCATTCACCATGTAGGTGGCCGGGGTTGCAAAGCCGCCTGCGGGCAGTTGGTATTCCCAAACGGTTTTGCCGGTTTTACGATCGAATGCGCGGATTTTCTCGTCTTTGGTGCCTGCAATGAATACCAGGCCGCCGGCTGTCACGATCGGGCCGCCGTAGTTTTCGGTGCCTGTAATGGGAACGCCTTTTTTGGTCAGCTCGGGGAATTCGCCGAGCGGGACGCGCCAGAGGTATTCGCCGGTGTTGAGGTCGATGGCGTTGAGCGTGCCCCAGGGTGGCTTAATAGCCGGGTAACCGTCCGGGTCGAAGAAGCGCGTCCAACCATTATTAATGTAAGGCGGAATGTAGGGAAACACCGATTGCGCTTCCGCAGGCGCTTCGCTGGCACTGTGCTCCTCCGCGCCGGGAGTTTTAGAAGGTGTATTCAAAAGAAAACCCACCAGCTCGTCGCGATCCTTGTCGGAAATGTGCTGAAATGACGGCATTCGTCCCCGACCGGTTTTGATAATGCTGCCGATTTCTTCTTTCGACATCCGGCTACCGACCTGCACAAGGCTCGGGTACTCCTGCCCGCTGCCCTGGCGGTCGGCGCGGTGGCAGGCGGCGCAATTGCGCATGTACACAGCCTGGCCGGGCGATGCGGCGGTCTGGCTGGTTCCCGGCTTTCCGGCAGATGGTCTGCGTTGGTAGTCCATCATTTTCAGGTCCCACACCATTTCGTTGGCGTTTTGGTACAAAATGCCTTCCGGGTCGGCCGCGTTACCGCCCCATTCGGCACCGCCGCCGATGCCCAGGTACAGGCTGCCTTCCTTGCTGGGCGGCATGTATTTATTGCCGGAGCGGGTTTGTTTGAATTTTTCCAAAACAAATGCATGCGCTTCGGGCGTGCGGTCGGTGATTTCGCTTTCGGTGAAATTCTGGCGTGCGAATGGCGCCGGCCTGATCGGGAATGGCTGCGTGGGCCAGGGATGTTCGCCGGGCAGGTGGTAGTCGGTCAATGCGGGGCGTTCTTCTACCGGGAACAACGGCTTGCCGGTGTCGCGGTCGAGCAGGAACAGCAGGCCGTCTTTGGTAGCCTGTGCTACGGCGTCGATTTTGCGGGGTTTGCCGTTGCTGCCTTTGTGGGTGACGGTGAGCAGGTTGGGCTGGCAGGAAATGTCCCTGTCCCAAAGATCGTGGTGCACGGTTTGGTAGTACCAGTTCATCTTGCCCTTCTCTGCATTGAGCGAAATCACGCAATTGGCATACAAATTCTTCCCTTCCCGGTCCGCGCCGTAAAAATCGACCGACGGCGAACCGGTACCGAAATACACGGCGCCGCGCTTTTCGTCGAGCACCATTCCGGCCCAGTTGTTGGCACCGCCAATGCGTTTCCAGGCATCTTTCGGCCAGGTATCGTGGCCGGGTTCGCCGGGTTCGGGCACGGTGTGAAAGGTCCATTTGAGTTTTCCGGTGCGCACATCGAATGCACGAATGTGCCCCGGTGCGGCATCGCCGTACTCGGATACCCGCGAGCCGATCACGAGCATATCCTTATAAATCACGCCCGGCGAGGTCGCGTCCACGGATAGTTTGTCATTATCCCGTCCGGGCCGGCCGGTCACTCCTGCACTCAGGTCCACCCGACCGCCATCGCCGAAGCGCTGCACGAGCTTTCCAGTGGCCGCATCGACGGCACAAAGGTGGTTCCCGGCGGTGTATAGGATTCTTTTATCCCTGCCATCTTCCCAAAACATTACACCCCTGTTGGCATGAAACCGCGGCGTGCCCCCGGCAAACGGATCGAAACGCCACAACTCCTCACCGGTGTCGGCTTTCAGGGCAAAAAGGCTCAGATACGGCGTGGTGCCATACAGCACGCCGTTCACGATGATCGGCTGGCACTGGATTTCCATCGGGCGCCGCCGCGCGGGCGACCCTGAAGCAGGCGCCCCTGCGGCAGGCGATCCTGCGGCAGGCGCCCCTGCGGCAGGCGTCACTTCGGCAAGTTTCGCGGCGTCGTACTCCCAGGCCACCCGGAGCTGGCTTACATTGCTGAGGTTAATCTGCGTCAATGGCGAATAGCGGTTCCCGGCCTTGTTGCCGCCGTAGGCGATCCAGTCGGCATTCCGGTCGTCGGTTTGCAGGCCGTTGAATGCGACCAGGGCTGTCAGTATCACGGGAACCGCCACCAAGCGCAAGGATCGCCCCGGCGGACCGACTTTTTTGTGTTGGTTCGAATGCATTAAATGAAGGTTGGGTTTAGGAAAATCTGATTAGATGTCAGTCTGAGCGAACGGGCGGGCCCGTTCGCTCAGACTGACATCGTCAATATCCCGGATTTTGCCGCATGTTTACGTTGGCGGTGATTTCGTTGATCGGGATCGGCTGAGCGTAATCGGTCGGGTCCCATTGAATGGCCCCGCCGCGAATCCGCTGATAGTAAGCCGCTTCCTTGTCACCGATTTGCCAGCGGCGGACGTCGAGCCACCAGTGTCCTTCGGCGAAGAGCTCGGCCCAGCGCTCGTATTTGAGCGGGTCGTTTTTCAGGACGGCGTCCGTGGCCTTGGTCTGGTCGGTGAGACTTTTGTAATCCATTGCGGAAGGCGTGTTCACCGGTAAGCCGTACGCGCGCCGTTTGACCTTATTAATGTATTCCAATGCACCCGCATTATCACCTGATTTAGCGAGTGTTTCCGCATACAGCAGGTACACGTCGGCCAGCCTCAGCCACGGGAAGTTGGCACCATTCGACATGTTGATCTCCGCTTCCGTTCCGTTCGGGTTTGTGAATTTCCGGAAGCTCCACGCCTCCATATCCAGCTCGGTTATGTCGAGATAATGCGAGATCGGGCGTTTTCGGCCATTTACCACCATCGAGTCCACGTAAGGCTGATAGCAAGCCACCCACAGGCGCGGGTCTACGGTTTGCTTCTTTTTCGCTTCAAGGGAACGGGTGATGTAGGCAGGGTCCACATTGGCGATGTTCGCACTGGTGGTGCCGGGTTTGAAATAATGCCCTTCATTGAAGCCGAAACGCGCGATGTTTTTGGCATGCGGGAACACATTGGACCAGGCCGAAGCCGCCTGCCCGCCATTGTCGTTCACATAGGTAGGCGCGATCACCATCCCGATGCTCGATCCCATCGACTGGTCGTCGCCCCCGCGCGCGGTCATGTCCACGTTCAGGTTCAGTTCAAAAAGGGATTCGGAAGTAAACTCATTTTTACCATTGAACATATCCTTGTACACATCAAACGACACGAGCGACTTGCCGCTGTTGTTCACCACATCGGCCAGGTAGGTTTTCGCATTTGCCCAATCGGCCTGATAGGTGTACACTTTTCCCAAAAACCCTTTCACCGCCCAGCCCGACACTTTGTGCTTGTCGGTAGCGCCGGTCCAGTTGGTGTTTTTGAGAAGGCCTTCGGCTGCTTTGAGGTCGGCGATGATGAAATCCCAGCCTTCCTTTACGGTCTTGCGTGGCACCTGCGTTTCATCGAGGCCCGACGCCACTTCGGTGATGATCGGCACGCCCATTTTAGCACCGTCCGTGGCCGCATTGAAGCCCTCACCCCAGAACGACACGAGGTGGAAATAGTACCACGCGCGCAGGAACAGCGCCTGTCCTTTGATCACGTCAATGGTCGCCGCGTCGTTCGGCGCTTTCTGGCGGTAGGTTTCAATGCCGGCCAGCAAAGTATTGCTGCGCTGCACGCCGCGCCATAGTTCGCGCCAGGTGTCGTACAGGAAGCTGTCGTTGGGCTGCGAATTGTTCTGGCCCATCTGAATCCAGGTGGGTGTTCCCTGCCAGCTCAAATCAAGCGTGTGGTCCCAAAGCCAGAGATTTTTGCCAAGCATGGTGTGCCCGTAGAGGCCCGTGGCGTGCTGCGTGCCGTACACGCCGGTGAGCAGCTGTTCTAGTTCAGCTACCGTGGACGGGTATTGCGAAGGTGCCAATGCGCCCGGGTTTTCGACATTGACGAAATCGTCGCTGCACGAAAGCAGGCCCGTGAGCGTGAAAATCAGGAGAAATCGGTGTAGTATTTTCATAGCCTTGCCAGCTGTTTAATTCGGTTAGAAATTCAGATCGATACCCATGGAAACGAGCCGCGTGCGCGGGTACGAGTAAATCGTGTCGAGCCCGCGGGCGGTGGTGCCATTGCGGCCCAGCACTTCCGGATCGAGGCCCGAGTAGCCCGTAAATGTGAGCAGGTTCTGAGCCTGGAAGTAAATGCGCAGGCCGCTCATTTTCCATTGTTTCACCAATGCCGACGGCAATGTGTAGCCTACTTGCAGGTTGCGCAGTTTCAGGAACGAACCGTTTTCCACCACAAAGGACGAAATACGGGTATAGTTCGAGTTCGGGTCGCGGACGTAGTTGCCCGAAGCGTCCGTCGTGCCCACACGCGGCTGGTCGGTAAGGCCGTTTCCGTTGAAGAACGAGGTTTTGAAAATGTCGTTAGTCGTGTTATAGTCGCCGACGAAGAACTGGGTGTAATATTTGTTTCCATTAAAAACATCCACACCCTGCACACCCTGGAACATCGCCTGTACGTCAATGCCTTTCCAGCCGAGATTGAGCGAAAGACCGTAGGTGATCTTCGGCCACGGATTGCCAATGTACGTTTTGTCGTCGATCGTAATGCGGCCGTCGCCATTCACATCGCGGAATTTGAGGTCGCCCGCGCCGGTGCCCGAGTTCTGGAAAAACACGCCGGCAGTAGGCCTGCCCGCCGCAGCAGCAGCTTCCTGGGCGCTCTGGTTCAAAGTGGCTACTTCGGAGTCGGTTTGGAAAATGCCTTCTACAATGTACCCGAAGAACTGGCTCAGCGGCTTGCCTGCCTGCGTGCGGGTAACTGTGCTTTCGAGGTAATCTCCCGCTGCGCCGTCGTTGATCGGGTTGTTGTTGGTCCCGCTCAGCTGTTTCACGAGGTTTTTGTTAAATGCCGCATTGGCGCTCACAGCGTAGGTAAAATCCTTCACCTTACCCCGGTAATCGACCGCCAGTTCGAGCCCTTTGTTGCTCATCTGGCCGATATTGGTGTACACACTCGACCCGTAGAACCCTGCCGAAACCGGCACGGGCACCTGGTAAATCATGTCCTGCGTCTGGCGGCTGTACCAGTCGGCGGTGATATTCAATGCATTTCTGAACAAACCAATGTCGATACCGATGTCGGTCTGGTTCACCTGCTCCCATTTGATATTCTGGTTGGTGAGCTGGGCGGTGAGCGCGTAGCCTTTCGAGCGGTCGCCGTTGGGCAGGCCGTGAATGTTGGTACCGCCGCTGCCGCCGTACGACGCCTGGTAGGTGTATTGCGGAATGCTGCTGGTGCTGCCGAGCTTACCGTAGCTCGCACGCACTTTCAGGTTGGAAACCTGCGAAAAGTTGTCCCGCACGAATGCTTCCTCGCTCAGCTTCCATCCCACCGAGAACGACGGGAACACGCCCCATTTGTTGGCCGGGCCGAAGCGGTCGGAGCCGTCGCGGCGGACGTTGGCGGTGAACAGGTATTTGTCGGCAAATGTATAGTTGATCCGCCCAAACTGCGAGAGCAGGCGCGTTTGCGGGAATTCGCCGCCGCTGGCCCGGTAAGTGCTTGGATTGGTGGTCATGCCCAGGTTGTAGGTGATCACCTGAAAACCCTGCGCCTCTCCGCGCAAATTGCTCAGATCCGACTGGTAAGCCTCATAACCCGCCATGGCCTTGATCTCGTGGCGACCGAATGCTTTATTATAGGTCAGCACGAAGTTCGCCGTCAGGTTGCGCGAGTTGTTCAGGTCGCGGCTCAGGAATGCATTCACGTTTTTAAGTGTACCAAAATCAAATGCTTCGGTAAACTTATAGTTCGCGCCGCTGTAAATGGACGCGCCGAACGTGGAGCGGAAATTCAGCCCTTTTACGATCTCCCAATCCAGGTAAACATTGCCTTCCAGTGCATACTGGATGTTTTTGGCGTGGTTGATATACTCGTTACCCACGAGGTTCGGGCCTGTAAAGAACGTCCCGGTTTTTGCCCAGCCGCCTACGGGGTTCGTCGGGTCGTACACGGGGATCAGTGGCGCCGAGCGGAACGGGAATGTGCTCGTTTGCACCGGGTTATTGCCTGTACGCCAGCCATACAGCGTCTCGCCCACTTTCAGGCGATTGTTGATTTTGAAATCCGCATTGGAACGGATACCGTAGCGCTCAAACCAGTTGTCGATAATGGTACCGCCCTCGCGCTGGTAGTTGGCCGAGAGGTAATAGTTGGTTTTGGCCGTCGCGCCCGAGAGCGAAAGTGAATAGCTCTGGTCGCTGCCGTTGCGGTAAATCTGGTCCACCCAGTCGTTGTCAGGCAATGTATTTGGGTCGCCCCAGCCGCTGGTATTCACGCCCGAAGCCGACTTAGCCTTGATATAATCGGGCGTGTTGAGCATCGAATACAGGTTAACCGGCTGGCGCACACCATAATAGGCATTGAAATTGATATTCATCTTGTCGGAACCGGCTACGCCGCGCTTGGTCGTCACCAGCACCACGCCGCCCGCAGCCTGCGCGCCGTAAATAGCCGCGGCGCTCGCATCTTTCAGTACTTCAATGGATTCCACATCCTGCAAGTTGAAATTGTTACCGGCCGACATGCGGATACCATCCACAATGTACAGCGGCGACATTCCGCCAATGGACCCCACGCCCCGGATCACAATGTCCGACGAGCCGCCGGGCGCACCGTCGTTGCGCGTTACCTGCACGCCCGCCGCACGCCCCTGCAATGCCTCGTTCACGCTGCGTACGGGCAGGTTTTTGATTTCTTCCGACTTCACTGACGACACCGAGCCCGTCAGGTCCGAGCGCTTTTGCGTGCCATAACCTACCACCACTACTTCTTCCAAAGCCTTGTTATCGACCCGCAATGTGACGTCAATCTGGCTGCGGCGGCCTACGATCACTTCCTGCGACAAAAAGCCGACGAAAGAGAATGTGAGCACTGCGTCGGCGTCTGTAATGTCGATATTGAAAACGCCCTGCTCGTTGGTGGACGTCCCGCGCTGGGTGCCTTTCTGGATCACGTTCACACCTGCGAGCGGCTCGCCTTTTTCGTCGGTAACCTTACCGGTAACGCTGATGTCGAAGATCGTTTGCAGGTCGACCTTCTTGCGCATCAGCTCCGTCATCCGCTCCCTCAAAACCGGGTCGGAGTTGAAGGAAAACGGCTCTTTTATGCTCGCCTCTTCCTTCGGCTTTCGGGCCGGTTCGCGTTTTTTCTTGACGATAATAGTCTTGTCTACAATGTTGTAGGTCAATGGCTGACCCGAGAAGCAGGCGTCGAGCACCTCTTTCAGCGGCGCGTTGGTCACGTTGATATCGACCTTTTCCGCCTGTTCGAGCATACCGAGGTCGCAAATGAAGAGATAGCCCGTCTGTTTCCTCACGGTTTTGAGCACTTCCAGTAACGTTGCATCCTTCTTTTTGATCGATACCTGCTGGGCGAACGTGTTTTCGGCCAGCACCTGCAATGTACCAATCAGGAATATCAACACGGTTAATTTCATCGTCAGGAGGACTTTGCCAAAGTCGGTTCGGTGTTTTATGGCGTAAGCTTCCCACAAAGAACGGATTAATATATACGCTCTCCATAGGACAGTTTTGCCCTTGTATACAAATTTCATAGTTTTGTATGCCTGGTTAAAAGTGAATGAATCGTTGTCCAATGATCTCAGAACTGATCAGGTCGGGCCGGGTGCGGTCGCAACGCATCCGGTCTTTTTCCTCATCGTCCTTTTCCGTAAGCTGCTCAGGATGAATTCAGAAGGCTCATGTGTCAGGGGTCGGGTTTAAATTGAAGGTAATCAATCTGCATTTTTCACGGTAATTTTTCTGTCATCGATCCGGAACTGGATTCCGCCGGTCATTTCGAGCATTTTCAGCACTTCCGACACGTTGTTTTTGCGCGAGATCGTCCCGGCAAACGACTTCTTCTCCACGTCGCCTTCATATTTTACATCGAGATCGTACCAGCGCGAAATCTGCCGCATGATCTCCCGGATATTGCCGTTGAACTCGAAACGCCCCTCTTTCCAGGCTACAACACTCTCGGTATCAACCGTTTTCACAGCGATGTCGCTTTTCTCGCCCGTGGCTACCCGCGCTTGCTGGCCCGGTGTGAGCACTTTGGTCACCGCGTCCTTCTCCACCCGCACCGAACCTTCGAGCAGAGTGGTTTGCATGGTCGGTTCATCGCCGTACGAACTGATATTGAAATGGGTCCCCAAAACAGTGATTTCCATATCCTTCCCTTTCGCATTCTTGTCGGCGACCCGCACCAGAAACGGCCGGCTTTTATCAGGTTCTATTTCAAAATACACCTCGCCGGTCATTTCCACATCCCGCCGGTTACCTTGAAAAGCCGTCGGGTATTTCAGGCTCGAACCGGCATTGAGCCAGGCGCGCGAGCCGTCTGGCAGCACGATTTTGTATTGCCCGCCGAGGGGCGTTTTAAGCACGTTATACGCCACAGCGCCGCCATTGGCCGTATTTTCATAAATCACTTCCCCTTTCGATTTGTCGATCGTCGTCCCCGGCTGCACCGCAAGATTGCCTTCTGTAATCGTGTTCAGATCATACGTGCGGCCGTCGGCGAGGGTGAGGCTTGCTTTGTTGCCGCCCGCAGGCGCATCGTCGCCGTACACGCTTTGCAGTACAGCCACCTGCGGCACGGGCTTCGCGCGGTTGAGCCAGCGGTAGCCGCCGTAAACTAGGAACAGCACCACCGAAGCCGCTGCGAGCTTGAAAAGCCACATCGGGCGGGTCCGCGTTTCGTCTTCATGGGCACGGGGCTCTTCGATCACATTCCGCTCGCCCGTAGCCGAAAAAATGGAACTGAGAATGTCGTCAGCCGTTTCGTCGGATAATGTGTGCTTTGATCCGTCGCTGCGCATGAACTGGTCGATGAGCCCGTTGATCTGCTCGCGGTGATCGTCCGAAAGCAGCATGGCCATGAGCTCTTCCCGCTCTTCGTCGGTTATTATTTTCTCACAATACCGGAAAAACAAGTCGTCCAGTCGTTGGTTTCGCATAAATAGTCAGGATTACGGACGGCTTTTACCGACCTTCACCCGTAAAGACATTTGCGGGACGATTTCGGGGGACAATGAGACGAAAAAAAGTTTAAAAATTAATTTACCAGGAAAAACAGCAGCCAGGAAATGGAAATTTCGAGCTTCAATTTGCTGTACGCACGGATGTGGCGCAATGCGCGTGCGAGATGGGTTTTCACGGTTTCCGAAGAGATACGGAGCTTTTTCGCGATTTCCTCGCGTTTGAGTTCCTGCTCCTTGCTCATGAGGTAAACCTGTTTTTGCTGTGCAGGCAGCAATTCTACCGCCTGATGCACAATCTCCGCAATTTCGAGGTCCAGAATGCGGTTGTAAGTCGTGTTTTCGGCAACGGGCAGTTCAAGTTGCAGGTCATCGACGAGCTGCTGCTGCCGCGCCATTCTTTTGAGGGCCGAAAACACGTGGTTGCGGGTCATAATGAAGAGATAGTCCTCAAAACCGGCGATTTCAAGTAATGTCTCCCTTTTGACCCATAATTTCAAAAACACATCCTGCACCACTTCTTCGGCCAGGAAACTGGAATGCGTAAGCCGGAATGCGGCGGAATAGACCTTATCGCGGTACCAATGAAACAGCGTGGCAAAAGCCCTCTCGCTGCCGGCTGCAATCTCAGTCAGCAACTCCGTCTCATTATGTGTCGCGTTTATCTTCAAAGGAATACATACCAGATTCGCACAAATGTAATATCAAAACGGAATCAAATAGGAAAATATGGTTATTAAATGTTTTTAAAAAGGGAATAGGGGGAGGAAAGGGAAAAAATTCACTTCCCCTTCCTCCCTTTTCCTCCCTACTTCAAAATCGCCCTCATCTTCCGATAAATCTCCGTATTCTCGTACACGCCACGGAAATCCAGGGAATGGGGACCGTAGGCGAAAACGGGGACCATAATGCCCGTGTGGTCGCCGGTGCTGAACTGGCCGTCCACGTAGCCGGTTTTCAGATTGCCGTCCAGAAGCGTGAGGCCGCCGGTTTCGTGGTCGGCAGTGACGATCACGAGCGTTTCGCCGTTCGAGTCGGCGAAGCGCAGGGCCTCTCCTACCAGTTTGTCAAAATCAAGCATTTCGGTCACTACGTAAGGCACTATGTTCGCGTGGCCGCCGTAATCCACCTGCGCGCCTTCGGCCATCATGAAAAAGCCCTTCTGGTTCGATTGCAGGGATTGAAGTGCTTTTTGAAACGAATCTTTCAGGAAATCGCCGCGGCCTTTGAGCATTGACACCGTGTGCTTATCGTCGAGCAAAACGAATGGCGCTTTCATGCTCGCCAGGTCGTTCCAATTGTCCGACACTCCAAATCCGCGTGCTTTCAGTGAATCGGCAGTTTTGGTTTTGGCGAAATGGCTGTAACCGCCGCCGATGAGCACATCCACGGGCTCTTTGAGGTAATCCGTCGCGATTTCGTCCATTTGGCTGCGCTCGGGGCGGTGGGCGTAGAATGCGGCCGGTGTGGCGTCGGTAATGTCACCGGCGGAAATCAGCGCCGACTTGCGGCCGGTGGCCTTCACTTCACGGATAATGGACGGCACGGCCACCAGGTTGGAATCGACGCCGATGGCGCGGTTGCGGGTTTTGTTGCCCGTGGCGAAGGCGGTCGCGCCTGCCGCCGAGTCGGTAATGTAGTTGTCCGAAGAGGCCGTTTTGGAAAAACCGATATTGAGGAATTTGCCGAGGTTGAGTTCGCCGCGGTTGGCGGTGAGGCCGGAGTGAATCTGCGCGAGCCCCATTCCATCGCCGATGAGCAGGATGATGTTCTTCACCTTGCCCAGCGCATCATTGTTTTTGTAGGTGGGCTGGTAGGGCTTGTAAAACTCCCTGGACTGGTATTCGGCGTTCTTGCGGCCGCTGAGAAATGTGCCCAGCTCGGCCACGTGGTCGGTGTTAATGTAGTCGGCGCCGAGGTTCATGAGCACTTTCCATGCATTGATGTTGTCGGGGCTTGCCCAGAAACGGAACGGCTTGCCCATCGCGTGCGCTTGCGAGATCGCGTCCACGAGCGCTTTGCGGTCCTTTTCAACCGGGATGCCCTTTCCGTTCCATTGCGAATATTTGTGGAAGTCCTGGCTGATCATCCCCAGGCGCGCGGCCTGCCCGGAGGTATAGCTCACACCCGGACGACCGTCAAAGAATATAAATGCCGGATATTGTTCAAATTCCGCCGGCGGGGGCGTGTTGCCGCTCAGCACCACCTTCACCGAGCCTTTCGGGGCCAGCAGCGCTTCATGCGGCGCCAGGGCTTTTACCAATGCCGGCAGGGTCGCTTTGTAAGTAGTTTTCAGGTCGATCAACAGCGTCATTACGCGCCTTTTATCCTTGTAAATGCTCCCCTGGTTTTTGCTGATCTGCTTGATGATTTGCTGCAAATACAGCTTGTCGAAAGTGCGGTCGGCGCTGATGTCGCGGGAATCGTGTGCGACGTAAAGCGTGTCGTTACGGAAATGCACATCGGCTTCAACCGAGCCGAACTGGTGCTCGTGGGCGAGCGTGAATGGCGCCGCCTGCATGTAATCATTATGCGAATGCGCCCGCGAAAGCGGGTTTTCGGAATTGTGTTGAGCGGAAACAGCCCAGGGCAAAAGGGCAAAAAGTGAAATCGAGAGTTTTGAAAAAGCATTCATGAATCAATGTCCCCGGCGGTTTGAATAGCTGATTGAACCGGGAATGGCGGCAAATATGCGTTGAAAAGGCATTCCCCCACGCGGAAATGCCTTTTTCATAACAATTATTTAAAACCGCCTACGACTGGACCAGCACCGGAAAATTCTCCACCGTTTCGTGAATGCTTTTCCGAAACTGGAAGGGCGTGAGGCCTGTAAACTCTTTGAAATTGCGGATAAAATGGGATTGGTCGGCGTATTCCTGCTCGAAGGCAATGTCGGACAGCTTGTCGTACGACTGCCTGCGGAGCTGGTTAAGCGAGGCCTGGAAACGGCAGATCCTTCCAAAAAGCATGGGCGATAACCCTATTCCCTCCTGAAAGCGCCTTTCGAGCGTGCGCTCCGATACCCGCAACTCGTGCCGCAGTTCCTTCATCGAAATATTGCCGTGCGATTGGATAATGCGCTGCAATGCATGGCGCGTGGCGGTTTGCAGGTGGTGATCGTTGCGGCAAATCTGCGCCCAAAGGCATTCAGAGAGGATATTTGCCTTGGTATCCACATCGGAAGCGCCGTCCAGCCGTTCCATCAGATGCTGGCCATTGAAAAACAGGTCCAGGTCCAGGCAATCGTTCGTGAGCTCGTTGGAATCCATCCCGAAAATCGATTTCAGCGCATGCGGATAAAAGTATACCCCGATGGTGCTGAACGTGGCCGGCGACACGATGCGGGTGTGGGCGGTCGATTGTCCGTACAGGAACACCGACGATAATTGCTTCCCTTCCTGAAACGAAGCCCCCGGAGATTGCTGGAAAATGATGCCCGGAGAACCGTCGGCGATGGTCACGAAATGGATTTGCTCGTCGGGCCTGCCCGTGCTTTCGAGCGCCCAGTAATACCGGACGTAGTCTCGTAAATGCGGCGGCGGCAGGATCTGATGGTATTTCATGGCTAATGATGAATAAGGCAAGTTACCTATTTTTTCAAAACAATTCTTTCAGATATTGCTGAACCCCAAGCGGTTTGCGTCCCAGGAAGCCTTCGAGCGAATGATGCGTTTTTTCAAATTCGCCTGCGCGGATGCTGTCGGCCATGCTGGCATAAAACCCGGCCTCATCCTCGCCCAGCCCGAAACCGAGCAGTCCTTTACGGTAATCTTCCGGCGAAATATCGGTGTGCGCGGCGTCGTGGTAGCCTGCTATATCTTTTAATGTTAATGCAATGTCCGCAAAACTGAATGTCTCCGCGCCGGTAATATCGAACGTCGCGTTGTTGAAAGTCGGGCCGGTGAGCACATTGGACAGCGCCTCGGCAATGTCCTTCCGCGACGCGAAACTCACGCGCCCGCTGCCCGACGGGTAAAAGATCCGGCCGTCGCCCATGGCTTCGCCGATAAACAGCGGGATCGTTTCATGGTACATGCTGTTGCGGAACAAGACGTAACGCATGCCGCTCTGCCGGATCAGTTCCTCGGTATTGCGGCAAATATGCGCTGCGTGAAAATGGGCCGATTCGTGGGGGAACAGCGTGCTGGTGTAAGCGATTTCTTTCACTCCGCAGCGCACGGCGGCCTGCACCACGCGCGTTTCCTGCGCCATTGCCCGGACGC
Organism: Dyadobacter fermentans DSM 18053; assembly: GCF_000023125.1. Taxonomy (NCBI): domain Bacteria; kingdom Pseudomonadati; phylum Bacteroidota; class Cytophagia; order Cytophagales; family Spirosomataceae; genus Dyadobacter; species Dyadobacter fermentans. The sequence goes on from NC_013037.1 coordinate 1,631,975, forward strand.
CCGTGGCCGAAGCGGAGATCTGCAACAGCCTGTGCACGCCTTTCAGCGCCTTCTCCAACGACTGCTGATCTTCATAATCTGCCGTGCGGATATGGATTCCCGAACCGATGTATTCGCTGAGCTTACCTGCATCACGCACAATGGCGACGATGTTGCCCGGTAATGTTTTTTTCAAAAGGAATGCGAGTGTGGCTTTTCCAAGGTTTCCGTTTGCTCCTGTGATGGCTATCATTGTTTGTCTGTTTTAGTTTAAGACAAAACTAGAAGCTCCCCTACCCTCAAAATAGAACAAATCCGTCATGTGCGATTTTTTCGGCCGCGGCCACACATTTTCAATTTTTTTGCCAAAATCTTTTTTTCTTAACCTAGGTTAATGTTTCCCGTTTCGGCCGCGTCTAGTTTTGTCCTATCAAATCAATCACAACCGAACGAAACAAATATTCAATCACAAAAACCTTTTTAGATCATGGAAACGCTGCATATCATCGACCCCGCCAACGACCCTGCTATTTTTGAAGATGTTAAAACCTTCCTCAACGCGCTGAATTCCGGCGGCGGCACGCCATTGGAACAACTCTCGCCCGCTGATGCCCGTAATGTGCTCGTAGGCGCACAAAATTCGGTGGAAGTGGATCTGTCGGGTGTGGAAACGAGTGAAAAAACCATTACACAGGACGGCATTACGGTTAAACTCGACATTGTGAAACCCGAAGGTGCCACCGGCAAACTCCCCGTGTTCATATTCATTCACGGCGGCGGCTGGGTGCTCGGCGACTTCCCTACCCACCAACGCATTGTCCGCGACCTGGTGGTTTACTCCGGCGCAGCAGCTGTTTTTGTCAATTACACCCCGTCACCCGAAGCCCAATATCCGACGGCGATCAACGAAATTTACGCCGCTACCAAATGGGTGGCCGCACATGGCGAAGAAATTAATGTGGATGGCAGCAGGCTGGTCGTCGCGGGCAATAGCGTCGGTGGCGACATGGCCGCCGTAACCGCCCTAAAAGCGAAAGACGACAATGGCCCGGAAATCAAATTGCAGGTGCTGCTCTGGCCCGTTACCGACGCCAATTTCGAAACCACATCCTACAACCAGTTCGCCGAAGGCCGCTTCCTGACCAAAAACATGATGAAATGGTTTTGGGATAACTACACCACCGACCCCGAAGAACGGAAACATCGCTACGCATCGCCATTGCAAGCTACCACTGAACAGTTGCAGGGACTTCCCCCAGCCCTGGTCCAAACTGCCGAAAATGACGTCCTGCGCGACGAAGGCGAGGCTTATGCTCGCAAACTGGAAGCTGCGGGCGTAAAAACCACGCTCGTGAGATACCAGGGACTGATCCACGATTACGGCCTGCTGAACCCGCTGGCAAACGTTCCGGCGGTGCAGGGCGCATTGCTCCAAGCCGGTGCCGCCATCCGCGAAGCTTTGAAATAAACTCTTATATATACTACTACACGGAAACGGGTTGCGCGCAAGTGTAACCCGTTTTTTATATTCTCCAATCCTATAAATCACATTATCAATTCATTATAAATTTCTGATAAAAAATAAAATAAAAACGTGAACAATTTCCGTCTTTTTCCGTGTCTGGTTGAATGTAAGCGGTTAAATTGCCGCACCTATATCCTTACAGTGATTCTAATGACGCAGAGACAAATCGGGGCAATCGCCGTCTTTTCCGGCTATTTGCTGCTGGCCATAGCGGTTTACCGCTGGCAACTTTTCACACACTTCACATGGACCGTGCTACTTTTCAAGGCATTCGTCCCGCTGGCGTTCGTCGTTTTCTGCTGGTCGGTTACCCGGCTGCTGAAATGGCCTTTCTGGACGGCGCTGCTGCTGCCTGTTTTAATGGAAACCGCCGCCTATTTCTACATCCGGCATACGATTGAGGTCAACGAGCGAGCCGAACGCCAGGAAGTGGGTGTGCTGGGCAAATGGATCAACTACCGGGATGTGATCCAGTTTAACCGGAATTTTGCGAGCTATTCGCCCGATCTGGGATATGTGCTCCGGCCCGGCAGCGAAGGCGTGCATTCCAGTTTGGAATATAGTAATGAATTCAAAATCAACAGCTTCGGCGTCCGCGACGACGAACCCTCGCTTAATAATCCTAAACTCGTCTTCCTAGGCGACTCGTTCACCATGGGCTGGGGCGTGGATGAAAACCAGACATACGCCGACCTGACCGGCCGGAAACTGGGCGTAAAAACGCTGAATGCAGGCATTTCATCCTACGCCACGTTCCGCGAAATGCTGCTTTTTTCAAAGATCAAACGGGATTCCTGCCAACTGGTGGTACTGCAATACTGCGATAATGACCTTGAAGAAAACCAGGCCCGCAACGAGCCCGCCAACCAGGGCCAGCTGCTTACGCCCGAAACATTTGCGAACACCGCCATATTCAACCAAATCAACGAAACCTACTATCCGATGCGCTTTACTTACTTTTTCGTGCGCGAAAAGGATCTGCTGAAACGGATCTGGACGAGTCCAATATCGGCATTCGGCGAAATCGGGGGAGGATTATCGGCCTGGTTTGGTGGCCGGAAGTTGAACGTGGTCACGCCGCAGAAGATCAAAACAGCGGAGGAAACAGCGAAGCATACGGAGTACTTTTTCAAATCACTCGCCAAAATCCGCCGGTTTTACCAGGGCAATATCGTGGTGCTGCACCTCGATGGCCGGTACACACGCCCCGAACTGATCCGCGCATTCGAAGCGGAGGCGCAGAAAACCGGCGACGGGCATTTGTATTTTCTTCACACTGACGAACTGCTGAAAGCGCCTGATTACTACCCCGTCGATGGCCATATCAATGCATCGGGCCATGCGAAAATCGCCAATGCATTGGCTGCGCTGGTTCAGGAAAAAGCATTGCTCACACGCTGAGAGGCTATCGGTTTACGCATCTTTTTTTTTTAAGTCTAAAAACGAATTGATTTATAACTTAACTTGTAACCGATCATAGACTTTATTCAATAACCCCTCATATCCATGAGACAATTTCTACCATTTCTTGCCTCATTGCTACTGCTGTTTGCCTGCGAAAAAGAGGAAAAAGATACGCCGCAACCCGAAGACCCGAACTGGTACGTGCTCCGCGCCCCCGACAACCGGGAAATCAAGGCCGTGCACGGGAACATCGACGATACGCTGGTAATCACCACCGGTTTCAAGATATTTGTCACCACCGACCAGGGCAAAACCTGGCAGGCAAGCAACTACGACGGAGGCGTCGGCCTTTTCGCATTCATAAAAAGTGAGGACACATTGTTTGCCATGGAAGGACAGCGGGGCAGTTTCACGACGCGCGACAATGCATTCGGCATTCAACCCTACTGGTGCAGCCTCGACAATGGCCTTACCTGGGCGCGAGCGCGCGGCAGTATGGCCAAAGACGGCTGGCAGGTGCCGATTAATTATGCATATTCCGGCAACGGGATCAAGTTCGGTATCGACATGATCCAGACGGCCGAAGGTTACCTCCAAACGATCGGGATCAAATCCGAAAGCGGCACCAGGTTGACGCTGCCCGCGGATCATCAACTGATCAGCATTAGTTTCGACCGAACGTCGCGGTTGTACGTGACAGGTTCGGCGCCGCTCTGCGGGCAAGGTGTGACATTCGAATATTGCGACGACAAAATCAGAAGCGGAACGTTGTATGTTTCCCGCAAGCCAATTTTGTACTGAAAAGTATTGCATTAAAAAGCTTTCTACTGAAACGAAAATGCCATCACATGAACTCGTGTGATGGCATTTCGCGTGATAACGCTTACAGGCTACTCGATTTTCGTCAGCGGCGGCACGTTTCTGTTCGCGCCGTCGTAGCCAATGTTCTGGTTGATCACGCCTTTGGTGTTGGCGGTGATCACGAGTGAAGGGATCGGCCACAGGGCATGGAACGGCGCCATATTTGCCGTGTTGCCGAGTAGCTGGATCTTCTTTTCGTAGGTATTGTTATACTTCATCACCCGGTCGAAGTAGAAATTCTTCTCGCTGAAATTGGTCAGGCTGTAACCGTTCAAACCGGCTTTGGCCATGATGTAGGAAATCCGTACCAACTCCGAATGCCGGGGTTCTTCGGCGAAAAGCTCCCGCGCACGCTCGTGCAGCAGGAAATCGACGGTCACTTCCCCTGCCGACACCGGCATTGCTTTGGCGCGCTGGCGCACTTTATTGATATCGTCGGCAGCGAGGCCGAGCTGGTTTTTCCAAAGGTAGGCTTCCGCACGCAGGAGGTAGGTTTCGGCTAGCCTGAAAATATACCAGTCGCCATTACCGCCCATCGGTACCGCCTTGGGATCGTCCTGCGGATTGTACATAATGTAATGCGGCATCGCATATACGTGCTTGAAGGTATCCACCTGCGCGGCCAGGAATTTGGTATTGATTGGTTTGCCGAAATCCACCGACGCGGGATTGTTGTATTTCAGCTCATGAATGTCCACCCAGTTGATATCCGCGCGCCGCAAATCGGGCGTGTTGCGCCAGGTAGCGCCCTTGTACGACCAGATATCATATTGATAATAACCTGTAAGTCTGATATTTGCATTGCCTCTTCCCAATGAATCATACATCGGCCCGCTCGCTACCATGCCCGGCTTGCCCTGGCTGTCGAGCACCTGCGGCTGGAACCACTGGCAGTTGTAGAGTCGCATGGTGTACAATCCTACCGACCGTGCGGCGGGGGGCGCTTCGTACCGGTCGATCGCCGCTAGGATGGTTTCGGTGTTTTGCGTAATGCTGAAATTCTTGGGCCGGTGCAGGTCCCACATGAGGTTACGGTTGCCCTTCGCGGCATCGATGCCGAATCGCTGGGTCATGAGCGCGTAAGGGCCATTGATCACCTTCGTCGCGGCTTCGATCGCCTTGTCGAATTCCAGGTTTGCCAGATAGATTTTCGTCAGCAAATGATTGGCGGCGCCTTTGGTGATTACCCCCGGCTTGGCCGTGGCCGGCAGCCATTCGGCGGCGAACTCTACATCCGTTCTGATCTTTTCCAGGATTGTCCAGCGGCTATGCGTCTGAAAATCGAGCTTCGCTTCCTGGATTTCACCACTCAGAAACGGCACATCGCCATACGAATTCACGAGGCGGTAATACCAGTAAGCCCGGTGCCATAGCGCCTCGCCCAGAATGGCGTTGCGCTCCTGGTCCGATGCCCATTTAATGTCATCAATCCTGCTAATGAGCACATTACAGTTTTTGATGGAAGAATAAATCACCGTAAACATCGTCAGGAAGCGGTAATACTGATCGGTGTTCGGCGTGAGGTTGTAGAAATCGAGCTGCGACCACGGCGATGCCAGATCCGACGCGGCAAATTCCATTGTGAGGTTGGGCATTGTGCCGGTACTCTCGTTTTTGAGGTCTTTGCGCATGGTAATCAGCAGCGCTTCCATGCCGGCCTTGTCCACAAACACATTCTCCGGACTGAAAAACGACAGCGGCTCGGGTTTCAGCCAGTCTTTATCGCACGCCGACTGGCTGAGCAGCAGCGTAAAAAGGATGAGGTATTTAAATAGCTTCATAATGCAAGGTGAATGGCGGTTTTACAATGACAGGTTGAAGCCAACCGTGAAGTTTTTCGGCATTGGCAAGTTATTGCCTTCGGTATCCCAGGCCTCGGGGTCCCAGCCTGGCCACCGGGTGAATGTGAGCAGGTTGCGGGCAGATGCGAAAACACGCACACTGCTCACTTTCAGCTTCCTGGAAAGTTCAGAAGGTAGCGAATAGCCTACATTCACGTCCTGAACGCGGAGGAACGAAAGTTTTTTATAAACCTTGATCCCCCCGCCGAACACGTTCGTGTTGGTGTTCAGCCGCGCATAATCGTTGGTCGGGTTTTCGGGTGTCCAGTAGGGAAAATCGTTTGTATTCCGGCGGTCGTACGTATCGGCACCGCCCGTGCGCAAACCTTCCGCAAACGGTGCCATATGCCCGAGTTCGCTCCTGAGGAATACGCTGGCTGTCAGGTTTTTGAAGAATGTAAACTCGTTCCGCAAACCGATCCGGAAACGCGGTTGCCGGTAGCCGATAAATTGCTTGTCGATCAACGCCTCGTATTTGCCGTTTCCATCCACATCCACTGCCTTGAAATCGCCGGGCTGCAATTTGTATACCGCCGCCGCGTCCTTTTCAGCCGTCTGCCAGATGCCCGTCACATTGTAGTTCCAAACCCGGTCGATGGGCTGGCCGGGGAACCATTCGTTGGAATAGTCGGGCAGCTCCCTCGTCACGGTTTTACCATCCACGGTTTCTTCCTTGTAATCGCCGAATAACCGCTTGATTTTGTTTCGGTTAAATGAAAATACCAGTCCGCTGCGCCATGAGAAATTGGGCCGCTCGGTATTCACCGTGTTGATGGTCATTTCAAAACCCTTGTTCCCGAGCAGCCCCAGGTTGGTGGTAATGTCCTTAAAACCCGTGATTTCGGGCAGGAGCCGCCTCATGAGCAGGTCGGTGGTGGTCATATCGTAATATTCCACGCTCAGGTCGATCCGGTTTTTAAGCAGGCTCAGGTCCATACCCAGGTTGATCGACTTCGTCTTTTCCCAAACCAGGTTCGGATTGGCCAGCGAGGTGTTGTACACGCCCACCTGCACATTGGTACCGTCGTAGTACATGGCCGAAAGCAGCTGCGCCAGGGCCGAATAAGCACCGATATCCCGGTTACCATTCACACCCCACGACAAGCGAAGTTTCATCTGGCTCACAAAATCAAGCTGAAAAAACTTCTCTTCCGATATTTTCCAGGCAATGGCTGCTGCGGGAAAAACGGCGCGCGGCTGCTTGGTACCGAATGCAGAGAAGCCATCGCGGCGAACGGAGGCGGTAATCAGATACTTGTCGAGCAGCGTGTAGTTGAGGCGGGCCATGGCTGCGTCGCCGGTGATTTGCGTATCATTGGTTTCCATGGCGGGATTTGTTCCGTACTGCATGCCGTGGAAGCCCAGGTTGCCATTGGGTACAAAGCCCTGGTTGGCGATCCTGGAATACCATCCGCGGTTGCGCTCGGCGCTGTACAGTAGGGTGACGTCGAACTGGTGAATCCCGAATTGCTTGTTCCAATGCAGGAGGTTGTCCAGGATGTACTCATACGCGGATGCGTCCGCCCGCGTCCCGTACCCGCCCGAGCGCGTGGAGCCACCGTCAATCGTGCTGGGGGACCAATAGTTATAGTCCTTCGACGTCTCATAACGCGGTTGAAAACTTATTTTGTAGTCAAATCCGAACGGGAGCTTGATTTTACCATACAGCGAAGCAAAAAGCGTATTCACTTTCTTCATCCGGTCCTGACCAAAATAGTTGATCAGCGGGTTGGCCACTGCGAAACTGTTGGGAAACCACATCACATCTCCGTTTTCTTCAAACATCGAACCATAGGGGCTCATGATGTACATTTGGCCAAGCGACGCGGCTACGGTACTCTCGTCTCGGTCGGCGAACTGCGTGTTCACGCCCACATTGAGCCAGTCGGTGACCTTGAAATCCACATTCAGGCGCGAGCGGATCGTCGAAAACTTATCGCCGCGCAGCACGCCCTCATTGTTTTGATATCCCAATGACCAGTAATAGGTCACATTCTGCGATCCGCCGCCGATGCTGACATCGTAATTCTGCCGTAAGCCGGTGCGGATCACCTCTTTGTACCAATCCACGGTTTTGCCCGCGAGGTAGTTTTCAGTTTCGATCGGGAAGAAGCGCAGGCGGCTGAGCCATTCCTGGGTATTGTCCGTTTGCGGGTTGTTACTTGCGGTGCGCCACTGTTCGAGGCTCACACCAGCCGGTAGCGTACCCGGGTTATCGTAGTAAAAAGATGGCCGGTCGGGGTTAGTCGCCCGGAGCAGGTCCCGGCGGAAGCTCAGGTAACCGTCTTTATCGAACGGCTTGAATTCGTTCGTAGTTTGCGCCGTGCCCACGTTCGCCGACACGTTGATCACCGGCTTGCCGGTAGCACCCTTTTTGGTCGTGATCAGGATCACGCCCCCGGCCGCGCGCGCACCGAACACCGCCGCCGAGCTGGCGTCTTTGAGAATATCCATCGTTTCAATGTCCGCCGGGTTGATATCGGCAATGCTTCCGTTGAAAATCACCCCGTCCATTACCACCATCGGGCTCGAATTGGCCGTGAGCGATTTCGGGCCGCGGATTTGCAGCGAGCTCCCGCCAGCCGCCGATGTGGCCTGGTTCGCATTGAAACCCGCTACCGTTCCCGTAAGCATGTCGGTGAGCTGCGTCATCGGCTGATTTTTGAAGGTTTTAGAATCAATGCGGATCACGGCGCCGGTGAGGTCGCTTTTTTTCATTGTTCCATAACCAACCACCACCAGCTCGTCGAGGGCATTGGTGCTCGGCTGCAAAGCAATTTCGATCACCGACTGATTACCCACCGGCACTTCTTTCATCACATAACCGACATAACTGAATGTAAGCACGTCGGAAGCCGCCGCCTGCACGGCATAGTGGCCATCGGCATCGGTGGTGGTGCCGCGCTGCGTTCCTTTTACCACGACGGTCACGCCGGGCAGGCCCTGTTTGGTGAGGCTGTCGGTAATCACACCGGTAACGTCCTTTGGATTCTGGGCGTGCAGCCACAGCGGGGCGAGCCATGCCAAAACGACGAGAATACGGGCCCATGGATGGGTGGGTAATTTTACATGCATAAAGTTGTTGGTTAGGAATTGAAAATGAATTTCCCGAGGGCGAGGCCAAAAAATCCGGGCACGGCAAATCTTGCTTCGCAATGCGGCTGCGAAGATGATTTGGATGCATTATCCGCATCCGGCAGTATTTAATTTTGGCTTATGGCAATGTTACAAGGATTTTGATAGGTATCCATGCACAACAGCGGAAATAATACCGATAACGTTCTCGAAACCGGGAATTGCTGATTATGAGGAAGAAAGGGAAAACAGGCTGCCCGCGTGATCAGCGGACAATGTAGCGGCCAAAGCCAGCGGAAGCCGTGTCCGCAATTGTGCCGTCGGGCTTTTTGTAGATCAGGTAGACCTGCATTTCAGGATGAGTTTTGAGTATTTCAAACGCCCCGTCGATGCCAGCAGCGAGCAGTGCATTGTCGAAACCGTCGGCGGTGATCGCGTCGGGTGCTACTACGGTTGCGCTGATGATCTCGCGCCGGACGGGGAAGCCAGTTGCCGGGTCGATGATGTGGGAAAGCCGCACACCGCCCGATTCGCGGAACTTCCGGTAGCTGCCCGACGTGGTAACGGCCCCGTCGCCAATGCTGATCACCTCGCGGATCACGGGCGCGGCAAAGCCGGTCGCCGAGGGTGTTTCAATCCCGATCCGCATCGGCTCTCCACCCGGGTGTTTCAGGCCGCGCGTCCGGATCTCCCCTCCCACTTCCACCATGTAATCGGCAATGCCTCTCGCTTCCAGAAACCGCGCAATGACATCTACCGAATAGCCCTGCGCGATCCCATTCACATCGACCTGCACGCACGGTCCAGTTTTCAAAAGCCGGTTACCCTGGATTTCCAGCCTATCCGAACCTACACATTCCAAAAGCGTACGGATGCTGGCGCTGTCGGGCATGGCCACCGGGGCCGCGGTGCCGAACCCCCAGGCGCGCACAAGCGGGTACACCGTTATATCGAACAGGCTGCCCGTTTCGCGATAGATCTGCAAGGATTTTGCGATCACCTTCGAAAAATGAAGGTCCATTTCAATGCCCTTTTGGGAAGCATTGAAACGGCTGATCAGCGAGCTGGGGTCGTAAATGGACAGGGACGCGTCGAGGCTTTTAAAAGCACTGTCGATCTCCCTTTTGGTAGCCAGCTGCCGTTTGGCATAGTAAGTAATGGCATAGGTGGTCCCCTGCGCCTCGCCGGTGATTTGGAAAGTGCGCAGTTTGTCAGGCATTAACGCACTCATTGACAGGCACATCAGTACCATCGCTAGCCCAGCCCTATGCCGGTATTTGCCCATCAGGCTGAGTATTCCGGTTTCCATAGCTGCACCGTTTCGGTGTCCGCCGCGGCGTTGCCCATATGGATGGCGATCGAGCCGTCACGGCCGGTTTCGACGTTCGATATCGGTTCCTTTTTGTTCCTCACGCATTCGGCGAAGTCCTTCAATGCAAAAACCGTCGGTTCCAGCTGCGCTTCGCCGGGCTTGCCGAATTTTACCTCCACCCCTTTTCCTTGCGTGGTCACCGCGATCGTGGCGCCGGTGACGCCGTCCACGGTGCCCTTCGCATTATTGATCGTTTCGGGGTAGATCAATGCCTTGTCGCGAAGGATTTCAACGGTAGCCTTGTCGCCCAGGATGCGGATGCTGTAACCATTGTAGGCATTGGAAAGCACCGAAGTAACGCTCGCCTTTACACCGTTCGGGTAATCATACACCGTTCGGATATTGTCGTACGTGTCGCGGCCGTCCTTCCAGTAGTTGATACCGCCCAGGCCGACCACCTTCACAGGGCGGCTGTCGGTGAGGTAGTTCACGACATCAATCTCGTGCGCGCAAAGTTCCGAAAGCGGGCCGCCGCAGTATTCGCGGTACATCCGCCAGTTGATCGCCCGCTCCATTTTCGGGTCCTTTACCGGAAAGCGCCAGTTGGAATTGCGGTTGTACTGGCATTCGAAATGCGTGATCTTGCCCAGCCAGTTTTCCTTCATGATTTCCTTCACCCGATGGTACAGGCCGTAGTACCGGTATTGATACCCGATTTGAAAAACCAGTCCCGACGCTTTCACCTTTTTCACCAGGTCGATTGCCTGCGGAATGTCGTACGTCATGGATTTTTCGAGGTAAATATGCTTACCTGCCTGCAATGCGGCCACGGCCATCGGGTAATGCAGGTACAAAGGCGTGGCGATCACCACGGCGTCGATGGATTTGTCGTCGAGCAGCTTACGGTAATCGGCGTAACCCTTGGCGTTTTTCGCGGCCAGGCTCAGGCCTTTTTGGAGATTTTCGGGAATAATGTCGCAGCAGGCTACAAGTTCGTAATCGGGCATTTCACGGATAAGCGTGGCCAGCCCCGCCCCGCGTGACCCGGTGCCGATGATCCCAAGCCTGATCTTGTCAGCCGGGCGCACGGGGGTACCGAACGCCGAGGGAAATACGGATAATCCCGCCACTGCGGCCAGGCCGGTAGCGATAAAATTTCTTCTGGAAGCGGATTGCTGGGTCATGGGTCAGAATAGGTTGAAAAAGATTTACGGGCACGTGCCCGTAAATGTATGAATTTTTAAATCATATTGAAAATGAATCACTCGCAGAAAAAAATATGGATTACAAAAAAAGCCCGGCAGCCTGCTGCCGGGCTCTAAAACCGCGTCGTATCAGGGACGGACAAAACGTAGTCCGGCCGAGATGCCCACGCGGTACGGCTGATAGTAGAACGGGTTTGCGGTACCTCTCACCTTCACCGGGCTGAACTCGGCGTAAGGCCCAATGCTGAATGCCGTATTGCGGCTGACCGCAAACTGCTTTCCAAGCCCCAGATTGATCCAGCCGAGGCTCTGGCTGCTGCTCAGATCACGCGAATACTCGGCGCCGAAAGTGGCATAAAACCGGCTTACCGGCGAATGCCCCCAGCGAAACTGCCTGGCCAAACTGATGCCGAGCATTGAAAACTGCCGGTTTTCCTCGATCCGATCGCCCTGGCGAACGGTTTGGTACTGGCCCTTGTCGTCGGGCTTTACGAGGTAATTGTTGTTCGCGACTTCGTACGAATACGTTTGCTTGAAGCTGTTGAAATGCAATTGCAGCTGAATGCCATTCCGTTCCACACCGCCGCTCAGCTTGTACCCCAGCGACCGGGCCGTGAACAATGACGGGAAACTGAAATTCTGAAAATCCTTCGCTGCCGACGATGGCACGGTCAATATCTGGTACGAATGCAGCACCGACGCATTCAACAGCCAGGCCACTTTCGCCGGGTTGGTCACGATCACTTTCGCCGGTTTATAAGCCGGCACGGCCACGCCACGGAGTTGCAGCGGAATGCCCGCCTCGGTGCGGGGCATTGCGGCCAATTCTTCCAGCGGCGCGATGTGAACGACCGGGCCTGCTTGTATGGCTATTTCATCGGCGAGCGCTGCCGCTATGTCGGGAGCTGCCGCGACATTCGAAGCGTCCAACTGCATTCCCGGATCGGCATGTTCAAGTTGCGCCGTACCGCCCCCAGTGGCGCCCCCATCGTTGCCGGAAGGCACCTGATGCACTCCCGCCCGTACTTTATTGACTGGTTTGTTTATAAAAATACCCTTACCACGCGCCGACGCATTCGGTATCGCCGCCGTTGTCCTTTCTTTCAATACTTTTTCAGGCGTCGATAGCTGACTAATGCGCTGCGCTGCGCTAACCGCTGTATTTGCCGGCATTTCGGCCGGAGTTGATATGGCGGCCCTCGTCTCTTCCGGTGCCTTGGCGGCAACGTTTTCCCGGATGCCTGCCGGTGCTGCGTCATCATTTGTATAGCGGTTCAGCACGATTCCCGAGCCGGAAATCAGCAGCAATGCGCCGGCGAACCACCAATATTTCCAGCTTCGCGCAGGCTTCGCGCGCGCGCGAATGCGGTCGAGCGCGTCCGGGGCGGGCCGCTCTTCATAGTCATCAAACTTACGTTTGAGGACGTTGCGCAGGGCTTCGTTCAGTTTGTCCTCAGTAGTTTTCATGATGCACTATCCCTTTTTTTTCGAGTTTTTTCATTAGCAGGTTACGTCCTCTCATAAACTGCGACCGCGCCGTCGCGTCCGACATGGACAATATTTCACCAATTTCAGTGTGTGTATAGCCGTCGATCAGGTGCATATTGATTACCGTCCGGTAACGGTCGGGCAGCTCGTTGATCAGATCCACCAGGTCGCGGACGTTCATCTGGTCGATGATCCGCACGTAATCGTCCGATTCCATATGCCATTCCACGCCGTCCAGCGAGCTGTGCAGCTCTTCGTGGCGTGTGGTACGGTTGTAATAATTAATGGCCGTCCGGATCACCGTCACTTTCACCCAGCTGTCGGCCGCCTCGGGTTCTTTCAGGTCGCCGATGCTGTTGAATATCTTCACAAATGCATCCTGGAAAATATCGTCCGCTTCGGCCACCGTTTTCGCGTACCGGCGGCATATTCCCGTCATCCGCGTTTTGTATCGCTCGTAAAATGCAGTCTGCGCCCTCGGGTCCTGCTTTTGGCAGGCTCTCACGAGGCAGGCGAGGCTGTCGTATTTGTTAGAGCGAAAAAATTTCATCAGGGGAACGTCGGTTCAGGAACTACAATAAACTTAGTTAATTTATATTTTTTATTGAAATGTCATATAACACTTTTTGTAAACTACATTAAAATCCTTGTCGAAATACAGGTCGTAGCGGCCATTTGCGTAGCTTAGGCTGATGTAGTAGGAAGTTAATCCGCGGTAATCGCTCACCAGTTTCAGGTTGTACGTAAATCCTTTCAGCTCGTCCTGACTGTTCAGGTAATCTTCAATGGGCGCCGGGACGGTCTGCATATTCGAACTGGCGCCCGTCACGCCGAGTTCGGTGAATTTGGTGCTGCTCCAAACAAGCCTGCCGTCGTTATTGAACAGCATGGATATCCTTTCGCTCATCTGACCGTTCCAGGTATCGCCCATCACATGGTATAGCCTCGAATCGTCCATGATCACCCACGTTTGTCCTTTCACGTATTTCATCGTGGGAATGGCCCGGAGCGTGTCGGCAACGAAGGCCGGGAGCTCCACTACATCGTAGGTCGTGAGGCGGTACAGCGAGCGGTCAAACGTGGCCCAGCTGGCGTTGCCTCCAGTGTTCCACTCAAACGAATAGTTACCTCCTTTATAATTGAAAACCAGCTTGTTATTGGCGCTCGTCGCGAAAAATGCCGTCGTGTAGGCCGATAGAGTACCCGCGGCAAACACTGTTTTTTGCAATGATGCCTGCAATGCGGCTGGCACGCCGTCGGGCATGATCTTATAGGTCTCCCACAATTTGCCATAATCCACCAGGGAGATGTAGCGGTCGGCCTCCGATTTCAGCCTCACTTCCCAGATTTTGTCCTTCATCACGGGTTTGAACACCAGTTCCTCCGCTTTGGGAAACTTTGCCTTCACCACATTCACGGCCTCTTCCGGAATCGCCGGGTCGGGACCGGTGGGTCGGAGGTCGTTCAGGTTGTTGCAGCCCCAAAGCACCCATGCGCAAGTGAATATCAGAGCGAGGGATTTCATAGTCTTAGCGTTCTCTCCACCGTTGCCGGTGCCCGGTTTGGATTTAAAATACGACAAATTTTGCGTAGGTCTGCTGGTATTCCTCGCGGTAATATTCGTACAGCGGTTTCAATGTAATCTTGTAGGTGACCTTGCCCAGCTTCGGGTCCTCGTCGTCGTACACGAAAACCATCTTCGGTTTCACTTTCGATGCCTGCGCGTCCTGCCGCGTACGGCAGTATTTGAATGTGGCGGGGTCGAGATAAGCCTTTTTCCCGGGAATGATCATCGGCAGGTAGGAGCTCGTGCTGACGCTTTCCACGACGAGCGTTTCCTTTTCTTCGTCCCACGCTACCCGCAGCCCGGTGGGCTGGTTGGTGCGGATCTGCATGTTGAAGGTAAGCGCCGTGCCCGGGAATTCGGTATTGGCCAGCGGGCTCAGCGACCAGAAGTTAATGTATCCGTTTGTGAAAAAGAATTGGAGGCTCACGGAATTCCGGTAGGTATTGAAAAGCGGCACCTCATTCATGATGTCCACCGAATCCTTGCCATTGAAGCGGTAGGCTTCGGCGACGTACTGCGGAAAATAGGAAGCAAACATGACCGAGTCTTTGTTCAATTTCACGGGCTCGGGCTTTGGCTCCGGCTGGGGATCGTCCTTCGAGCAGCTGATTTGCCATGCGGCAAGAAACACGAGGCAAGCTATCGACCAAAATCTTTTCATAACGGGTGTCGTTTTCATAAGCGTGAAACTGCATTTGCAGCTTCGAATACAAAGACACCCCGGCGCATTCCCCGCGTGGCGACTTCCATGCCTTTTTTTCATGTATTTCTACAAAAAAAGCATTGCAGCCACATAATCAACAGGTTGCAATGCCTTAAAAGTACAAAAACCGCGCGTGCTATTCCGGAAAATAGACGCGCACATCCGGGTGCATGGTGTAAAAGCGATATTGCTTGCCATCGAACACTGGAAATCCGCTCGACGCATTATCCCCGGCAATGGGGTTTCCCGCGTACTTTTTCCAATGGATGAGATCTCGCGAAACGGCCACATTCATCGTCCATTCCCGCCAGTCTTTGAACGCCGAACCGTGGTAGTAGGCATAATACAAGCCTTTGTGCCGGATAATCTTATTGAATGCCACGGCAAAGGCGTCGTACTTTTCGGGGCCGGCGTCCAGCACGGGTTCGTCTTGCACATTGGTCCACGTTTTCAGGTCTTTGCTGGTGGCGAGCCACACGGCGGCGTCATTGCGCTCGTAGAACAGGTACCACGTGCCGTTCTCCTTCCAGATCGTGGGCGTGCCGTATGGGCCTTTGCTGATGGGTGAGCCGTTTTTAAGCCGGATGTCGATAGCCCCCTGGTCTTTCCAGCTGATGCGGTCCGTCGAGGTGAGCAAATGCGCAATGTCATCTTTGCTTTCGGCGAACATGTAGTAGGTATTCCCTTCTTTCAAAACACACATATCCTCCACCCAGAGGGTCGTGTGAATGGGGTTTTCCGGATGACGCGTCCATTTCAGGCCGTCGTCGGAGGTGGCCAGGCCCAGGTATTTCATGTCATTGCCCGATGCCTTGGTATAGCCCGTGTACCACATATAATATTTGCTTCCCTCTCGGAGAATGTAGCCCCGCTCACGTATTTTTTCGTCCCAGGTTTTAGGGTCGCCGGTGCCTGCGAAAAGCGGATTACCGGCATAGGGTTTAAATTTGATGATCTCGGCCGGGAATTCCTCGACGGCCGCCGAGCGGAAGGCTGTTACCAATGCCGCGCCCGACAATGCCAGCGAAAGGAAAAGAATGATGCGTTTCATGGATGGTCAAAAAGCTATGTAATGCACGGAGACGGCTAGCGGCGCTCGGCAACGTTGGCCGGTATGCGTTCGACGATGCGGTTAACCTTGTTCTTTTGTTTAATCAGGTCAAAAGCGTCGTAAAGCTCGCCTGTGGCGGTATATGTTTCAAAAGAAAGCTTTTCTCCCTCTACATTTACTACATGAAACAGTTGGGTGTAAAGCGCCGAGCGGTCCATCCACGCCGCACGGTCGACATTGGAGCCGGTCATTTTCGGGCCGCTCACCGACACCACATACATCGTACCCGACGGTGCCCCTTTTCCAGTCATCGGAATGTTGGCCATGCCCCGGGCATAAGTGTGGTCGTGGCCTTGCAGCACGAGGTCTACCTTATACTGGTCGAAGAGCGGTTTGAAAGTTTCGCGCATGCGCTTGTTGTCGCGGGTGCTTTTGGGTGAAAAAATGGGGTGGTGAAAAGTGATTACCGTCCACCGGTTGGGGTTATTTTTGAGAATGCCTTCAAGCCATTGTTTCTGTACCTCTGCCCATTGCTCCGAAACATCCACCTGATCGGAGTTTAACGAAATGAATCTCACGCCCTGAATATCTGCATAGTAGCAGGTTTCTTCCAAGCCTTTGGGGCCGTTTTCGGGCAATGTAAACTGCGGCCGCCAGAATACCGACGTGGTGTTGATGCCCTCGGGTGTTTCGTAGTGATCGTGGTTGCCGGGCGTAGGGAAAGCGGGGATCATGGCGTGGATGAAGCTGCCGCCGCGGAACCAGTCGCCCCATTCAGCATCGCGGTTGGCTTTGTTGATCAGGTCGCCCGCGTAGATGGCCAGGCGTGCGTCGGGCGCCTTGGCAAACGCCTCGCGCGCCACCCGCGACCATAGCGAGGAAATGTTCACCTGCACATCGCCATAGTAGATGAACGACAATTTCTGGTCACGCGTGCCGGCGGTGGTGAAGTGTATCCACTCACTCCAACCCTGCTCGCAGCCCACGCGGTAGGCGTATTTGGTGGCAGGTTGCAGGTTTTCAAACACCACGGAATGGTAGCTGGCCGACGGCGTGTCCTGCCACACGAGCTTTTCAGTGCGTGCCTTGAATTTCTGAGCTTTCGAGACAAAACGCGGATCGGCTTCCGCCACGGCAATTTCAGCAAAGCTTTCGGCGACCGAATCGGACGTCCGCCAGTTCACCGCCATCGAGGTCGACGGATCGGCCGTGACATTGAGTACAATGCGGTCGGGATTGTCTCCGGGTGCGTACAAGGCGGCGTTTTGCGCGGATACCGCCAGCGCACACAGCGAGAGCGCGCCCGCCGAAATCAATTTTGAAATGCTGATTTTGAAATACATACTAATAAAACCAGCTGGCGCCGGATTGAGGATCGTTCACAAGGAATACGGCCCAATGACCGGTTCAGGCTACGCAGCGCGACAGCCGTAAAGAAATTTGATTCAGAAATATGTCCCCATGGAAAATGCGAAGAGCCCTCCTGCTCGTGCAAAAGGGCTCTTCGCTCATTGACTTTCAGGTTAAACGCCCAGGCTCCAACCTTCGCGGTAGTTGCGTTTCACCCACTGGTTCACCTCATCGAAGTTAGTGACTTTCATATTTTTATAATCCCACAACATTTTCAGGTTAGCACCCGGATAGTCGTAGCCATTGCCTGTGGCGCGCGGCTTAGGCATATCTGCTCCGCGGATCGCAAGGTTGGCCATCAGGATCGCCTCGGTTAACGGACCGGCTTTTTCAAACGGCGAGCTGAGCTCCATTTTGCCGTAACCGGCAATGCATCCTTCCACCCATTGCGCGTAGTGGCCGTCGGCCGAGCCCGGCACGCGTGCGAATTTCTGCTTCACCTTCACCTCTTCCATGCGCGAAAGCGGCAGCAATCGTGGATTGGCGGCATATTCGCTGGCCATCATCTTACCCTTCGTTCCTACGAAAAGGATTCCGCTGTTGCCGTCGCCGAACAGTTCGTTCGGTCCCAGTTCCTCGGGACGCTCGGGCTTGATGCCGCCGTCCATCCAGTGCATGGTTACCTGTCCTTTGGTTTTAGGTGTTTTCGGGAAAGTAAGAGTAGCGTGGCTTGACGGCGGGCAGCTGTCGGGGAAAATGCCTCTTTTACCAAATGCCGTAAACACGCTGCCGACGCTAGCCTGCATATCGAGCGCGTATTTCAGGTCGAGTATGCGGAATGGCGCTTCCATCAGGTGGCAGCCCAGGTCGCCCAATGCACCGGTGCCGTAATCCCACCATCCGCGCCAGCTGCCGGGAATGAGGTTATCTACATAATCTTTGTACGGAGCCGTACCGAGCCACAGGTTCCAGTCGAGCTCAGCCGGAACGGCGGGCTTGTCGGTAGGCCAGGGAATGCCTTGCGGCCAGATTGGCCGGTTGGTCCAGATATAAACCGTGTGCACATTGCCGATAATGCCGGCGTCGTGCCATTCGTGGAGCTGGCGCACACCGTCGCCCGAAGCGCCCTGGTTGCCCATTTGCGTCACAACCTTGTATTTGGCGGCCGCTTCGGTAAGCATCCGCGCCTCGTAAATATCGTGCGTCATGGGCTTCTGCACATACACGTGCTTGCCCAGCTGCATGGCGGCCATAGCAACTACCGCGTGGGTATGGTCGGGCGTCGATATCGACACGGCATCGAAATTCTTGGATTCCTTTTCGAACATCTCCCGCCAGTCCTTGTAATATTTAGCCTGCGGGAAATTTTTAACGGAGGTCGCTGCACGTCTGTCGTCCACATCGCACAGGTAGCCGATATTGGCTTTACCGCTTTTGAAGAAATTGGCGATATCGGACGTGCCTTTTCCGCCCACCCCTACTCCTGCAACCGTCAGCTTGTCACTGGGTGCCACATAGCCTTTGCCCAGCACGTGGCGGGGAACGATCATCAGGCCGGCGGCAGTACCCGCGGCCGCTTTAATGAAATCCCTCCGCGAAGAAGAAGGTTGCTCTTGAACGGTATTCTTTTTTTCCATGTACGTGATTTTTTGATTTAGGAAACGGATATACAGATTACAGGTACTTCACCTCAATTTACTACTAGGTTAAGTACTTTTTTTCAAGTTTTTACTCTGAATGTCCGATAATGACTACCGTGAGAGGTTTTCAAAACGCTTTTGAGCCAGTTGGTCCCTGTACCGTTTCATCTCGCATTTGATTTCCGCAAGCCGCTCGGGAGATGTATCCGGGGCGTGGTATTCGATGGTCAGCTCACGAATGTAGCGGTACACTTTTCGTTCGGTGAATGCAAGCGACACCCAATGCGCCATCTCAGATAGAGCAAAGCGTTTTACGAGAACAAAAACATGGTACACAAAATAAGCCAACAGGCCAACCATAACAAGCAGGATCTCTTTGTATATGCCGTCCGGCAGCTTGAATATGATCGCGCTCAATGCGGTGGTAATGGTGGCAATGGCTTTACTTTTTGGATAGGCTACCGGAGGGTTTGGCCGCCTGGGCATTAGTCAAGAACATCTTGGATTTCCTTGGAAAGACCATCCCGGTGGTGCCGTCCCAACGTCACCGATTTTCCGGTTCTGGGGTTGGTGAGGACGATGTCCCCGTAAATCAGATTGTAAACCCAGCGGGTAAGTTTGAAGAGAATCAGCATGGCCGTTATGACCAGGATGGCCGTCGACAGCATATCAGCAATTTCCATAATGAAGTGTGAGTTTAGTTGATTAATGCCCTGAAAGTATCTCTTCTTCCCCGGTTAAAAAACTTTAAACACAAATATTTCACCACCATTTATCCTTCGGCTTCCGTCGTGCGGAACTGATTGCGATAGGCGGCGGGCGTGATGCCGCCGAATTTGCGGAACTGCCTGAAAAAGAAGGGCGGACTTTCATATCCGCAGGCAAAACTGATCTCGGCGACCTGCATGTCGGTTTCGATGAGCATTTTGGAAGCCATATTAATGCGGTACTCATTCAGGAATGTGAAGAGCGGCTTTTGCATGGTCCGGCTGAAAAACCGTGAAAATGATTCTTCACTCATATGCACGAGCCCGGCCAGCGTAGCCAGCGTAATGCGCTCGGCATAATGCTCGCGGATGTAGTTGTACACGGTGTTGATCCGCTGGTTATCTTCATAATTGAGCGGGTGCGTAAATCCCTGTTCACAAAGCAAATGGATGCTTTTCACTGTCGCCAGCAGTTCCAGGATTTCCAGGAACTTCATCAGCCGGGGAAATGGCTGCATGTCCAGCATCGCGGCCAGCATGGGCAGCACCCGGGCCGACACTTCCTGATTGAACCGCACTCCCTGCGTGGCCAGCTGTAACAGCCGGCGGATCGATTTGAACTCCTCCACATTCAGCCAGCCGCTTCCCATGAATTCCGCAGGCCACTGCACCACAATGGAACTGGCCGGGCCGACGCTGTCGGGCGTGTTTTTCCAGCAATGCGGCAGGTTCGGCCCCAGCAGCACCAGGTCGCCGGCCTCGAAACTTTCCATGCTGTTGCCCACGTAGCGGATACCTTCGCTTTGCAGGATCACCGTGAGCTCATATTCGGGATGGTAATGCCACGGCGCATCAAACTCCTTCACTTCGTAGCCGAAGATGCGGAAGGAGGATTCGGGTAGCGGCTGAAATGCTTCGAATTGTGCTTTCATCGCATTAAAATTAGGATTTATACCCTATTTGACAATCCATTTACAATTAAGCATGAATATTATTACAAAATAAGTTAGTTATTGATCAAAATCGGCAACCTGCTTAAATCCTGACATCCGTCATATTTGCATCGCTATAACTAATCCCGAACAAAAATTATGGAAGTAGCGATCCGGGACCTTTCGAGGCATCATGAGTTGATTTCCGACCTTTTCAAACAGCCTTCCAGCAAGGAAGAATGGGAACAATACCGCCTGAGCGACGAGCAGGTGGCGTTTTTCCACGAAAACGGTTATCTCTCCAACATCAAACTGCTGGACAACTGGCAGGTGGATGCTTTGAATAAGGAACTGGCCGTTACAACCGACCCCGCGCACCCCGGGCATCATTTATATTACGAATTCCATTCCAACGAATCGGCCGACCCGAATGCCGTGCTTTTGCACGCCCTGGGCGCCTGGCGCGTCACCGAAGGCTTTCACGATGTGCTCTGGAACCCGGCATTCGTGATGGCTGCCAGCCAGCTGCTCGGCAACAGGCCCGTCCGTTTCTGGCACGACCAGCTGTTTTGCAAGCCCGCCCGCCACGGCGGAGTGGTAGCATGGCACCAGGATTATTCCTACTGGACGCGCTCGGTACCGATGCAGCACCTCACCTGCTGGACCGGCCTGGACGACTCGATGGTTGAGAACGGTTGCCTGTATTATGTACCCAAAAGCCATCGCTGGGGCCTGCTCGACAAGCCTGAGCTGGCCGGCGACATGGAAGGGCTCATGCAATACCTCACCGAAGAGCAAAAAGCGGAATTCAAACCGATACCCATTGAAATGAAGCGGGGATATGGCAGCTTTCACCACCCGCTCACCGTCCACGGCTCCTACGAAAACCGCTCCGAACGGTCGCGCCGGGCCTTTGTACTGAACGTTTTCGCCGACGGCACCGCCTCGGATACGGACGCCCCGCTACTCGACGGCGTACCAGCCATTCCGAAAGGACAAGCATTAGAAGGACAATTTTTCCCGCTCCTTTACAACGCATAACGCTACTATTCCTAATCCCGAAACACAAATTCTACACACGCTTAACCGGATAGCTGCCTTCCTTGGAGGGCAGCTATTTTTTTGCCGGAAAGCAGCCGTTTGAAAGATAATCCTGGGACCGCCGTTCCGTCTCCTGCAAAAACCAAGAGAAGCCGAGCTGATGCAGAATGCGGTAATTCGGGAGCGCGAGCGCAAACATCTCAAAAATAAAATCGAAATTACGCTCTGAAACGACTATCCGATGCGCATCAAATACCTTTCCTTGTTTTTGTGTAGGACAATGCTCCTGGCCGCGACCTGCGGCATTCACTTCGCTGCTTTTGCTGCTGACACGCTGCGCGTGGAGGGTGGGAAGATTTCCGGGACCGTCAGTAGCGACGGGCGGGTGAGTATCTATAAAGGCATTCCTTTTGCGGCGCCCCCGGTGGGTGATCTCCGTTGGAAAGCGCCTCAGCCAGTAAAGAAATGGAACGGTGTGCGGGCCTGTAATGCATTCGGGCCCAGTCCGGTGCAGGGTGAGCCGGTACCATTCAGCATGTGGAGCGCGGAGTTCCTGATTCCAAAAACGCCTATCAGCGAAGACTGCCTTTACCTGAATGTATGGGCGGAAAAACAGGGGAAAACGTCGGCAAAGAAACCGGTGGTGGTCTGGATTTACGGAGGCGGTTTCGTGAGCGGCGGCGCTGGCTGTGCCATTTATGACGGCGAAGCGACGGCCCGGAAAGGCGTTGTTTTTGTCAGTATCAATTATCGGGTGGGTGCATTCGGCTTTTTTGCGCACCCCGAACTGACGAAGGAATCGGGCAAAAACGCGTCTGGTAACTATGGCCTGATGGACCAGATCGCGGCTTTGAAATGGGTGAAAAAAAACATTGCCCAGTTCGGTGGCGACCCTGATAATGTAACTATCGCCGGGCAATCGGCGGGGTCGATGAGCGTTAACTGCCTCGTCGTGAGCCCCCAGGCGAAGGGTTTATTCAACAAGGCGATCGCGGAAAGCGGCGCGGGCTTCGGCAGGAATTATCCTTCGCTGAAACAAGCAGAAGAAGCAGGACTGAAAGCCGCGGAGAAACTGAATGCCGGCTCGCTGGCCGCATTGCGCAAGGTTCCGGCGGAAGATATCCTGAAAAACGTGACCACCTACCGCGGCCCGATTACCGACGGACTGGTCGTCCCCGAGCCGATCGACGCCATTTACGCAGCCGGGAAGCAAAATCCCGTGGTGCTTTTGACCGGCTGGAACCAGAATGAAAACGCAATAGCGAAACCGAAAACGGCCGCTGATTTTCAGGCACAATATAACCAGCAGTACGGCCCGGCGGCGCAGGTGTTTTTTCAGCATTACCCCGCCCAAACAGACGCCGAGGCCGCCCATTCGCAGAACGAACTGGCCCGCGACATGAGTTATGGAGTTCAAAACTACTCGTGGGCCAAGGCGCAGGCTGCCCAGGGCAAGCCGGCCTATCTCTACCGCTTCACCCGCAAGTTGCCCGCGACGGGCATTTACGCGCAGTACGGGGCATTCCACACCGGCGAGGTGGCTTATGCGTACGACAACCTCCGGTTTATCGACCGCACCCTGCGCCCGCTGGAAGCAACCGACGATCAGATCGCTAACGTAATGTCGGCATACTGGGTGAATTTCATCAAAACCGGGAACCCTAATGGCCGGGGACTGCCCGAATGGCCTGCATTTAACGCCAATGCACCGCAAATGATCCTGCTTGGCGAGGACATCAAAGCTGCGCCGCTGACCGAACAGCCCGCACTCGATTTTCTGATCGAGCAGGCCGCGAGGCGGTAGATTTGACGGACAGCCGGCTTAAAGCGAGTGTAACCATTCAAATCCAAACCGGCTTCCCATGCGCATCGACAGAAAGACTTTCCTTCAAAACCTCTCCATTGCGGCCGGGGCCGCGCTCCTGCCCGACCTGACCCAAGCCAGCCCGTATATTTGGAAAAAACCCAAAATGCAGCTCGGCTTCGTGACCTATCTGTGGGGTAAGGACTGGGATGTGCCGACATTGATCAAAAACCTTTCTGACACACACATTACCGGCGTCGAACTTCGTGTGGAGCACGCGCACAAGGTCATGCCCGACCTCACAGCCGGGCAGCGGAAAGAGGTAAAAAAACAGTTTGCCGACAGCCCCGTGAAGATCGTGGGCCTCGGTACGAACCAGCAATACGACTATCCCGACCAGGAAAAACTCAAAGCTTCCATCGAAAAGACCAAGGACTTCATCCGCCTCAGCGCCGACGTAGGCGGTACGGGCGTGAAAGTGAAACCCAATGCGTTACACAAAGAAGTCCCAACGGAAAAAACGTTGGAGCAAATCGGGCTCTCGCTGCACGCGTTAGCGGCATACGCGGCCGATTTTGGTCAGCAGCTGCGGCTCGAAGTGCATGGCGAAGAGACCCAGGAACTGCCCAACATCCGCAAAATCATGGATTATGCCGATCATAAGAATGCCAAAATCTGCTGGAACTGCAACAAGCAGGACCTGAATGGCGAGGGCTTTCAATACAATTTCGACCTCGTGAAAAAGTATTTTGGCGATACCTGCCACGTCCGCGAGCTCGACCGCACCGATTACCCCTACCCCGAACTGATCGACAATCTTGCCAAAATGGATTACAAAGGCTGGGTATTGCTCGAATGCCACACCAATCCCGATGACAAAATCAGTGCCCTGCAACAACAACGCAAGGTTTTCGACCAAATGATGGCTAAATATTGACGCTGCTACCAGCGCACGGCCTTGAACTCCCAGCCGGGCACCTTTTTTTGCATTTCAATCTCGTCGTCGCGCTTTTTAAGGCCGCATTCGAGGTAATTCTGATGTAGTTTTTGCAATGCCGCCCGATCCAGCTCCACACCCAAACCGGGGCCGGTGGGCACGGCCACACTGCCTTCGTCGAACTGAATCCGTCCGCCGACGATCACCTCGTCGCTTTGCCAGGGATAATGCGTATCGAGCGCATAGGGCACGCCGGGCAGCGCCGCGCCGAGGTGAACCATGGCAGCAAGCGATATGCCCAAATGGCTGTTGGAATGCATGGAAAGTCCGCGCCCGAATGTTTCGCAAATGCCCGATAGCGTCATCGACGCCCGCAGGCCGCCCCAGAAATGATGATCGCTGAGGATAATGTCCTCCGAGCCCAGCTCAATGCTCCTCGGGATGTCGCCGAACGACGTGGTACACATGTTGGTAGCCAGGGGAATGCCAAGTTCCTTTCGGACTCTGGCCATATTTTCCTGTCCGCGCACGGGGTCTTCGAGGTATTCCAAAATGCCTTTCAGCTCTCGGCCGTAGCGGATCGCCGTGTCCACTTCCCAAATCGCATTCGGATCGACGCGCAGCGGTACGGCAGGCCCGAATGCCCTGTGCAATGCGAGCATAGAATCTACCTCGACCCGCGGCTCAAAAACGCCTCCTTTTAATTTAATGGACTGAAAACCAAATTCTTTACACATCGCACGCGCTTGCTCGACGATGCTCTCGGGGTCGAGCGCGGCAGCCTGGCGCGCTGCGGCCCAGCCAGTTGCATACGGGTCCGTCCCAAACCCCAGCGGGCCGCCAGCGCCCTCGAACTTGTAGAACAGATAAGCGGAAAAAGGCACCCTATCCCGCATTTTCCCGCCCAGCAGATCGACCACCGGACGACCGGTGATTTTGCCGATAATGTCCAGGCAGGCCACTTCCACCGAGCTGAAAATGTGCACGAGCTTCCGCTGGTCCCAGGGCGCATCCCCGCGCGCAGCGGCCGATTCCGTCCCGAAATGTCCCGCAAGCACCTGCCGGATCACATTCAGGTTAAAAGGATCGCGGCCGATCAGCAATGCTTTCGCTTCTTCCAGCGCAGCATCGATGTCCGCATTACCGGGGATTTCGCTAATGCCCGAAATGCGGTCGTCGGTAACAATCTCCACCACCGTCCGCAGCGCATAAGGCGCATGCAGCCCGGCAGCATTCAGCAACGGCGGATCGACGATGGCAATGGGAGTGATGTGGATTTCTTGGATGAGTGGCATTTTTAATTTTGAATGATTGAATGAATGAATGAATGAATGAATGAATGAATGAATGATTGAATGAGCCGCCGTGGAACGGGGAATGAGTGAATGAGTGACTGGGTGAGAATTGTCGGGTATGGTCAGCATGGATTGCTTTTGAATTACTATTGGACGAATAACAGGTTTTGAAATAACTAACCATATCAATCCTAAATGACAAAACCAATACTATTCAATCATTCAGTCATTCAATCATTCAAAATTCCCCCCATTCACTCATTCACCCATTCACTCATTCACTCATTCAAAATCCCCCCCCTCACGTCCTCACCTCGTCCGATGCCGCCTGGATGAGGCCTTTGATATACCCGTACGTGAATGCGAATGCTTCGTTTGTGGAACCGGGGGCTTCGTGGTGGGGGACGTGGTCGGGCATGACCATGCCGTCGAAACCGACGTCGCGGAGCGCGCGGACAACTTGCAGGAAATTCATATCGCCATTGTCGGGGTAAACTTCCTGAAAATTGTTCCAGCCGCCTTTGATATTGCGTAAATGGATATTAAAGATCTGTTTCCGGTCGCCTACCCATTTGATAATCGGCAAAATTTCAGTTTTGGGGTCCTTCAAACCTTCGGCAATGGAGCCGATGCAGAAGTTGAAACCATGCCACGGGCTGTCGTACAGCTGCGCGAAACGCTTGATGCCCGCAAACACTTCCGGACTGTTCCACCGCGTAATGCCTCGGTAACCGACGGGCGTCGGCGGATCGGCGATGTGGTTGCCGAGCTTCACCTTGTATTCCTTTGCAACGGGCAGGCAGCGGTCGAGCAGGTAGGTAATGCGCTCGAACATCATATCGATATTCACGTCACCCGCGATCGTTTTCGGGTCGTTCCTTTTCGATGCCTCTTCGTAGTTCCAGGTACTGTATGTCGCATTGCCGCGCTTCGGATCCACCGTGCGGCCGGTGCGCAGCACGGGAAGAATGGTTGTATTGTAGTTCAAAAGCGGCACGCCCGTTTTCCCGGCGACCATGATCATTTGCTGCAATTGTTCGATCTCCCGGTCGCGCTGAGGGCTCTTGCCGAGCATTACATTGGGAAATATGGCCTTATCGATCCCCGACGATGCCAGCGGCCAGTGGTAGGCGTCGAGGCTGATGCCGTATTTTTCGCACGCCTCCCGCTTCCGCATTGAGTCGTCGAGGTCCCAGCCTTTGCCTTCGATAATCTTCGGCGCGCCGCCGTCAATGTTAAAAACGCCGTGCCTCGCCTTGAATTCGAGGTTTTCGACCGATGTACCGCCCGACTGGCATCCCACTTTCATCAAAACCTTCTTGGGTTCGGCGGGGGTTGCGGGGACTGCCGCGCGGGCGTCGTTTTCGCCTATTACCGCCGCTCCTACCGAGCCGGTGGCGAGCACCTTCATAAACTGATGTCTTTTCATGATTTGAATCGGTTAAGGTGGAATAATCAGAAACTGCTAATGCCCGAGGTTGAGAAACAGGGCACTATGGTCCAGTTCGCCGTTGCCCTGCTGCATGGCGGCTTCCATTTGCCGTGCCACGGTTTCGGTTCCGGGCAGTGTGACTTGGAGTTCGCGGCCGGTTTTGAGGGCAATGCCGATGTCTTTCTGGTGTAATTTGATTTTAAAACCGGGCTTGAAATTCTGGTCGATGATCCGCTGGCCGTGAAGGTCGAGAATGCGGCTTTGCGCGAAACCGCCTAGCAGTACTTCCCGCATTTTGACCAAATCCACGCCCGCTTTTTGAGCCAATGTAAATGCCTCTGCAACCGCCTGGATCGTCTGCCCTACGATCATCTGATTGCATGCTTTGGTAGTTTGTCCCGCACCGGGCTCGCCGATATGCACAATGTTTTTGCCCATGGCCTGAAACACGGGCAGCGCTCTCCCGAATGCAGCCGCGCTGCCGCCTACCATAATGGACAATGCAGCACCCTCCGCGCCTACCTGTCCGCCCGACACCGGCGCGTCCAGCGCCTCCACGCCGCGCTCCCGCATGGCGTCGAAAAGGTTGCGGGCGACGAGCGGTGCAATGGTGGACATATCAATAAAAAGGCTGCCCGCACGAACGCCGCTTAGTACGCCGCTGTTCACGACCTCCTCCACCTGCGGCGAATCCGGCAGCATGGTAATGATGATGTCGCTGGCCGATGCAAGGGCGGCTGCATCCGGCCATATTTTCGCTCCGGCGTCATTCAAAATGGCCGATGCCTGGCTCGTGGCGAGCACGCCCACCGGATAACCCGCTTTCAGCAGGTTGAGCGCCATCGGTTTTCCCATGATTCCCAGCCCTATAAAACCTATTTTCTCCATATCAAACCTAACTATCTGTTTTTGAATAAATTAAACCAATGGAAACAGCCGCGCCGCAATCATCAGCACCACCAGGCCCACGCAGCCCATCACCACGAGCATTGGGGAGAAGGTTTTGAGCGCCTCTTTTTCAGTAAGGTTGCTGATTTTGACGATGATCCAGAAGCCGGCGTCGTTCATCCAGGGCACGAGCTTCGAGCCGCAGCCGATCGCCAGGCCGAGGTACAGCGGGTGGTATTCCAAATGGGCGCTGGTAGCCATTCCCGACAAAATGCCGGAAGCGGTGATAAGCGCCACCGTAGCTGAGCCCTGCGCGGTGCGTACCACTGCGCTGATGACGAATGCGAGCGGAATGAGGGTCATCTGATAGTCGGCAGTAAGTGCCGCGATGCGTGCACTGATCCCGGTTTGTTGTAAAACCCCGCCAAATGCCCCACCCGACGCCGTAATGAGGATAATGCCTCCCCCGCTCATGAGCGCAGCCTGTACAAAGGCAGAAATGCCATCCTTGCTACCTTTTTTCCTGACCGCCAACAGCACCAACGCAATGAGCCCACCGGCCACGAGCGCGATGTTTTTGTCCCCAACCAATGCCACAAAGTCCACCAGAAAATGTGCTAGGGAAGATTCCGGCACGAATGCGCCCGATTTGATCATCGACCTTACAATATTGTCCAAACAAATGAATACCAGCGGAAAAGTGACCGGCAGCAGCGAAAACCACAGCGGCGGCAGCTCTTTATCATCGCGTTCGGCAAGTGAACGGATGTCCTCCAGCCGTGCTTCGAGCGAATCGCGGAGCTCGACGGGCCATTTGGCATTGGCCCATTTGGCAAACAGGAATCCGGCAGTGATCGTGATCAGCCCGAGCAATGTGCCGCCGGCCATCATCATGCCGATAGGGATGTTCATTTCGCCGATGAGGAACAACGGCCCGGGCGCCGGCGGAACGAACGAATTGGCCATGGCCGCACCGCCGGTGATGGCGAGCACGAGCAGGAGGTAATTTTTGCCGATGCGCATGCTCACTGCTTTGGCAAGCGGGATCATGAGGAAAATCACAATGTCGAAAAACACCGGCACGCCCAGGAAGAAACTGCTCACGAGGAATGCAAATGGCGCGTTGTTTACCCCAGTCACCCCCAGCATCGACCGCACGATCCGCTCGGCCGCGCCGCTTTCGAGCATAGCCTTACCGATAATGGCCGCCATGGCGATCAGAATGCCGATTTTACCGCACGTGCTGCCGAATTCCGTGGCAATGCGCTCGCCAATGCTCTTTTTTGCCAATGCGGCTGCGGCTTCCGGCGACGAGCCTTTCGCGATGGCAAACGCCTCGATGGATGCCGCAGGCGTGAGCAATGCCACTATAAATGCGGCGAGGATGAGCGCGAGGAATGGATGTAGTTGCAGGAAAATAATGCCTCCCACCACGATAATGACACCGATGAGGAGGATGAAGAGCGGGTCGCTGAATAACACAGTCATTAAAGTCATGAAAAGTCAGGTTTAGGATGGACGGAGTTCGTTCAGCTTTTTGGCCATGGTGCGGGCACCTTCTGCAACAAAGGTGGCATCGGAGCCGCAGGCGATGAACCGGATGCCCAGCTCGTGATAGGCCTGGTATTCATTGGTGTTGAAAAACAGGATACCTACCGCCTTTCCCGCTTTCCGGGCGGCCTCGCACGTGGCACGGACGGCGTCACGGAACGTAGGATGATCAAACTGCCCGAAGATGCCGAGCTCCATCGACAGGTCGGCCGGGCCGATGAATAGGACATCTACGCCATCCGTATTCGCTACGGCGTCGAGGTGGTTGAGCACTTCCACCGTTTCGATCTGCGCGATGCCCAGGATATTGGCCCGGCTGTTGTCATAATATTCCTGAAAATGCTGACCAAAACCTGTCGCACGCACCATTTTGGCCACTCCACGGCCGCCAAACGGCGGGTAATGCAGCCCTTGCACGAGCTTTTGCACCCCCTCGGGATTCACGATTTTGGGACACATTACCCCCTCCGCACCCATATCGAGCACGCGGTGAATGCGCTGGCTTTCCGAACTTTCCACACGCACGATCGCCGCCGTGGCCGTGTGTTCGAGCGCTTGCAACTGGTAAAGCACGTCCTTTTCGGTACCGGCCCCGTGTTCGAGGTCGATGAGCACCCAGTCGAAACCGGCCATTCCAACGATCTCCGCGGTGAGGGAGCTGCCGGTATTGAGCCAGCAGCCATGCAGGGTTTCCCCGTTTTGCAGTCTTTTTTTCAGGTTTTTCATTCCAAAAATCAGTTGATACAATGCTATTTCTTATCCCACCACACGCGCGTGTCGAGCAGGTCGGGGCCTTGTGCGGAAATGGCCTTCTGGACATTATCCTGGTTCACATTCAGTTCAGCGTCGGTGTAGGTGAGCCGGCGGATAAACGGCTCGGTTTTGAGGTCGCTGCCGGGGTATGGGTTGGGTTTCAATACCGGGAAGCCGCTGCGGCGGAAATTGGCAAATGCCTCGGGGCCAATCAGGAACGACGCCACCCAATATTGCGTATTGATCTCTTCCAGCTCTTTGCCCGCATGGAGCGGGTGGGCGGCCACGTAGGCATTCACCGCCGCGTCGCCGATCGCCGTGCTGGCGCCGTACATGGCAAATTGCTGCATATGCGCCCTGATTCCCTCGCTGTACAGCGCCGCGGCGTCGCCGGTGGCCCATTTGCGGACCACCGCTTCCGCCAGCAGGAATTGGGTTTGCGCGTAAGTTACCAGGAAGCTCGGCGCTGTTAATGCAGCCATGCGCGTCCGGTCGAGCTGGCTGTAATCCCACAAACTCGCGAGTTTCTTCGCCGCTACATCGGCACTGATGGTCGTATTATCATATCCCTGCGGCATTCCGATCTGCACCGCTACCGAACGGTTGGCTTTTGCTTCCACCTGGTCAGCACCGCTTTGGGCGCCCACGTAACGCACTGCGATAGACGCGAGCCGCGGGTCGTTATTAGCGGCCAGGTAAGTCACGAATTCATCGTCCAGATAATAAAATGCCGACTGGCCGCCATTCAGCGAGCTGCCCACCGGGTTGCTGAAACTCGCCGTGTGCCGGATCACCGCATTATCCTGGTTGGACTGCATGAGCCCGCCCGCCACTGCCTTAGCCACATATTCTTCCGCCTTCGCGGGATTGATCTTCACAAGCCGCATGGCCGCGCGCAGCAGCAGCGAGTTGCCCAGCCGCTTCCACTTATCCACGTCGCCGCCATAGAGCACATCGCTCGACACCGCCGCTTTGGAGGCATCCAGGCCGTTGGAAGCAGCATCGAGTTCGGTCAGAATGTCGTTGTAAATGGCCTCCTGGTTGTCATAAGCCGGTGTGGTGGTGCCGGTGAGGAAGCCCGCGCCTGCCTCGGTGTAGGGAATGTTGCCGTAGGTGTCGGTGAGGACCATAAATGCGTAAGCTTTCCAAATGCGCGCCATGTTGTACAAATTGGTGCGGGCGGCATCGTCTTTGGTCTTCGCCACCACGTCGGCCAGCTCTTTAATGATCGTCCGGTAATAGGTGTTCCAATTGCCGGACGTAACGCCCCGGTTGTCCTGGTTAAAATTCGCCGCCGACCCTTGCCCGCTGAATGGCGTGATCATCTGCTTCACGATCGTCGTTTCATAGCTGAGGTTGCCGTACACCGGCGCGCTGTTTACGATGGTGGTATTGAGCTGATAGGCAGGATTCACGGCCGTGAGGGCAATGGGATTGATATTCATTTTATCAAAACCGCTGTCGCAGGAATGCGTTGCCGCCATGCAGATTCCGCTGATCATTATTTGTAGGACCTTTTTCATAGTCGATGCTTAGAATTTCAGGTTGAGGTTGAAACCCGTGCTGCGGGTAATGGGCAAGCCGGTCGCTTCGAGGCCGATGAGGTTGTCGGACGGGAAACCGAACTGATCGGGGTGGATGGTCGGTACCCATTTTTTGAGGACCGCCACGTTGTTAGACACAATGCTCAGCCGCGCGCCTTTGATAAACGGAATGTTTTTAGGCAAAAACCGCGCGAAATCGTAGCCGAACGTGATCTGCCGCAGTTGCCACAAACCCGCATTGTACACAAACTGCTCCGCGATATTCTGCGAACGGACCGTTTCGTAATAAGCCTGCACAACCGACTTTGTCTGGTTCACTTCGCCGTTCGGGTTCACGCCATCACCGATCACGAAGCCTTCGGCGCGGCCAGGCAGCGTTTCTTTGAGCAACCCGTGGCGCCAGGCATTGTGATTTGTGCCCGAGATCATCTTATGGCCGAGTTTGAAGTCGACCAGCACCGAGGCAGAGAAGTTTTTGTAATTAAAACTATTGGTAATGCCCCCTACCCATTTCGGCAATGCACTTCCGAACGCGATTTGCGTGGGTGTACGCAGCGGGCGGCCATTGCCGGCATCGAATACCTGCCGTCCCTGCTCATCGCGGAGGTAGCCAAACCCGAACAGCTGGCCCATTGGCTTACCCACCACCTGCCTGAGCTCGCCGGTGAAGTCGCCCGTGCCGACGGTGATCATCGCGTCGCTTACATTCCCGCCGAGGTCGAGCGTCTTGGTGACATTGTACGCCGCATTGAAATTCAGGTTCCAGACAAAGTTTTTGGTTTGGTATGGCGACACATTCACCATCATTTCCAGGCCCCGGTTGCGGCCCTTACCGACATTGATCAGCTGCGTGAGATAGCCTGACGCGTCGGAAGTCTGCGCTTGCAGGATCTGATCGGACGACAGCTTGTCGTAATACGTAAAATCCAGTCCCAGCCTGTTTTCAAACAGTTTCAGCTCCAATCCCACCTCTTTCTCGGAAACACGCATCGGGCGAAGGTTCGCATTAGGCACCGTGGAGCCGTTGATCGTCGCCAGTGGCTGGCCGGCGCCGTTCGGGTTGGGAAATTGTTGTGGGTTGATATTGTAAAACAAATTGTTGGCGTAAGGCTGAACATCCGTGTCGCTGCCTACTTCGGCATAGGCTACGCGGACTTTACCAAACGAAATCCAAGCCGGAAGCGAGGCAGTAAATGCCTGCGAGAAAACGAAACTGGCTGTGACTGACGGATACATAATGCTCCGGTTCGCCGCTGAAAGTGTCGAAAACCAGTCATTCCGGATCGTACCGTTCAAAAACAGAAAGTCGTTATAGGAAATTTCCGCCGCGCCGTACAGCGAGTTTACCTGCCGTTTGGAAATCTCATAAGTAGCATCGCGCTGCCGGCCGTTACCGATTGTGTAGAGATCGCGCACATAAAAATCCTGGACGAATACATTGTGGCGGCTCAGCTTGCGGTACATCTGGTTACCGCCCGCATTGATATTCAAGCCAATGCGGCCAAACGTTTTATTGGCCGAGATCAGGAAATCGGTATTCAGCTCGCGTACCGAGCGGGTATCCTGCACATATTGCCCATTCACAAAGCCCTGAGGGGCTGCGGCCTGGCGCTGGCTCCCGGTAGGCAGGTTATAATCCTGCTCGCGGGAGAAATAGTCCTGCCCTACCCGCACCTGCGCATACAGCCAGTCGGTGAAATTGTACCGCACCGACAGGTTCCCGAAAACACGGTCCTTTTCCACGTTTTCGAAGCGTTTCAATGCGAAATAAGGATTGGTTCGGTTGGTGAAGCGCGACCATACGTACTCATTTCCATTGGCGTCGTTCGCATATTTTTCCAGCAGATCGAGCGGCATTGAGTTCGCCATGTTGTACAGCACCACCGGACTGTAATCCTGTTCGGCAATGTTCGGCGGATTCTTGCGGTCCTCATTGGAATAATTAATATTACCCGAAACGGTCAGCTTTTTGGCCATAGTTTGGGTAAAACCCAGGTTCACCGTCTTGCGATGGTAACCCGAGCCCGGCAGGATCGTCTTGTTGTCGAGGTTGGACAGCGACAGGCTGAAACCGCCGAATTCGCCGCCGGAAGACACCGTAATCGTGTTCGTAAAAGTACTCCCACGGCGGTAATAATCGGTGATCTGGTTGCGCTGCGGCACATAAGGCACTTCCACACCATCGAAAAGCACCTGGGTCATTCCCGGCTCGAACCGCTCGCCAAAGCTCCATTGCCCCGAAGTCGGGTTAGGCGTGGTGGGCCGCTTGCCGTTTTCGCCCTGGCCGTATTCATATTGGTAATCGGTATAGTCGAGCGGCGTTTCGGTGGTAAAATTGGAATTAAACTCAATGCCGATGCCCACGCCCGCACCGCGGGTTTTGGTGGTGATCATAATCACGCCGTCTTTCGCGCGCGATCCGTACAGCGCCGATGCCGCGGCACCTTTGAGCACGGTCATTGATTCGATATTGTCGGGATTAATGCTGCTCAGCCCGTCGCCGCTGTCGGAAGTGCGGTTGGAGCCCTTATCGGCCGCGTCGCCGCGTGCACCGAAGTTGCTGTTGTCGATCGGCACGCCGTTCACGACGATCAGCGGCGAGTTGTTTCCGCCAAAAGAAGACTGCCCGCGAATGCGGATCTTGCTCGTTCCGGCCGGCCCGGAGCCGAGCGAAGTAATGTTCACGCCCGCCATTTTCCCCTGCAATGCATTCATAAAATTAGCCGTGCGGTTCACGGTCATTTCCTCGGTAAGCACGCTGGCGGTGGCATACCCGAGGCTTTTGGCCGCTTTTTTTATACCCAAAGCCGTTACCACCACTTCCTCCAACGCCTTGCTCTCGGGTACGAGCGACACCACGAGGCTCGTCTGGTTTCCCAGGATCACCTCTTTGGATTGATAACCGACAAAACTGAAAAGCAGCGCCCCGTCACCATCCTCCAAGTCGATCTCGAAGGCGCCTTCGGTATTGGTGGTCGTGCCGCGCTGGGTGCCTTTCACCATGATATTCACCCCCGGCAATGCGCCGCCTTTTTCGTCGGTTACCTTGCCCGACAGTTTCTTTTTAGGCGAAAGCCCGGGTGCATTATCTTCCGGAAGCAGCAGGCCATTACCGTTTCCCTGCCAGTCGCCGGACGACAGGATGATCTTCTTCCCGGATAGTTCATATTTGATTTTCAAAGGTTTGAGCAGCTTCGCCAACACTTCTTCCAAAGTCGTGTTCGGTGCCTTGATAGTGACTTTCCGCGACACGTCTAGGACATTGGAACTGTAAACAAACTGTACGTCCGTTTCCTTTTCGATATGCGCCAGCACTCGCTTAATCTCGCGGTTCTCCGCCTGGACCGTCAAACGCCGGTTCAGGTATTCCTGCGCAATGCTCGTGTGCGCATACGCCACACCCGCGAGCAAAGCCATGACCAAACTCTGTGTGATTGAAAACCTCATAAGTTTCAGCCAGAATTTTCTGGTAATGCGTTTTTTCATACTTTTGATCAGGGTTTAAAAGGTTCTTTTAACCGGGAACTCGCAGATTCCGAGCGTGTAACTTTGGCGAGTGGCCGCTCGTAATCCAACCTTGATGGCAGTGTGAACCACTGCCATTTTTCATTTACTGCAACCCTGTCCGCTGACGATGATCTGTCCGTCGACAACCTCGTAGCCGGCGGAAACGGTTTTGCAGAGAATGCTCAATTTGTCGTACATGCTTTCGTCGGAGAAAGCCACCGTAATTTTGCAGGTCCAGAAGCTGTCGGCATCGAACTGGACAGGAATTCCGTACAGTTTTTCAATATCCCGCAGGATAACCGGCAGCGGCACTTCATCGTACTTCAATATGCTTTCGACGGGGCCGTCAGGCAGCCTTTCCGGATTCTCGACGACGGTTTTAGAAAGCTGGTTGGCACTTTTCTCAAAAACAGCCGCCTGATTTGCTGTGATAATCAACCCTTTAACCTCTTTCTCCGAGGGTTTATCGACATACACCGATACTTTGCCCGTTTGCACCTGTACCCTGATCTCCCGATCATCGTCGAACGCGCTCACGACGAAACGGGTGCCCAGCACCTTGGTAACCACCTTGCCGGTGTGTACCATGAAAGTCTGGCCCTGCTTTTTCACCGAAAAAAGCGCCTCGCCGGTGAGGTAAACCACGCGGGCACCGTCCTCAAACTCCGAGGGATACCGCAGGCTGCTGTTTTCACTCAATATCACTTCCGAACCGTCATTTAAACTGATTTTCAAAGTCTTATCGGTATCATTCCGGGTCGTTACCAGGTTCGGCGGGCTTGTATCCGCAGTGGCGATGCCGGGTGCGGTGTGATTGGTCTGATAATAATGCCAGCCGATTCCCGCTCCCAGCACGAGCACGGCGGCTGCGGCAATGAGCCAGCGTTTCCAGAAAATGCTACGGCCGGCATCGTCGTCATCATCGGGAAAGCTGAATTCCAGATCGCCTTCCTGCGCGCCACTCTGCCCGATAAACCGCTCCACCTCAGCACGAATCTCGCGCTCCGAAATCCGGCTATCCTCTACATGGGCTGCACGGATAATATGCTCGGCCTGCCGGAAAGCCTCCTGCTGGGCCGGGTATCGTTCCCTGAAAGCAAGCCAGAACACTTCCTGCGTGCCCCGGCCCTGCACCCATTCGCGGAAGTGCTCGTCTTCGAGAAAATCTTCCACGGTATACAATTCGTAGGGCTTCATGCTGGTTTCGGTTGTATGACGTTATAGGCTATACGCGGGACTGCGCAAGGGTTTTCAGCTCACGTGGTAGTGCTTTCGCAGGCTCCCCAGCGATTTTTGCAAAAGATTGTAAACCGACTGCCTGCTCAGGTTCATCACCTCGGCGATCTGTTCGAAGCTCAGGCTTTGGTAAAACCGGAGGTAAATCAGCTCCTTCTGCCGGCCGGAGAGACTATTCAGTATTCCTTCCAGCTTTCTCACCTGGTAAATTTCATGCTCCTCGTCAATCAGCCGGAGATCGGACGAAAACTCCACGGAAAACGAGTATTCATCCGAAAGCATGGATTGGTGCGTCACATGCTTTTTTGATAACTCCCGCAGAATCCGCGTTTTGAGCGAAACCAGCAGATAAGAACGGACATTGGTGACCACTCCCGCGGGCCCTTTCACTTCCGCGCCCGACGACTGCTGCATCCGCCACAGGTTCACAAACATGTCCTGAATGCAGTCCTTCACAAACTCGCGCTCGCCGTGCAGCCGCAATCCCCAATGGAACAGGTCGGCGTAGTAGCCCTGCATGATGTTCGCCAGCGCGTACATATCACCCGACTGGTAGTCGTTCCAAAGTTTCTGAGCTTCATCGGGAGTAATGCGTGGTCTCATCTTTTGGTGGCTGTCACTTTTCTAGATGAGACTCAGTTTTAGATTATATACCCCATTATTTTCATCTTTTTTATCAAAATAATACAGAATGTTTTCTTAAACGAGCTGCGTCGCCGGCTTGAACGATCTTGACACGCGATCATTATCTGCGTAAATTGTGAGTAGCTCCTATAAAAATGAGCCGGACCTATGAGAAAACTTACCTCGACGAATTACTACAACCAGACGTTCCTGGAAGAAAAATGTACATTGAACGAACTGATCAATCTGCTTAGCAAACGGTGGCTCACGGAAGTAATGTTCAGCATTGAAGAAGGCAATAACCGATTTTCGACGCTTAAAGAAGACCTTAAACACATTAGCGACAACATTTTAGCGGACCGCCTGCGGCTGCTCGAACAGCACAAGCTGATCATCCGCAACGACAATTTCCGCGAAGTCCCAAGCCGCGTGGAATACTCTCTATCGGAAACCGGCTCCAAGCTCAGCGAACTGCTCGACGGCCTCTGCCACTTCTCGGAAACCGAAATGGAATTCCCCGAATAGCCCCCACAAAGGCGCCCCCTCCCGCCCCTTAACAATTGTTAACATCCACTTCGGAAATTGTGAGTGCGCCGGGGAGCTTTGGGCGCCGTTTGATCATGGGTTGGCGCTGTTTGATCATTGCATTCTGTGCCCCCTTACCGGATTCCTACATTCGGTAATGCATTCAAACCTGCCTCGGCACATCGCCTGGAACACACAACATTTAACCGGTTCCGTTCAACACACGGTCACCGGCGAGGCAGTTGGGGCGTGTGTGAGAACCGCATGTTTATCGATACCCGCGAAGCATTGACACTGATCAGGCATTATTTGAGATAAATATAGACAAACAAGCTTATGATTGATTTCAAAAAAATGGACGAAAAGGACTTTGTTTTTCTGGACAAAAAGCTGTCCGACAAAGAACAGAAGGCATTCAGTGAATTTCTGAAATCTCAAAAGTCTTCTTCCAGCAAGAGTGCTGCCGTGAGAACGGTACATCAATAACCATGATCCTTCCTATTCTGGAAACCTATTGACAGGCGATCGGAACAACCTGATGGATTCAGCGGAACAATATATGCTTCCGGCCGGTTGCGCGTCGCTAACCGGCCGGAATTTTGTTTATCTCAAAAAGACTGGCACTTCCTCTACGATTGTTTCAAAAAGCTTTTTTGCGCTTGTGTGCTTCAAGTTGGGCGCGATTTGTCCTCCCCAGAACATGATCAGGTCATATTGCTGCTTTTCGGTCGCGGCTTTGCGGAGCGGTACGATAAACTGGTTTTGTAATGGAAATGGCAGGAGTTCGTCGTTGCGACCGGCCAACGTTTCGGTGAAGCGGCTTCGGATACCGCGGCCCAGGCGCCCTGTCGATACTTTCGTCAATGTCGTGTACCGGGCCGCGTCGGAATGCAGCAGGTTGCGGTGGTATTCGCTGGCGCCCGACTCTTCGGTGGCAAGGAACGCGGTACCGATCTGCACTCCTTCCGCTCCGAGGGTCAATGCGGCGGCCATTCCGCGGGCATCGGCAATGCCTCCGGCGGCCACGACGGGCGTTTTCACCTTTTCGCGGATTTGCTGCACGAGTACAAATGTGCCTGTGAGCGAAGCTTCGGCCGATTCGAGGAACGAGGGCCTATGCCCGCCGGCTTCGAAACCGGAGGCGATGATGACATCCACGCCCGCATTTTCAAGCGCGATGGCCTCGTCGAGGGTGGTTGCATTGCCGATAAGTTTAATGCCTTTTTTGCGAAAATCGTCCAGAATGGTTTGTGAAGGCACACCAAAAATAAAGCTGAAAACCGGCGGCCGCGTCGCGAGCAATGCTTCCACCTGATTTTCGAAACGCGACGGGTAGGCTTTCGGCTTGGCAGGCAGCGGCGCGCCGAGCTCGTCGAAAAACGGCTTCACCAGCGCAGCAGCTTTCTCATAAGCCTCTTCGGAAACTTCGCCGGAGGTTTGATCGCTGTCGGACACCCAGAGGTTGATGTTATAGGGTTTTGCAGTGGCCTCTTTCAGCTCCTTATCCAATGCCACGATCTCATTGGGCGTGAGCATGTAAGCGCCGTATCCGCCCATTCCGCCCAAATTCGAGACAGTCGAGACGAGTTTAACAGACGATAAATTCCCTCCGAATGGGCCTTGCAATATCGGATATTCGATTCCCAGCGTGCGGGAAACCCTGGTTTGATTCCACATAATTCGCGCGGCGGGCGGTAAGTGAAACCCGCCGCGCAAATTAAACAGAGAAAACGATCGATGCGGCGTGAAATACGGTACATTTTTGCCCCGGTTCGCTACCGGTGTTCCTGCGAGATGGTGCATTGCAGGATCTCTTGCATTAATTATTTACCTTTGCCCCCAGTATGTCAAGATCTGAAACTACATATCGCCCCTCTGCTGACATTGCAGCCTGACGCCGGTCTT
This sequence comes from Dyadobacter fermentans DSM 18053, assembly GCF_000023125.1. Lineage (NCBI taxonomy): Bacteria > Pseudomonadati > Bacteroidota > Cytophagia > Cytophagales > Spirosomataceae > Dyadobacter > Dyadobacter fermentans. The sequence continues at coordinate 1,671,657 of NC_013037.1, forward strand.
CCGAACTACTATCTCTCCGGGACCCGCGACCAGCTACTGCTTTGATCTATTTTTTCCCACGCTATGCGCGCGGACAGGCGATGTGCTGCCCATAGCTCAGACTTTACAATCATGACATCTTTAACTTCATACGGGTGGAACCCCCATTTTGAACAACATTTCCATACTTTCCAGTCACAAGGCCTCGAACCGGGGCGCGTTACTGCCATCGAGGGATTCCGGCATAGGCTCGTTTCGGCATCCGGGCAGGTTGACGCATTGCTTTCGGGTGCCCTGATGAACGGCGCTAATCATTGGGAACTACCCAAAGTCGGCGACTGGGTCGCATTCAAAAACTATGATAATGAAGGTATTATCATCTCCGTGCTGCCGCGGGCGAATGAGCTGAGCCGCAAAATGCCCGGCCGCACGACCGAAAAGCAGGTGATTGCGACCAATATCGACACCGCGTTCATCGTGCAGGGGCTCGACCGCGACTTTAATCCGATGCGCTTGCAGCGCTACATTGTGCAGATTATGCAATGCAACATCCGGCCGGTGGTGCTGCTGAACAAACAGGATCTCGTGGCCGATCCCGAATATTACCGGCAACAAGTGACCGCATTGGGCTACGAATGTCCGGTACTCCTGCTAAGTGCTACGGGCCGCGAGGGCTTGCAGCAGTGGGCGAACGAACAGCTGCTGCCCGGGCAAACGTATGTGCTCATCGGTTCATCGGGTGTGGGTAAAAGCACGCTGGTGAATGCATTGCTCGGGTACCGGTTGCAGGAAGAGGGCTCGGTGAGCGATTTTAATCACAAGGGAAGGCACACGACGGTGTCGCGGAACCTGGTCATGCTGCCGTCGGGCGCGATGCTGATCGATTCGCCGGGCATGAGGGAATTTGGCGTGACGCTCGATGCCGATGATCAGGGCATGCATTACCATCCTCTGCTGGCAGCATTGGCGGCTGATTGCCGGTTTCACGATTGCACGCATCTCCATGAGCCCGGCTGCGCGATAACGGCCGCCGTACAAAGCGGCGAGCTTCCACGCGAGGTTTACGACAGTTACCTCAAAATCAGTCGGGAACAAGCGCATTATCAGGGCGACTCGATTGAAAAGAAGCGTGCTGAGCGACAATTCGGGAAAATGGCCAAGCAGGTGGTGCAATACCGGAAACAGCGAAAATACTAGTGTAGCTGGCGTGTGCAACAAGCGCGTGCAACAGGCGCGTGCAACAGGCGCGTCCGGGCCGATGTTCGGTTACGGGCGCGCCCTGTTTTTTACAAAAAGAAAAAGAGGAACATGCCGCCCCTCTCTTTACTCAAACTACAATGAAATCATGTCCGGAAACCCGGACTCCACTAAAAGGCCTTTAAACGCCGTTCTCTAATGAATTTTGCCCCAAGGACCGATTAAACGGTATTTTACAAAAACCGTGCGAATACAAAAAACCCCGGAGCGAGAGGCGCTCCGGGGATAAAGCATTGGTTTAATAACCTGGATTCTGAATGATCTTTTTATTCTGATCCACAACCGGTTGCGGCACCGGGTTCATATACATTTTCTTCGTAAAAACATGCGGATGGTTCAGTCCCACGACCTCGTACACCCATTTGCCCTTATTATCGTTCGGCGAAGTGTTCGTGATTTTCATGCCGTGGAAATCCTTGTTCATCACGTCTTCAGCAATTACCCAGCGGACAATGTCGTAAAACCGCTTGGCCTCGAAGCATAGCTCCACGCGGCGCTCGCGGCGGATGGCCTGGCGCATGGTTTCCTTCGTGAGGCCGGCGGGAAGTTCAGGCAGATTGGAGCGCTTGCGGATCGCGTTCACCGCCGAATACACCGACGCATCGGGCCCGGCAGCCTCGTTTTGGGCTTCGGCGTAGTTGAGCAGCACTTCGGCGTAACGGTAGTATACATAGTTTTGCCCGCTGGCAGCGCCCCCGCGCGGCTTTAATGGGTTGATTTTCTTTTTGAAATAATAACCCGTATTTCCCACGTCGTCCGTACCGAAATCGATCTGATTTTTCGATGGCCGTACTTTGTCGATCCGCGTGTAAATGGTATCGGTTTTGGCCATCCAATCCTGCTTGTAGGGCGCGCCGTCGTACACGATGAAGTCGTAGAAACGCTTTTCACGGTTTACGTAGGGATTTTGCGGGTCATAACCGGATGCGGGATCGGAAATGGGCTTGCCGTTGGCCATTGCAAACTGGTCGACGAGCTCCTGCGTGGGACAGTAGTTGCCCCAGGTGTAGTACACGCCGTCAATCCACACCGGGCCGCCATATTGCTCGTAGTTCGAGCCCATGATCACCGCAACCACCTGCCGGTCCCAGATCACCTCCGAGTTGTACTCGTTTTTCTCCCACCAGAATGCATTGATGTCCGGAAACAAGGCATAAGTACCGCCAAACGTGTCCATAAACTGCTTGTTGGTCGCAGCGGCGGTAGCCCAGCGTTTTGGGTCGAAGTTGCCAAAGCCGACGAGCTTGTTCGGATCCGTGCCGGCGGCGGGTGTTGCTGCATTGAAGGCCGGGCTGGCCGCGTACAGTTCGAGCCAGCCTTTGAGCGCCAGCGCAGCGCCGAGGGTAGCACGCCCGGCGTCGGCATCGCCATTATTGTATTTAACCGGCAATGCTTTGTTGGCCACAATTTCACCTAACTCTTTGATTATGAAGTTAAATGTCTCCTCGAATGTAGCCCGCGGGCGGTAGAGCTCCTCCTCGCTCATGGTATTGCGGTCGAGCACCTCGGTGATGATCGGCAGGCCGCCCAGGTGCATAAACAGCTCGCTGTAATAGTAGGCCCGCATGAACCGGACCTCGTCGATACGCTTTTTGCGATAAGCCTCCGAGAAGTTCGCCGCGTTTTCGGTGACCTTCTGGATAAACAGGTTGCATTTGCGGATTTTGAGGAAACCGGCCGCCCACGACGCGTAATCGGTCGCATTGCCATTGGCATGGTCCATGGGCGTACCGTTGTTCACGGCCGGGTCCACGATGCCCTGGCGCCACGAGTAGGATTTCCAGTAGAAGCCCGCGTCGTTGTCGTCCGTGAAGTTGTCGAGGTTATCGGGCGAGTTCCATTTGTTGGAAAGCACTGCGTAAATGTCGTTCAAAAACAGGTCCGCATTGCCTTCCGACGACCATTGCATATCATCTGTCAGTCGGCTTTTGATGTCGTTTTCGAGAAAATCCTCATTACAGCCGGTCGTAAAAAGGCCCAGGGCCAGCACTGCGAGGGAAATGGTATGTTTAATTCTTTTCATTGTTTCAAAGTTTTTCGAGATCAGAATGTCACATTAAGCCCAAATACGTAAACCCGCTGGTTCGGATAGGCGGTTTCGCGATCGGTGTAGCCCACTTCCGGGTCCATGAATTTCAGCTTGCTGAATGTCAGCAGGTTCTGGCCGGAGGCATACACACGTACATTCTGGATGCGAATGGCCTGGGTAATGCTTTTGGGCAATGTGTAGCCGACGATGGCGTTTTTGAGGCGCAAATGCGCAGTGCTCGTCATCCAGAAATCCGACAGCTGGGTGTTGTTCGCATAGGGCGCCTGGGTGGCACGCGGGTAGCGCGCATCCTGCGTTTCGGGTGTCCAGCGGTTGTCGTAATATTCGTAGCTCGAATTGCTGTTGTTGTTATTGAACGGAATGGTCTGGAACTGGCGGATGTCGAGGCTGGCCAGCGACGAGCCCTGGAAGAACAGGTTCAGGTCGAAGCCTTTCCAATCGGCGGTGGCGTTCAAACCATAGGTTAACAGCGGGTACACCGGTTTTCCGATCATCACCTCGTCATTCGAATCAATTTTGCCATCGGGCACACCCTGCGGGCCGCTCACATCCACATAGCGAATGTCGCCCGGGCGTAATGCACCAAACTGCGTTACGTTGTAGCCGTCGGCGGAGTTAATCAGTCCGTCGTCGTTCTTGTCGTCGTCGGTCGTGAACAGGCCGTCGGTTTTGTAGCCGAATTGCGTGCCCAATGCCCGGCCTGTGCGGCTGCGGTTGGGATTATTGCGGGTTGCAGCCGTTTCAAACACCTTGATCATCTTGTTTTTGGCATAACTCACATTGCCGTTAATACCCAGTCGAAGGTCATTCTGAAAGCGGTACTGCGTGCCGAGGCTGAGCTCGACGCCATTGTTTTCCATGATCCCGCCATTCTCGTCGGCCAATGCAAGACCATACTCTACCGGCACGCTCACAGCCGGCGGCAGCAGCATTCCGGTGCGTTTTTCATGGAAGTAATCGGCTTCGATCGTCAGCAAACCGCGCCAGAGTGATGCTTCCAGACCGATATCGGTTTTGGTAGAAATCTCCCAGGTAATGTTCTTGTTCGCTTCGTTGGGCACCACGGCGCCCTGCACCATCGATCCCGGGCCGAATGCGTACGCATTGCCATTGAGGTTGTAGCCCGTCAGGTACTGGAATGCCGTTCCCGCCAGGTTACCCGATTTCCCCCACGAGCCCCGCAGTTTCAGGTTATCCACCCAGTTGAAGCCGTTTTTGAGAAAATTCTCTTCCGAAATCACCCAGCCCGCCGAGAATGCCGGGAAATACCCCCAGCGCTTGCCGGGCGCGAAATAATAATGGCCGTCGTACCGTCCCGAGGCTTCGAGCAGATATTTGCCGGCATATGCATAGCCCACGCGGTACACGTAGCCGATCTGACTGCCCGTGGACGACGTGCCGCCATTGTCGAAATCGTTTTTGTTGGAACTACCCATATTCAGCTCGTCCACGTCCACGGCGAAGTTGTTGCGCCGGGCCGAAAACAGCTCATAGGTGTTGTTCCGCGCCTCGGCCACGATGAGCCCCGTGAAATCGTGCTTGCCGAAAGTGTTGTGGTAATTGAGATAACCCTGGTAAGTAAATGTCTGGGTTTTGATAAACTGCTGCGCCAGCCAGGAAAATGCCGCTGCACCGCCCTCCGCGGTCGAAATCTCGCGTTTGTAGGTGTAGGGCGTCGTGGTCAGGTCCTGGGTGTAGTAATAAAACGGTTTGTGATAACCCTTCTTCGTGCGCTGGCTCGGGTCGTAGCTGAATGTGCCTTTGATGCTGAGCCCTTTGATAAACGGCAGCTTCTGCTCGATGCCGATGGTCGTGAGCAAAGTATTGTTGGAATTTTTGGTATAACCTGCATTCAAAACCCCTACCGGCGAGTTGCCTGCAAATTCGCCCCATAAACCGTTGCTGTAATACAATGCACGTATCGGAATGTATTTGAACCCGTTACGGAACAGATTTCCGGCCGACACCGCTGTATCCACCGACGATACCCGCTCCACGGAGCCGATCAGTGACAGCGAAACCGTCGTGGTTTTGGTCGCTTCGGCAGTGAGGTTCATGTTGTAGCTGTAACGCATGTATTTCACCGGATCGAACATCCCGTTCTGTTTCAGAAACCCGAAACCCGTCTGGTATTTGATCCGCTCCGACCCGCCGCTGAGCTGCAATGTGTAGTTCTGCATTGGGGCATTCATATTCACGAGGTCTTTCGTGTTGCTGATCGGATATTTGTCCGGGTCTTCGCGGTTCAGGTTCACGTAGTTTTCCACCAGATCGGTCGCGAAAGGCAGTTGCGTTCCCGTTGGATTTTCATTGCGGTAGGCTTCGTTTTTCAGCCGCATGTAGTCCTGGGCGCTCAGCAGTTTTGGATAATAAGTGGGCGTTTGAGAACCATAATATGCGCCGAAAGTTAACGTTGGTGCGCCGCTGGCCCCTTTCTTCGTCGTGATAAGCAATACGCCGTTCGCGCCGCCCAGTCCGTAGGGTGCAACGGCCGCCGCATCTTTCAGCACCGTCACGGTTTCAATGGAGCTGGGGTCGATCTGGTTGATATTGTCGCGGATTACGCCGTCCACGACCACCAGCGGCTTGTTATTGCCCGTGGTACCAATGCCCCGGATATGGATTTCGGGCGAATCATTGCCCGGCTGGCCGCCATTCGGGCGCATACTTACGCCGGCCACGCGTCCGGCAATGGAGTTGGAAATGTTCGGGACCGGGTTTTCGGCAATTTCACTGCCTTTCACGGCCGCAATGGAGCCCGTAAGCGTCGATTTTTTCTGCGTGCCGTAGCCCACCACCACAATTTCGTCCAATGCCTTGGTATCCAGCTGCAAAGCAATGCTGATATCGGTGCGGTTTCCGACGACCACTTCCTGCGAGAGATAGCCGACGAACGAAAAGATGAGCGTCGCGTTCTCGTCCGGCACATCGAGCTGGAACTTGCCGGCGGCGTCGGTGGTGGTGCCGCGCTGGGTGCCTTTCAGGATAATGCTCACGCCTGGCAGCGGTTCGTTGGTTTCGGGCGAGGTTACGGTGCCCTTCACGGTCCGGTCGGCGGCAGCGAGCATTTCGGTCGCATGGGCAGCAGGCAATTCACTGGTTTTCTTCGGCGCGCGGGAGAGCAATATCTGGTTGTTGCGCACGCGGTAGTTGATGTCCAGCGGCAGCAGCAGGCGGTCGAGTACGGCGAAGAGCTTTTCCTGCCGCGCTTCCACGCTGACGGTCTTTTGCAGGTTCACCAAACCGCTGCTGTACGCGAATTTCACCTTTGCGCCTTGTTCAAGACGGGTGAGGGCTTCATTCAGCGTTACGTTTTTGAGGTCCAGCGTCACGTCGCGGTTCAGCAGCTCCTGGGCCGGCGAATGGCTCGCCACCGCCACCACCGAGCACAGGCTGATCAACAGTAACTGGTAAAAAGTCAGGCGCATGATATGGAGTAGCAATCTATGCCATGGATGAAAAGGTTTTTTCATAATTTTACATTTGACTGGGTTGAAATTCAGACAATAGTTATCCTGCCAAGCCTGCCTTCGGGCGAGCCTGTGAACCGCACGTTCCGGGATATTTTAGCCGGTCTCGATCAGGGGTGTCGCAACCACTCCTGATTTTTTATGGCTAAAAGTTGCTGGTGGGGACGGGTTATGTTTTCATGATGGTGATTAGGGGATTAATTTGGGTTGTCTGTAATGTATTGACGTTTTTAGGGCCAGGTGTTATCAGGTGTTGTCATTACTTGACCCGTTATGGGGTCTTGTTATCGGCACCCTTGCCCTTTCAGCGTAATGCTGTCGCCGTCGATGCGGTAGGTGCTTCCTAAGAGGGTATCAATCATGTCGAGGATTTCGGGGAGGCGTTGGTTGGTGAAGTCTACTTTAAGGCGGCAGTCGGCCAGGCCGTCGTTTGCAAAGCTGATTTTCACCTGGAAAGTCTGCATTAAGCGCTCCGCCACCTCCGTCATCGGCGTTTCGTTGAACACCAGCGATGCCGCTTGCCATATTTCCTTGTCGGATTCCTTTTCCTGCACCGCCTGAACGGCCAGATGTTTGCTTTTGGGCTCAAAAACCGCTTCTTGCTCGGGTTTGAGCACTACGCTCGTGCGCTTGGCGGCGTCGCTCACTTCTACCCTGCCCGTCGCTACCGACACTTTCACCGTTGCCTCGCCCGGAATGGCCCGCACGTTGAAGCTTGTACCGAGCACGCGCGTCTGCAAATCGCCCGAATGGATGACGAACGGACGCTCGGGATCGCGCTTCACGTCAAAGAAACCTTCGCCGGAGAAATGCACGTTGCGGGCGGCGAAAGGCTCTGCCCACCGCACCTCGGCCCGCGGGTGGAGCCATATTACCGAGCTGTCCGGCAATACATAAGGCACAATCCTGGCTTTGGTATTCGTGAAAGTAACCCAGCCCACAGTGGCGCCCCGACGTTGCTCCACTATCCTTTCAGGTTTTTGATATAAAAAATAAAGAATACCCAGCCCAAGCACGAATACCGCGGCCACGCGGCCCACATAATGCCACAAACTGGACACCGGCTCCGCCGGCTCATCGTTCCGGCGCAGCTCCGAGAGGTACGATTTGATGCGATTGAACAGCCTGGCCTCGTCGGCATCCGTGAATGCCTCATCGGCGGGCTGGTCCAGCTGCTGGTACCATTTGTTTACCAAACGGCGTTCTTCGTCTGTGCATTTGTTGGCCAGGTACTTTCTAAAGATTTCAGGAGGTAACGGGGGCTTTTCCATTAGGTGTAATTTTTACACTTATTAATCAACTAACAGTACAGTCCCGGAAAAGCGGGCGTATCCCTTACTCCAATAGGAATTTTTTTTCAAAAAATTGGATGTGTCAAATGACGGGCAGCATAAGGACGGCCAGCGCGATGTAATCTTTCATTTCCACGCGGAGGATTTTGAGCGCTTTACTGATGTGGGCTTCCACCGTTTTCTCCGAAATTTCCATCTGACCGGCGATTTCTTTGAGGCTGTAACCTTTGCGGCTGAGCGAGAAAACCTCCCGGCATTTCTCGGGCAGTTTGAGCAGCGACTGTTCGTAAAACTCGTTGAGGGTATTGAAATCGAGGTCTTCGGCGGTAACATTATCGGGCACGAAATCATCTTCTTCGAGCGTCGAGATCTGTTTGCGCTGCTCCTGGTGGTAGTAATTGATAATGCAATGGCGAAGCGTGCCATTGAGGTAGGCCTGGATATTTTTCTGGATATCAAACTTGTGCCGCCCGAGCCAGAACTTCACAAAAGTTTCCTGCACAAGGTCCTCCGCGATGGCTTTCCTGCCCGTTTTGCGGATAGCGGTATGCACGAGCAGCCGCACATGCCTGCGGTACAACTCCCTGAAAGCCAACTCCTCATCCTGCTCGCAAATCAGCGTCATCAGGGTCTGTTCGGTGTAGCTGCTGTATGGATGGTTCACGGGAAATGCAGGTAAAAGTGTAAGACATGCAGGGAATATTTCGGAAAAGCGGAAGGTGTTTACAATTTAATGATATAAATTATAATAAATATATCCCGCCAGCAACCTTGTGAACACCCTCGAATTGTTCATTCATCAACATGCCGATGCGCATCAATGGACCTACAAATTAATCGTTGTAAGCGAGCGGATTGATTTTGGGTTGCGGGTGGGGTGAATATTGATATTCTGATATATTTGTGATGACACGTCTCTGGTAATTAAGCTTTTCTACCTTGTATGCCTTACAAAGTTTCGCCGCTTCCATTAGAAATCGAACTGGAAACCAGGGCGGTTTTAAAAAAAGTTACTGCGGCCCGTAGTGCACTCGCGGAGCTTAAAGGATCAGTTGCGGGCATTCCGAATGAGACAATACTCATCAACACGCTGTCATTACAGGAGGCGAAGGATAGTTCCGCGATCGAAAACATCATAACTACACAAGACGAGCTATACCAATTTGACACATTCGGCGCGACGGATTTTGAATATTCTTTATCTCGTAAAAGAGGGCTTGCTAAATATTCCTGTATTGTATTTAAGTCGGTACATCAATCAATACAAGGCAGATTACTACCGGTTGCTACAAAAGGTGCGCACAGACAATGCGTGGGAAGAATGGGTGCTTTATATGCTCGATGGAGTTGAGAAAACTTCTTTACAGACCATTCAGCAAATTCAAGGCATCAAGGCATTAATGTTGAAGCACAAACAAAAGGTGCGCAGCGAGCTTCCGAATATTTACAGCCAGGATTTACTGAACAACATTTTCAAGCACCCTTACACGAAAATTGATTTTATAATGGCCGATTTGGAGATATCCAGGATTACGGCAGCACGTTATCTTGATCAGCTGGCGCGAATCGGGATACTTCACAAGCAGAAATTCGGGAGGGATTATATTAACCTGGATTTGTACGACCACCTGGGTAACGTTAACAGCTTTCCACAGACTTGATGATATGTATAGAAAATCGGCATTTTCTATACATATCGCAAAAACATGTATAGAAAAGTGCCGTTTTCTATACATATCCAAAAAACATATATAGAAAAGCGGCATTTTCTATACACATCACCCCTCATAAAGCGCCGCGATCTTCTTCCTGAAATCCTCCGGCGCGAGGCCGGTTTGCTTCCCGAAAAACCTTGTGAAATACGATGGCTCCGAAAAGCCGAGCTCGTAGCTGATTTCTTTGATGGGCTTGCGTAGGTAGCCGATTTCGCGCTTGGCTTCGAGCACCAGGCGATCGTTGATGATCTGGCTGATGGTTTTACCGAACGAGCCGCGGGTGAGTTCGTTGAGGCGTTTTGCGCTGAGGGATAGTTCGTTGGCGTAAAAATCCGCCTTGCGCTGTCGCCGGTAATTGAGCTCGATGGATTCGAGCAACATTTGCAGGCGCGCGTCACGCGGGGCGGCGTCGCCGGCTTCTTTTTGGAGATCGAAACAATGCAGGAACCAGCTCCGAAGGTAGGATTCCAGGATGGCCGGGCGTTTGCCGTCCTCGTATTCGGTGCGGATGAGGGTCATTAATGCGTTCATCACCGGCAGCCGGCTGTCGGGGATGGTGACGGTGAAGTTGGCCGAGTATCTGAATAGTTTGAAAATGTCGCTTCCGATAAACCTTTCGAAGAAGTCTTTTGAAATAGCCATCACAAAGCCCCGTTTTTCGCGCTGGTCCATGCTGTGGACCTGGTCGGGCAGCAACAGGAATAGGTCGTTGCGTGCAATGGGATATTGGTTGAAATCAATGTAATGTGCCTGGCCGGGCTCTACGTCGGTAAACCAGAGGACTTCGTAAAAATCATGGCGGTGCACACCGTTGAAAAAGTGCTCGTCGCCGTCTTCGATGGTGGTTATGGCAAAAAAATCATCGCCCAGGTCGTGCAGCGGGAACTCGCTGCGCTGCGGCTCGTGCGGTCTTTCGTTTGCCCTGTTACCTGTATATTCCATATCGCTCACTGCTTTCTGGCTCCGCCGGCAAATATCGGCTTTTTAAACACAAATCCCCGCCGTCCATGAGGAGCGGCGGGGTTTGTAGCACTTGTAAAACCCAAACTATTTGACTTTAACAATGGCGGTAATAGCTCCGCCTTCCACTTTCAGACCTTGCTTGGCCGTAGCAGTGGCAATATCCACCGTGTACACCCAGCTGCCGGCCTCGGTGTTGATCCCCACGAAAACGCTCTTCTTATCGTCGCTGATCGTGTTGTTGTTATACGATGCGGATGACGACGCGATCACGTCGGGCACGCCTGTCACCCATGTAAATGTCTGGTTGTAGGCATCTGCGATAGCGAGTTTCTTCGCGCCGGATGCTTTGCCCTGGTCGCCGTACATATAAAGCAGGAACTTGCCGCTGCCGAGGTAGGTCTGGTTGGCGATTTTGTACCCGCCCGATTTTTCCTGCACGTTGAAGAAATAGCTTTGGTCAAACTCGGTCGTTCCTTTTTTGATGCGAACGAATGCCGATGGCTTGGTGGAAGTGAGCGTACCGCTGTTGGTAGCCGCTGCGGGCGAGAAGCCGTACACGTCGCCGTTTTCGTCCACTGCCAGGCCGTTGTTGAAATAGGCACCAATGTAACTGGTGCGGTTGTCTTTGATGACTTTTTCAAGCGTCATAGCCGGGTAATTGAACACCGCGATCCAGCTGCTGTCGGGATATGCCGTGCCGAATACGTCGGGAGCGGCTCCTTTGATGCACATGTAGGGAGCGAAAACTTTGTCGCCTACCTGCGTTGCCCACGTAAAATGCGCACGCTCGCCGTTGCCCGCGAGTTTTACGATATTCGTTTGTCCTTCACCCACGATTTTGGACTGATCCGCATTGATCCGGAACCACGAAGCGCTTTCATTACCGCTTCTCGGCACTTTGATCGTCAGGATGTCATCGCCGGCAGGCGCGAATACCTGAACGGTTTCACTCTGAAAATCCGATGTTTTCACCAATGCGCCTTTTTCATCCAATGCATAAGTGGTAACCGCGCCGGGGTTGCCCTGGCCGTACAACAGACTGAAAAACTTGCCTTTATGGGTCAGGTAATAGCGGTATGAGCCATCCTGCTCGATGCCCTGCCCTACCGTGCTGATCGTTCCCTGGCTGAGGTCGCTGGTGGTGAGGAGGTAATCGGCCACCCCCTGCGAGCCGATCGGCGCGGATGCCACCACGTAGCGCGACTGTGTTCCATTGCCGGGCTCCGGCGTGGGGGTTGTATTGTTATCGTCGTCACTGCACGCTCCAAGGAACGCGCCCATACCTACCACGAAAAACCATTTCAAATATGACTTTTTCATTTGCTTACTTTTATTGAATTATTAATTATGAACTGTTATTTACTGATAAAATAGCGTAATTTGACGTAGAAACCGCGACTAGGCTTCTGCAAACTGAAATTGTCAAATAGCTTCGCGTCGAGGAGGTTTTTGCATTCCAGCGAGACATTGTATTTACCATCGGCCATGGCGTACACCACATTCACATCGTGGCTGAGCTGCTCGGGAATATCGAGCTTGTCGCTGCCGAGGCTTGGCCAGTAGAGGTAATAAGCGTGCACGTAAAGCAGGTTGTAACCGAGCGTGAGCGTGTTCCCTTTTTTACCCAAATCCTTGAAGAAAACCGCTGCATCCGCATTGCCGAAGAGGAACGGCATGTTGGGGATACGGTCGCGGTAGAGCGGGCTTTCGGTCGTGTAGCCTTCCTCGAAACGAGTGTTGTTGCGCAGGTTCTGGTAAGTAAGGTTCACGCCGGCGGTGAGCAGCTGGCGGAACGAGTAGCGCACTTCTCCATCGATGCCGAAGTTGGTCACGTCGGCCAGGTTGTCCATTACCTGCTTGGTTTGGTTGGCATTCAGGCGCGGGCGGATGAAGCCCTGGGCGTCGCGGTAGAGCACATTCGCATCCACGCTGAACCGGTGCGCGCGGTTAATGGCGCCATTGTAGCTGAAACCCAGGTTGTAATTATAGCTTGTTTCAGGATCGAGTTCGATATTGCCTTCGAGGTTGAGCAGATCGCCGAAGAGCTCGTCGGTTTCGGGCAGGCGGTAACTTTTTTCAAATGAGCCTTTTAACTGGAAATTTTTGAAAAGAAAATAGGTGGATGCGACGCCGTAGCCCAGCTTTTCGAAACTGTTTTTCTGAACCATGAATGCCTCGTCGCCCCAGTTTCCGGTCGGGTTGTAAGAAACGGAGAACTTGTTGTTTTGGGAGAAATGCTTGACGAACAAAGACGTGTTCCAGCGTTCGGAATAATCAAACTTATAGCCCACGCCGAGTACATTCTTACGGTTGACGCGCGGCTGCTCGTACCTCGCCGATTCGGGAAAAAGCTCGTCCTCACCCTTGCGGTTAAATGTATTGAGCACATTGTTGATCGTAATCGAATGCCGGGGATCGATCTGGTAGGTCACATTGGCCGTAGCCAGGCCATTGTTGTTCCGGAATTTGTACAGTGACCGCTCGCGCTCGCTGCCTTTCCCTTCATATTGTTTAAACTGCTGAAACCAGTTGTAGCGGCGGTAAACGGTATCCACATTCTGCTCCTGCCCCAGGTTGTAATTGGCTGATACATTCACGCTCAATCCTTTGACAAACAGATCTTTTTTGGAGTATTTCAAACTCGGCATCACAATGTTACCCTTGCGATGCCACTGCCCAAACACGCTCACCATCCGGGCTCCCGTCTGGATCTCGGCCTTGTTCTTACCCAGCGTAACACCCACCAGCAGCCGGTCGGCGAACTTCTTGCCCACCACACCCACGTTGGCGATCACCGTTTCGTTGTGGTAGGTGTCGTGAAAACGGCGCAGGCGCTGGTTGCGGAAATACTCGCCGGTGTTCACATCGGCCACGTCCACGGTGATCCAGTAGTTATTGTCCGAATAGTTCTGAAATGCGTTCAGTTGGGCGGTAAAGCCGTTTTTTGCTGTAAAACCTGCATTAATCGTCGTGCGGTGCGTGTTGAACGAGCCGTACGAATAAGAGGCATCGAGGTAACTGTTCTGGCGCGTGTTCGTCACGATATTCACGGCACCGCCCAGCGCATCGGAGCCAAGCCAGATCGGCACCACGCCCTTGTACACTTCAACGCGCTCGGCGAGGTTGATGGGAATGTTATTGAGCTGAAACGACGAACCGAAATTATCCATCGGCACGCCGTCCAGGAAGAATTTCACCTGGCGGCCTGTGAAGCCGTTCAGCGAGAAGTTCATGTTCGATCCCACGCCGCCGCTTTCCCGCACACGCACCCCCGACACGCGGTCGAGTGCATGGGAAAGGTCGAGCGTCGAGTTTTGCAGCTTTTTGGCGTCGATCGCCGTTACATTATAAGCCTGGCGGTTGATTTCCTTCGTCTCCGTCCGCCCGATCACCGAAACCGATTCCAGCTCGCGGGTTTCAGAAACCAGTTTGGGATTGTATTTGAAATGCTCGCCGGCTTTGAGCGTAATGTCCTTGGTTTGCGTTTCGTAACCCATAAACGAAACCAGCAACTTATAAGAGCCGGGACGGACGTGTTCGAGGGTGTATTGGCCGTCCGCATTGGTAAACGTTCCGTTGGAAGTGCCTTTCAGGCTCACGGAGGCTCCGGGGAGCGTTTCGCCGTCCTCCGACCTGACGTGCCCTGTGAGGGTAACATCCGCCTGCTGGGCAAAGGCGACGAACGATAAGGCACAAAGGAGCCCTGTATGCAGAATTTTACTAATTTGCATTTGCTTTAAATGTTTCAGCGTTTATAAGTAATGCGCTTTGGCGCAGCAAACCGGGTGGGTACCAGCCATCCGGTTTTTATTGATAAGTAGACTCGTTCTAAATAGCGCCACAAAAGTAGCCGCCCGGCGACAGTTACGCTTATACAATTTGCCGGTTTAGATGGACAATCTGCACATTCGGCTAAACTAACGGTTTTTGCTGTACCATTGGATGAAAAAGAAAACGCGCGCTGCCTCCGGAGGAAAGCAAGCGCGCGTTGCAAAAAAGAGCTCTTACATTCAGTATTTCAAACTCTTAAGATAAGCGATCGATTGCGGCACCTGGGTCGCGTAGCTCGGGCTTTCATCCTCGATGTAATAATGTTTAATGCCTGATTTTTTGGCTGCCTTCAGAACCGAAGGAATGTCGATCTGGCCGGTGCCCAGGGCGACGTCGTTCTCCACGGGCGTGCCGCCGGACATATTGCCGGTAATGCCTTTCTTGAGGTCCTTCATGTGCATCAGCTTGAAGCGATCGGGGTATTTGCTGATCAACGCCGCCGGGTCCTGGCCGGGGAAATACGTCCAGAGCATATCGAGCTCGAAGCTGACATATTTTGGATCGGTATTTTGGATAATATAGTCCATGAGCGTGCCGTCGCCATGTTTTTCAAACTCGTAGCCGTGGTTATGGTAGCAGAACGTCAGACCGAACTCGTCTTTCAGCTGCTTACCGATCTTATTGAAATCGGCAACGGTTTTCTGGGCCATTTCGAGGGTAAAAGGGCCTTTGTGCGGCACCCAGGCCACGCGCACATAGCTCGCTCCCAGCGCTTTGGCATTATTTCCCACTTCCTGCGTCTTATTCAGCGCATCGTCATAGCTCACCCCGAACGACGAGCATTTCATCCCACGCTCATCCAGCATCTTGCGGATTTCGGGGGCCTTCTTTCCAAACAGGCTGGAAAACTCCATGTCGGTCACTTTCAGGGCTTTGATCGTGTCGAGCGTAGCCGCTACATCTTT
Organism: Dyadobacter fermentans DSM 18053; assembly: GCF_000023125.1. Taxonomy (NCBI): domain Bacteria; kingdom Pseudomonadati; phylum Bacteroidota; class Cytophagia; order Cytophagales; family Spirosomataceae; genus Dyadobacter; species Dyadobacter fermentans. The sequence continues at coordinate 1,687,119 of NC_013037.1, forward strand.
GGAAAGACTTGCGCGGTACGTGTAGGAAACCATACCGGGCTGATCGGGAAAAAGTGGTTTACCTTTCTGTGCCAAAGCGGTATAACCGCAAGCCATCGCGGCGAGGAGCGTCAAATGTTTGATTTTCATATTCAAATGGTGATCAGGTTTTGAGGTTCGTTTGTGTCCCGGAAACTGGAATTGAAAATGGACTTACTATTCATGCAGAAGACGATGAAGCGGATGGTTTACCCTACACCGGCATCGCACGTGTTGCAACTTGGCAAGCATAACAAATGCCGTCTGATAATTTCAATCAGCCCAAGGATCATTTAGCAGCAAGAGGGGCAAGCAAAGCCAATAGTTTGGTGGCCAGCATTAAAACGCTCCACCAATGAATTTAGCAGTTTTCACACTTTTGTCTGTCGGCGTGGGCAGTACTGCCCTGTGGGCGGTCCGCCTGCACCGCGCTAAAACGCACCGCCCGGCGACTGCAAAATATGCCGTTTCCGGCTCACTCGAACTCCGGCACGTCCTTTTTGTTGTCGCCTTTGCGGCACCTGCGCTGCTGTTTTTCATCGTGTGGGGAGTCAATGCAGTTAATATCCCGTTTCAGGATGATATCGATGCCATCCTGGAATCAACCGCGATAGTGGCCCAGGGGCCCGGCTCGTTCAGTGAACTGTGGCTCGTTCTCTCGAAACAAGACGATGAGCGGCGGATCGTGGTGGTGAGGCTGGCGGCTTGTTTGCTCTACTGGGCCACCGGTTCCGTCGATTTCCGCATCCTGGCATTTGCCGGGCTCTGCTCCTATCTGGTCTTTTTGAGGATGATTTTCCTGTGGTTCAAAGCGCAGCGGGATCTTTCCCTGGCATTGCTCCTGCCAGTCCCCTACCTGCTTTTTTCCAATTACAATTACGAAGCATTGTACTGGTCCATTATCCCTTTGCAGCAGATTGCGGTGTTTATCTGGGGCTTTGCGAGCATCTGGATGGCGAGCCGGAACACCAAAGTGGGCCTGGCTTGCGGCATCGGCTTTGGAATTCTTGCCATTTATTCGGATGTATCGGGCATATTCGTCGGGCCTGTTGTAGCGCTTATGCTCTTCGCCCGCCGCGACGGGCTGTCTGCAATGGTCTGGATATTGCTGATCGGCCTCGTCACCACCTATTATTTTAGTGAGCTGACAATCCCAGATTACCGGCCGACGACGGCGCAAAACCTATCGTCGTGGCGCGATATGCTGCTCATGATGGTCGCCATGCCCGGTATGATCACCGACGTGATGATCGACCAGAGTGCTTCGTCGCGGCTGGCGGGCGCTGCCGTTGCGGGGCTGGTCAGTCTCTTGTTCGTGGGCGGCAGCGCATTCGTGTTTTGGAAAAAACTAATGCGTGCACCAACTACGATCACTCCGGGCGAATGGTGGCTTGCGGGCTGCATACTGTTCCTGCTCATCACCTTTTTCGCCCTCGCGTTCGGGCGTGCGGCGTTTGGGGCGCATAACATTTTGATCAGCAGATACAAGCATATATTTACGTTCTGGGCGATTTTCAATTACCTGCTTTTGCTACGTCTGCCGATCTTCCGGCGCGTACTTGGTCGGTGGCTGCTCGTGGTGCAGGCTGTGGCGGTCATTTACTGCGCAGGAAGCTATTTTCAAACGTGGGGAGAAATGATGTTTTTCCGCAAAACAATCCAGGCAGATGCTTACGGCTGGACCAGAAACCGCGAGTTCCCGTCGGCGCCCATCTACCTTTCCGTGAAAAGAACGGTGGATGCGATATTTGAAAATGCACTGAAAAATCGCGTGTATCAGTTTCCCAACCTTCCTTTCGATGATTTGCAACATGCCGATGTACGCGGCTCGTCGGATGTGATCGTCCGCACGACGGACTTTATTGTTGTAGGAGCACAAGCTCCCGAGCTGCGCTGCTCACCCGACGATGGCATTTACCTCATCATCCACACCAGCGACGAAACCCACGTATTGCCCATGCGGATGCGCAAAAACTCATTCCTTTGCTTCCTTCGGACCGCGCGCTATTATAGCAGTTACTGCGAGTCGATGGGCATGCTCAGGCAATATTTGTCCAAAAACAAAAAGTACAACCTCACCCTCGGCGTGATCAGCGGGCCGAACCGCTATTTGCTCACTACCGGGAAAAAGGTTACCGGCTAGCGGCATCACTCCTTCACGAATATTGAGCTTCGGAAACACTTTCTGTCTTAATTTGCGGCATAGAAACCGATTTCCATGCGCAATAACCTTATTACCGGCAAGCCCTGGCTGCCACTCCTGCTTACCTGTTCCATCGTCGCACTCATTGCCTGGATCAGGCGCGGGCTCGTGGCGGATGTGCAGCTTTACGACACCTACTTCGTCTTTGAAATACATCTACTGGCCGGTATTCTGATCACGATCATGCTGGTTACCTCGCTGCTATACCGGCTCACCAGCCGTCGTAACGGCCTTCGCCAACTCACCGCCGCGCATGTGCTGGGCACCATCGGGCTTGCGATTTACATCGTCAGTTCGGCCGGGCACGCGCCGGAGCAGGCGAATATCACGATGTCGTTTGCCGAATACAAGGCTTGGCAGGATGCGAATGCCCGGTTTGCGATGGCGCTCGTTGCATTAGGGAGTGTTCAAATGCTTTTTGTGGCAAACCTGATCGCGAAATGGGTGAAGGGCTGATGCGCCCGGATTCAGCAAGCAGCCGGGTGCTCATACCAGTTGATCAGGTGTGATGGGCAATGTCCTGATCCGCTTTCCCGTAGCATTGAAAACCGCATTGGCAATGGCGCTTGCCACGCCTACGATGGCGATTTCGCCCAAGCCTTTGGAACCGATGGGATTGGCGTGCGGATCGGGCTTGTCGATGTAGTACACCTCGATAGGCGGGACATCGGCATGCACGGGGATATGGTAGCTGGCGAAGTCGGTCGTAACGTACCGCCCGAAGCGATGATCCATTTGCGAATGCTCCATCAATGCCATGCCGATCCCACCCACTACGCCGCCAATGGATTGGCTGCGTGCGGTTTTCGGGTTGATGATCGCGCCCACGTCCGCGCACGTAACCACGCGGGTCACGCGCACCTCGCAGGTGAGCGGGTCCACCTCCACCTCTACGAAATGGCACCCGAAAGAATACATCGAGTACTGGTCCCGCTCCGCACCCGACTTCGATTCCTCCATTGCTTCCAGGCTGTCCAGCCGGTGGTACTTCAATATCTCCGAGAATGCAATTCCGGTCTGACCGCCCGTAGAGCCAAACACCCGGCCTTCCCTGACCACCATCGGCCCCATTGATCTACCCTCCGGCATTTCCGAGGCCAGTGCAAGCAGCTTGGCCTTCAAGGCCTCGCAGGTCACATACACCGCCGAGCCCACGCTCGGGATCGTGGACGAGCCGTTCTGGCCGGGCGCGTCGGGCAGGTTGGAATGGCCTAGCTCAAACCGAACTTTTTTAGCTTCGAGCCCCAGTACTTTTGCCGCAATGCGCGTCATGGCGGTGCCGGTACCCGGCCCGATGTCCATTGTCGCGCTGGAAACGGTCACTGAGCCGTCGGCATGCAGCACGGCCCGCGCCCTGGACGGATGCCGGTGATAGCCGTAAAGGCTCGAAGCCATTCCAACCCCGACCAGCTTGCCGTTCCGTCGTACCGATGCCGGTTCCATCCGGCGGTCGTGCCAGCGAAATTTCCCGGCACCCAGCTCGTAACACGCTTTCAGCGACTTGGCCGACCACGGCAGATTCCGCTCCGGATCGGTTTCAGCATAATTCTTCAACCGCAATTCCAGCGGGTCCATTTTCAATGCAAATGCCAGCTCATCCATAGCCGATTCCAGGGCGAACATACCTGTGGCATCGCCCGGCCCGCGCATCCACGTAGGCGTACTCACGTCGAGCGGAAGCAGCCGGTAGCGCGTCGCCACGTGTGGACAGGCGTACAGGGCGCGGCTCGCAAGGACGGTCCGTTCGAGATGCTCTTCGTACATGGACGTTTGCCCCGTGCCCTCATGCACAATGCCGAGCAGCCTGCCGTCCGCCGCCGCCCCCATGCTGATTTTCTGGACGGTATAAGGCCGGTAACCAACGGATGTAAACATCTGCTCCCGGCCCAGAACCAGCTTCACGGGGCGTTTCAGGTGCCGTGCCGCCATCACCGCCGCCATGGTGTGCGGCCACACCCTTATGCCAGAGCCAAATGCCCCGCCGATGTATTTCGCCACCACCTGCACATTTTCTCTTGGAATTTTAAAGGCCTGGGCGAGCTGTCCCTGCACCGATTTGACGCCCTGGTTTTTGTCATAAACCGTAAGCTTGTCCTCCGCCTCCCAAACGGCGATAATCGCATGCGGTTCGAGCGGCTGGTGGTGCTGGGTGGGGATGGTGTATTCGGCTTCAATTTTGGTGTGTGCCTGATTTAATCCAGCCGAATCACCCCGGTCATAGTCTTGAAAAGGCGAACTTTTGGAACGCTGAACATTTTGAGGAACGACGGCCTTTTGGGTATTTTTCTCAAAATGCGTTTGATGTTTTTCCTGCTGATACGTCACGCGCACCAGCGACGCCGCATGTACCGCCTGCTCGCGCGTTCCCGCCACGACCATCGCTACGGGCTGGCCGTCGAAATAGATGAGCGGATCATAAAAAACGCGCAACGCCGTGCCGGTCGGGGCGCGTTCGGCGGGTTGCTTGCGGGCTGGCCAGCCGGGTACCTCGACCGCATCGACGTGGCTGATCACCGCGAGCACGCCCGGGGCGGCCGCGGCCTCGCGCGATTCTATATCCTTAATGCTGCCTTTCGCAATGGTACTCGTGACGAGCACGGCGTGGGCCAGGCCTGGAATGGCATATTCGGCGGAATAGGTTGCGGTGCCGGTCACTTTTGCCGCGCCGTCGACGCGGCTCAGCGAACTATCCGAAGGGTCATCCATGGGTTGTCTGGTCATAGCCGGTTAGGAAATCCCCGCTGCGAGTTTCAACGCCGCAACGATCGCATTGGAAGTAAGTCTGATTTTGAATGCATTTTGCTCCGTGGCTTTGGCGCTCTTCATTTCATGCTCCGCAACTTCCCTGAAAAGCTTCTCCGAGGGCGCCTGCCCTCTCAGCATCAGGTCCACGGCCCAGTAGCGCCACGGCTTGTGCGCCACACCGCCGAGTGCCATGCGCGCGTCCCAGATCTTGCCGCCGTCAATTTGCAACGCAGCAGCCACCGACACCAGTGCAAAGGCGTAAGACGCGCGGTCGCGCACTTTCAGGTAATGGCTGTGCCGGGCAAATGCATTGTCCTCCACCTCGATGGCCGTGATCAGCTCACCCGGGCGCAGGTTGGTATCGAGCTCGGGTTGCTGGGTGGTTAGCCGGTGGAAATCTTTCATCATCACCCGCCGCTCGCCATCCGGGCCGTTCACGACCACGGTTGTTTCCAAAGCGGTGAGGGCCACGCACATATCGCTCGGGTGAACGGCCAGGCAGGAGGATTTTTCGATCCCCCCGAAACCATTTCCCGCGAAAAATATGGCGTGCGTGCGGTTAATGCCCTCTTCCGCGCCACAGCCCGAGCCGGGCTTGCGCTTGTTGCAGGGTAATGCGAGGTCGTAAAAATAGCTGCATCGCGTCCGTTGGAGCAGGTTCCCGCCCACGGTGGCCATGTTACGCAACTGGCCCGATGCGCCCGCCAGCAATGCCTGGGCGAGAAGCGGCTGGCGCGTTTGGATCAGCCTATGCTCCGCCACGTCGCTATTGAGGGCTAATGCGCCAATGCGGACACGGTCGTTGCGGTGTTCTATTTTTCTTAATGGGAGATGATTAATATCAATCAGTTTGGCGGGCGAGGTAACGCCCCGCTTCATGAGGTCGATCAGGTTGGTACCGCCGGCAATGTACTGCGCTTCCGGATTGTCACCAGCCATAGTAACGGCCTCGGCAACCGTTTTGGGTCGAAGGTATTGAAATGGCCTCATACCTTTGTCCCTGCTTTTTTAACTTCCAGGATCGCGTCCACGATATTCGGGTAAGCCCCGCATCGACAGAGGTTTCCGCTCATATATTCCCGGACCGATTCTGCCGACCCGGCGTGTCCTTCGCGGATGCAGGCCACGCCCGACATGAGCTGGCCCGGCGTGCAGTAGCCGCATTGAAAACCATCGTGTTTCACAAATGCCTCCTGTAACGGATGCAGCTGGTCACCGTTTGAGAGGCCTTCGACGGTCGTGATTTTCCGGCCGTGCTGCATCACCGCGAAGCTCAGGCACGACAGCGTCCGGCGGCCGTCCACGTGCACGGTACAAGCCCCGCATTGACCCAGATCGCAGCCCTTTTTGGTACCGGTAAGGCCCAGGTTTTCGCGAAGCAAGTCCAGCAGCGTCATGCGCGGATCGACCGACAGGCGCCTCCTTTTGCTATTGATCATCAGCGAAATCGTCACCTTCACCGCATTCCCTACCGGCCCGTCGTCCGGGGCCGAGTGCAAGAGGCCTGACGGGGCGATCGAAAGGCCGGCAATGGCGATCGATTGTTTGAGAAAAAAGCGCCGGTTTTCGTTCTCGGCATCGGGTGAGGCTTCGTTATCAATGGCCATGACCATCCGGTTTCGGTGAATTTACAGGCAAAAGTTATTTCCACGCCTGATTTACCGGTCGGATGGCCATGTTATGAGAAGGCGCGGTAAGTAAGCGCTGCTATCTGAAATCGTTTGCCGTCCAGGTTTTTGCCTTCCCGGCCGCTAATGCCGCGTCGATCGTTTTGCTACCGTATTTCAGCACACGTTTCTGCGCGGTGGCCGACGTGAGGGTCACCGTTTTCAGTTTTCCATTCTCCCAAACTTCGTCGACCGTTACATTGCCCCGCGCTTTCAATCCTTTCACGGAGCCGGTCGGCCAGGCGTCGGGCAATGCGGGCAGGAGTTCGATCACGCCGGTTTGCGATTGCAGAAGCATTTCGGCCACGCCCGCCGTGGAGCCCATGTTACCGTCTAGCTGGAATGGCGGATGCGCGCAAAGGAGATTGGCATACGATCCGCCGCCGTCGGCCATGTTGGTTCCCTGGCTTGCCACAGGCCTCAGCACGCTTTTGAACAACTTATGCGCGCGGTTACCATCCTGCAAGCGCGCCCAGAAATTCACTTTCCACGCCAGCGACCAGCCCGTGCCGTCGTCGCCGCGGGCATTCAGGCTCACCCGAGCCGCTTCGGCCTCGGCCGGGGTTTGCGCATTGGAAATCTGCTTGCCCGGGTGCAATGCAAACAAATGCGAAACGTGGCGGTGGTGATTCGTGGAATCGTCCACGTCTTCGCGCCATTCCTGTAACTGCTTCCAGCGGCCGATCTGCAACGGCAGGATCTTGTCGCGCGTGCTGCGGGCTTTTTGCGCAAAATCCTGGTCGACACCCAGTATTGCGGCAGCCTCGGCGGTGTTGTTGAGCACGTCCCAGGCCATTTCATGGTCCATGGTGGCGCCGGTTGAAATGCCGCCATGCTCGGGCGAGTACGACGGAGACGACACCAGCCGGCCCCTGCCGTCGTCAGTAAGATAATCCATCCAGAACTCCGACGCCTCCTTCATGATCGGATAGGCTGTGTTTTTCAGGAATGCCTTGTCGTTGGTAAATGCATAATGCTCCCACAAATGCTGGCTGAGCCACGCCGCACCGCCCGGGAAAAAGCCCCACGGAAAATCCCAGCCCGGCGAGGTATACCCGTAGGCGTTCAGCATCGTGTTCACGATCCAGCCTTTTGCATTGAAAAACTCCTTCGCAGCAAGCCGTCCCGGCGCTACAATGGACTGCGTGAAATCCATCAGCGGCACATGGCATTCGGACAAATTCGTCACCTCCGCAGGCCAGTAGAGCATCTGAATATTGATATTGGTATGATAATCGTTCGCCCAGGGGGGATTGGTACTGTCGTTCCATTTGCCTTGCAAGCTCATGGGCATCGTGCCGGGGCGCGTGGACGAGATCATCAGGTAGCGACCATATTGAAAATACAGTTCTTCCAGGCGGCCATCGGCCTGTCCGGCCGAATAGGCCTTTTGCCGCTGGTCCGTCGGGATAGCGGGCGCGTCGGCATTACCTAATGTGAGCGCCACGCGATCGAACAGGCTGTGGTAATCTTTCTGCTGCGCGGCGACCAGCGACGCGTAGTTTTTTCCGGCCACTCCGGCCATGGTTGCGGCATTGGCCTTTTTGTAGTCGTTGCCTTTATAATCAGGGAATTTCATCACATAATCCGTCGCCACGGTGTGGATCAGGACAATGGACCTGGCGCCTGTCACCGTGAGCACGCCATCGCTGAAAGCCGTTTTACCGTCGGTATCAATACGGTACACGGTTTCGAACTCCTGGTGGTTATCCTTCAAATGCCCGCCGAATGTGTACTGCTTGCCCTCAAAGCGCTCATAATCCTTCGCATGCGGCGTTTCGAAGCGGATTGAGTAGGTTTCGGGCGTCGACGATGTGAAGCGGTACACCATTACTTTGGCTGGATAATTGCCGAAATAGCTTCTTTCAAACCGCGTACCGCCTGCTTCGTACTGCACTTTGCCCAGCGCGTCGGAAATATTCAGTTCGCGGCGGTAGTTCTGCGCGGCGCCTTTGGAGGGCATTTTAATGAAAAGATCGCCCACCGTTTGCTGCGCGCCGAAATCGGAGGAAGGCGTATTTTCCTTCTTTTCATGTATCGCGCCGGTGAGTTCTTTGTTCGCCAGTGCGTGCGCCTCCTTCAATTTCCCGGCTGCGAGCAGTTCGCGCACTTCGGGCAAATGTTTATGAGCTTCTTTTTTTATACCAAAATTATAATCCGCATTCGCGCCCTTACCGCCTGCCCAGAGGCTGCCTTCCGAGAACTGAATGCGTTCTTCGTCCGTCCCGCCGAAAAACATGGCCCCGACATGGCCATTACCGATCGGCAATGCCTGCGTCATCCATTCTTTTGCGGGCTGGTCGTACCAGAGCGATAAGGGTGCGGTCTTGGAAGTAGGCTGCGCTTGCAGCGGGGCCAATGCGGTAGCCGCGAAGAGCAGCAGGGAGAGGCTGGAAAGTAACGTATTATGCATATGAGGTTTTGGCAAATAATGGTAAAATTAGAAGCCGTTGTTGAATAAAAAACCTATTTCAAACAAAAACCTGCCCGGATCGGGCTCAGCCGCAATCATCCGGAGGCGCGAAAGGATTGCCGCCCAACAAGCCATTATTCGCCGTTTTGAAGGAAAGGCCAAATAAAATCACCCAAATTCACAGTTTTGCGGAATTTCGGAGAGAAATAAGTTAATATCGGTAAAAAAGCCGCTAATTCACATCAAGTTTTTGGTTTTCCGACCTGCTAATTTTACAAATAGATAATTTTCAAAACGGGCCGCCGGGCCTGCTTACTAACCCAACTGCCTACGCAACAGGCGGCCAGTATCTTATTGCCTTTTTATTCGTGAACGGAGCTATGAAAATCCCTAACCCAGGCTTTTACAAAAAACTTTACCTGCACACGATCAGCGCGTTATGCATTGCTACACCGCTGGTGGCCCAGAAATCGCTGCCGGCGTATCAACCCAGTCCGGCGGAGCTCGCGGCGTCATACAAGCGGATGGCGCTCATGGATTCGCTCACCAAAGGAAGCGTGCTGAAAGCGCAGGTACAGCCGAATTGGCTCGCGGACGGGCAGTCGTTTTGGTACAGGAATGTATTAAAGGATAGTTTGACTGAATATATGGTTGTAAAACCGGCCGAAGGCAAAAAAACTCCCGCTTTTGACCAGGCGAAACTCGCCGCGGCACTTTCCAAAGCGTACGACTCTACTTTCTCGGCGACGAAGTTGTGGATCAGCGACATTCATTTCGAACCCGAAAAACACAGTATTATCCTGCAAAGCAAAGGCAAATGGTTCGCGTACGACACCGAATCGGGCACGGCGCGGAAAATCGACAAGCCGGACTTTCCCAAACCGAAAGAAATCGGCTGGACGAAGCAGCTGAGCCGCTGGGGCCGGTTCCGGGCCGACAGCGTGTCGCCCGACAAGCAAACGAAGGCATTTGTGCGCAATGGCAATATTTATTTGGGTAAAAAGGAAGATAAAATCGGTAAACAGCTGACCTACGACGGCAACCCGCTGAAACCTTACGGCGAGCTGAGCTGGTCACCCGATGGCAAATACCTGGTGTGCTATCGGATTGATCGCCGTGACGAACGGCAGGTGAGCATTATCTTCTCTTCATTGCCCAACACCACCCGCGGCGAGGTAAAAACCCGTGGCTATGCGCAACCGGGCGATGAATTTACGAGCTACGAAATGCACGTGATCGATGTCCAAAGCGGTAAATCGGTGCAAGTACAATCGGAAGTGATCGACTTTTTCAATGCACCCGTGATACGCTGGCGCAAAGGCGACGCCACGCATTTTACCTACGAAAAAGTAGACCGCGGCCACCAGCGCTTCCGCGTCATCGAAGTGGACGCCACGAGCGGTGCTACGAAGCACATCATCGACGAGCAGAGCAATACATTCATTTACCAGAACATGATTTACACGCATTACCAGCCTGAAAGTCACGAAATTATCTGGGTTTCCGAGAAAGATGGCTGGCGACACATTTACCTGGTGGACGAGCAAACGGGCAAGATCAAAAACCAGGTAACCAAAGGCGATTGGGTGGTGCGCGACATCGACAGCATCGACACGCAGAAACGCGAAGTGTGGTTCAAAGCGAGCGGAATGAATGCGAACGAAGACCCGTATCACATTCATTATTACCGCGTTAAGTTCGATGGAACAGGCCTCGTAAAATTGACCGACCACGCCAAAGCCACGCACCAGCTCACATTTTCTCCCGACAGAACTTACTACGTCGACACCTACTCGACCATGACTACCGCGCCGGTTTCGGAACTGCGCAAAACGGCCGACGGCTCGCTGGTGACGAAACTCGAAACCGCAGATATTTCCCCGTACCTCACTTTGGGCTTCAAACTGCCGGAGATTTTCAAGGCTAAAGGCCGCGACGGCAAAACCGACATCTGGGGCATCGTGTACCGCCCAAGCCACTTCGATCCGAAAAAGAAATACCCGATCATCGAAAACATTTATGCAGGCCCGCAGGACTCGTTTGTTCCGAAGGCATTCCGCCATTATGGTGAGATGCAAAGCATGGCCGAGCTGGGCTTCATTGTGGTGCAAATGGACGGAATGGGCACTTACAACCGCTCCAAGGCATTCCACGACGTATGCTGGCAGAACCTGGCCGACGCAGGTTTCCCCGATCGCATTGCGTGGATGAAAGCATTGGCAGACAAATATCCGCAGGTGGACTCGACCCGCGTGGGCGTGTACGGAACATCCGCGGGGGGCCAGAATTCCCTCGGTGCATTGCTCTTCCACCCGGGCTTTTACGATGCGGCGGTTTCGGCATGCGGCTGCCACGACAACCGCGTCGATAAGCAATGGTGGAATGAGCAATGGATGGGCTATCCGGTGGGCAAGCATTACGACGAGCAGTCGAATGTGACGAATGCGGCCAAATTGCAGGGCGATTTGCTGCTTATTGTAGGCGAGGTGGACACCAACGTGCCGCCCGAAAGCACTTACCGCGTGGCCGACGCATTGATTAAGGCCAACAAGGAGTTTGACCTGCTCGTAGTGCCCGGCATGGGCCACAGCGACGGCGGGCCTTACGGGCGCCGCAAAAAGCGGGACTTTTTTGTACAAAAACTTTTAGGTGTAAATCCTCCGAACAGAAACAGGCAGACCGCCGCAGAGCCAGTCGGGCTTGGGCGGTAAGCGTGCCTGCATATTGACATGACGATTGCAATTTTATGAGAAGGCGGCCTCCCGCCTTGCAGTTACCCTTATGCGCTTAGCTTTCATTTTTATGAGAAAATCAATACTGATACTGGCCATTCTTCATCTGCTTTTTGTGGGATGCGCGCGGAAAAAAGGAACCGTACAAACCCCGACGGCCCCGGCGGAAACCGGCAGCGGTCGGCGGATCGAACTGCTTTTCCTCGGGCACGACAGCCGGCACCATTTTTCGGAGAAATATTTCCCGATGCTCTCGCTGCCGCTGTTTCAGAAGGGCATTAATCTTACCTACACCTCCGACCCGAATGCATTGAACACCGAAAACCTCGCGCGTTACGACGGTGTGGTGATTTATGCCAACCATAACACCATCACGCCCGCACAGGAAAATGCCTTGAAAACCTTTGTGGAGGGCGGTAAGGCGCTTATACCGCTCCACTCGGCTTCTTTTTGCTTTCAGAATTCGGATTGGTATATCAAAGCGGTGGGCGGGCAGTTCATTTCGCATAAATACGGTACGTTCACGGCGCCGGTGGTGAAAGCAGACCACCCGGTGATGAAAGACTGGAAGACGTTCGAAACCTGGGATGAGACATACGTACATTCTAAGCTTAACCCGGACATCGTCGTGCTGCAAGAGCGCGTGGAAGGTGACCACCACGAGCCCTGGACCTGGGTGCGCACGCAGGGCAAGGGGCGCGTGTTTTACACCGCATACGGCCACGACGAGCGCACTTGGAAGCAGTCTGCATTCCAGGAGTTGGTCGCCAACGGCATCATGTGGGCCGTAAGCGACGAGGCGAAGGAGCGTTTGAAAAAATTCAATTTAACCAAACCCACCTACACCGACGCCAATGTCCCCAACTACGAAAAGCGCGACCCGGCACCGAAATTCCAGCAGCCGCTGTCTCCCGCCGAGTCGCAGAAACTGACGCAGGTGCCGGTCGATTTCGAGCTGCAACTCTTCGCCTCCGAGCCGGACATTGTGAAGCCCATTGCAATGGCCTGGGACGAGCGTGGACGGTTGTTCGTAGCCGAAACGCAGGATTACCCCAACGAAGTGCGCGACCAGGACGGCGTGGGCAAGGACCGTATCAAGATCTGTGAAGACACAGACGGCGATGGCAGAGCCGATAAATTCACCATTTTCGCCGATAATCTCAATATTCCGACCAGTTTGGTATTTGCCAACGGCGGGCTCATCGTAGCGCAGGCACCGCATTTCATATTCCTGAAAGACACCAACGGCGACGACAAGGCCGATATCCGCGAGAACATTATCTCAGGCTGGGGCAAAAGCGACACGCACGCCGGGCCATCGAATTTGAAATATGGATTGGATAACAAAATATGGGGCGTGCTGGGATACGCCGGGTTTCGCGGCACGAACGCTGGTAAGCAGCTGAATTTCAGTCAGGGTATTTATCGCTTCGACCACGACGGAAAAAACCTGGAATACATTGGCCGCACGTCCAACAACACCTGGGGCCTGGGCTTTTCGGAGGAGTTTGAAGTGTTTATTTCAACAGCGAACGGCAATTACAGCGGGCATTTCGCCATGCCGCTTGAATATGCAAAACGCTCGGTAGCAGACGGTTCGGGTAATACGGTTTACAAACTGGACTCGCATTATGAAATGAATTACCTCACGCCTGCATTGCGCCAGGTGGACTTTCATGGCGGGTTTACAGCCGCGGCGGGCCATAATTTGTACACAGCCCGTAACTTCCCGAAATCGTATTGGAATGCGACGGCGTTCGTCTGCGAGCCCACCGGGCGACTGCTTTACCGGGCATTGCTGAAACCGAAAGGCGCCGGTTACAAAGAAAAAAACGGGTTCAACCTGCTGGCAAGCGCCGACGAATGGTTCTCGCCGGTACACGCGGAAGTGGGCCCGGACGGTGCCGTGTGGGTGGCGGACTGGTACAGTTTCATCATCCAGCACAACCCTACCCCGCGCGGATTCGAGAATGGCAAGGGCAATGCATACATTAACCCGCTGCGCGACAATCAGCACGGACGTATATACAGGGTCGTTTGGAAAAACGCAAAACAAACACCTTATCCCAAACTCGACAAAAATGATGCGGCCAGTCTGGTCGCAGGCTTGAAAAACGACAACATGTTCTGGCGTACGACGGCGCAGCGGCTGATCGTCGAGGGAAAGCATACCTCGGTGGTACCGGAGTTGATTAAGATGGTCAACGACCAGTCGGTAGATGAAATCGGATTGAACAGCCCCGCCGTGCATGCATTATGGACGCTCGACGGCCTTGGCGCATTCACCGGCCCGAATGAGGAGGCCTATCACACCCTCGTGCGCGCCATGCGCCACCCGGCGGCGGGCGTGCGAAAAACAGCGGTAAAATTACTCCCACGCAACGACAAGGCCCTTTCTGCATTGAAATGGACCAACTCGCTCAACGACCCCGACCTGAAAGTGAGGCTCGCCACCGTGCACGCCCTCACCGATCTGCCCGCCTCCGATGAAATAGGCCGCATGCTTTACCTCGCCGGCCAGGATTCGCAGAATGCCGCCGACGAATACCTTGCCCAGGCCATTTTTTCAGGGGTTATCAGGCACGAAAGCGGTTTCAAAGCCGCAGCGGCGAAGCTGAAAGATTCGACATTGACGGCCCGGATCGAACGCGGGCTGGTGGAAGAGACTTATATGCTCAATCTTTGGGCGCCGCCTATTTACCCACCGGTGATTTCACATAAAGAATTGAGGATCAAAGCGATTATTACCAAGGCACAGGAAGATCTATCCGGTGTGGTGGTGTCGCAGGGCAACCGGCAGAATGGGTACAGCCTGTACATGCAGGATGGAAAGCTGCATTGGCTGGTGCGGCAGAATGGTCAATCCTACCAGGTCACCTCCACGCGAAAGCTGCCCGACGAGCGTTTTACGGCTTACGCCACCCTTTTGGAAGGCGGTAAAATGACGCTGGCCATTGAGGACGAAACGCCGGTAACAGCCAACGCGGCAGGCCTTTTCCATCAGCCATTCACACCGGACGACATCCGCCTGGGCCGCGACCTCCGCGAGGGCAACCAGGTAGGCGAATATGCAGATAATGCCCGCCTGCGCGGCTGGCTCGACATCAAAAGCACCTTACAGCTGAACCAGGTCGTTCATAATCAAGAAGATAAGAAACTATCCCGCACCCATACCGAAGCACCGGTTGAAATACTGAAAGGAAAAGGCACGCCGGTAACTGTGAAGCTGAAAGTGATCGAGCATGAAATGAAGTTTGACCAGAAAACTTTCACGGTAAAGCCTGGCCAGAAAGTGACGATCCAGTTCACAAACCCGGATTTTATGCAACATAACCTGCTCATTATTAAATCCGGAACATTGGAAAAAGTAGGCAATGCGGCCGACCTGCTGGCGCGGGAGGCGAACGCGATCGCGCTCAACTACGTACCCAAAATGCCCGAAGTACTGCACGCAACGGAACTGGTGAGCCCCGAGGGCAATGCCACGTTGGTATTCATCGCGCCCGACAAGCCCGGCGATTACCCGTTCCTGTGCACCGTACCGGGCCATTGGCGGATCATGAATGGTATTATGAAAGTGCAATAATCACCCTCAAATAAGTTTCACCATCTAACTCCAATTGTATGAAAAGACCATTATCCCGCCTGATCCGAGAACTGCACCGCATTTGCCTGCTCGTAGCGGCGGTGGCCTGTTTCCTGACCGAAAATGCCCTGGCGCTCGCCGCCGACCGACAGATCTCCGGCAAAGTGGTGTCCGCCGAGGACAAAAACCCGCTGCCCGGCGTGACCATCATCGTGAAGGGAAAGAATACCGTTGGTACAGCCACTGATACCGATGGAAAATTTAAACTGGAAGTGCCCGAAGGAGCGACGCTTATCCTCAGCTACATCGGCTACATCAGCCAGGAAGTGCCCGTGGGCAACCAGAGCGAAGTGAATGTAGAGCTGGCGCCCGATCAGAAACAGTTGCAGGAAGTGGTCGTGATTGGATATGGTACCCAGAAAAAAGGCGACATTACCAGTTCTGTGGCGAGCATCAAGCGCGAAGATTTCGTTCAGGGAACGGTACGCGATGCGGCCCAGCTCGTGCAGGGCAAAGTGGCCGGCTTGCGCATTACCACGCCCAGCGGCTCCCCCACTTCCAACACGCAGATTAATTTGCGGGGGATTAATTCCATTGAGGGAACGGCAAACCCGCTCATCCTGATCGATGGCATCCCCGGCGGCCTGAACACCGTCGCGCCGGAAGACATCGAGTCCGTAGATGTGTTGAAGGACGGTTCAGCGGCGGCCATTTATGGTACCCGGGCAACGGGCGGCGTGATTTTGATCACCACCCGCAAGAACCGCGGCACTTCGCGATCTACCATCGAGTATTCCAATTATGTCAATATCCAATCCATCGCGCGTCGCCCCGAGCTGCTTACCGGTGACGATTACCGGCAGAAAATCAAGGAAGGAATCGACTACACCGACTATGGCGGCAATACCGACTGGCTTTCCGAGATCATGCAAAAGCCCGTGAGCCACAACCATAACCTGACGTTTTTCGGCGGGAACAGTACCACCAACTTCACTGGCTCGGTGAATTACCGCAACTGGGAAGGGATCTTTCTGAGGTCCGGGCAAAACCGCTTCACCGGCCGCGCGGATTTGAACCATTCGATGTTTAACAACAAACTGAAAACCAATTTGCAGCTCATCAACCGCATTACCCGTTCCAACGGTGCGGTGAGCCCGGCTAACGACGACGCGGCTTATGGCTACGCCTACCGCCAGGCGATCATCCGCAACCCTACTGATAAAGTAATCGGCGACAATGGTAAATGGCAGGAGCGCGACGGCTATTTCTACGAAAACCCGGTTTCGTTGCTCAACGAGTCGAACTTCAACAGCTCATTCAAAGAAATGCGGATGGCCGGTAGCCTCGATTACGCGCCGATCGACGACCTGAACTTCAAATTACTGGTTTCCAATGTACAAAACAGCAACCTCGAAGGTGGCTCCACGACATTCAACCACACCAGCACGCGCCTGGGTAACCAGAACGGCACAGCGTTCCGCAACACCTATGCCAACAATGAAAACCTGCTGGAATTGACCGGAAATTATTCCAAAACGATCGGTAAACACCGCTTTTCGGTACTCGGCGGGTATAGCTGGCAGGACGCTACCTATGAGGCATTTGCAGCCAGCAACTGGGATTTCCCGACCGATGCCTACGATTGGAACAACCTCGGCGCGGGTGGCGCATTGCAAAAAGGACAGGCAGCGATGAGCAGCACCAAAAACAAATGGCAGCTGGCCGGCTTCTTCGGAAGGGTTACTTACAGCCTGAGCGACAAGTACTTATTCATGGCAAGCGTGCGCCGCGAGGGTTCTTCCCGATTCGGGGTCAATAACCAATGGGGTACATTCCCGGCGGCGTCCATCGGCTGGCGCATCAGCAAGGAAAACTTCATGGGCGGCCTGGGCGCGGCCTCGGACATCAAACTCCGCGCGGGGATAGGCGTAACGGGCACGATCGCGAATAACCCGTATATGTCGCAGATCAGCTACAATTTCGACCGGGCGCAGGGTGCATTCATCGGCGGTAAATGGGTACCGGGCTTTGTGCCGGCACGTAACTTCAACCCCGATCTCCGCTGGGAGAAGAAAGAGGAATACAATGCGGGTGTAGATTTTGGTTTCCTGAAAAACCGCATCAACGGGTCGATCGACTTTTACAGCCGGAAGGTGAAAGACCTTCTCTATAATTTCCCTGTGCCGGTTCCCCCCTATCTAACGGGCAGCATGTTTATCAATGCCGGGGTAATGGAGAACAAAGGCCTGGAAGTATTGCTGAACATCGTGCCGATCCAGACCGGCGATTTCCAGTGGAACACCGGTTTGACCTACTCTACCAACCGCAACAAGCTCGTGAGCCTCTCGAACGAACAATTCCAGGCCGCAAACGACTTCTTCGACGCGGGATATACGGGTGAGCCGATCCAGGTGAGCACGCACCGCGTGAAAGTGGGCGAGCCGATCGGCCGGTTCTTCGTATGGAAGAGCGTGGGCGTGGACGACAAGGGCGCGTGGCTCGTCGAAAACAAGGAGGGCGAGGTGATCCCCATCGCCGATGCTACGCCGGAAGACCGCCAGTATTATGGTAATGGTATTCCAAAACACATTCTGGGCTGGAACAACAACATCCGCTACAAGCAGTTTGACCTCGCTGTGAACATGCGCGGCGCATTCGGATTTGACATTCTCAACTTCCAGAATATGTTTTACGGCAACCCGCGCAACAAGGCCTACAATATGCTCAAAACGGCCTACGACCCGATCGACGGCAAAGTGCTGACCAGCGACCTCGTGTACGTGTCGCATTATATCGAAAAGGGAGATTACTGGAAGGTCGACAATGTGACGCTCGGCTACACGCTGCCTGCCAATACGATCAAAGGCCTTAAAAATGCACGCATTTTCGTGTCGGGCCTTAACCTGGCGACCATTACCGGCTACACCGGCATCGACCCGGAGGGCGTCAGCTTCACCGGCTTCTCGCCCGGCAGTGACTACCGCGACAAGTACCCTACCACCCGGACATTCACCGCCGGCCTGAGCGTAACATTCTGATCCTCAAATCTTGCAAACAATGAAAAACAGAAATATAAGATACGCGGTCCTCGCTGCATTGCTCGCCGGAGCGCCGCTCTACTCCTGCACCGACCTGAACGAGGAAGTATATTCCGAGGTGCTCGGCAGCAGTTACCAGCCTACCGAGAAGGACCTTCCGGCGATTGTTGCGCCGGTGTACTCCTCATTGCGCTCGCTGATGCTCGGCTGGCAAGGCTACTTCGATTTGCAGGAAGAAGCCGCCGACGCGATCATCACGCCGGTCCGCCCGAATGGATGGGACGATGGCGGCACGTACCGCCGGATGCACCAGCACACGTGGACGTCGCTGCAATGGCAACCCGAAAACGCGTGGCGCCAGGCATTTGCCAGCATTACCACGGTAAACCGGGTGCTTTCCCAGATTGAAGACGGCGATTTGCCCATTACCAACGGCAAGGACGCCACCATCGCCGAGCTCCGCGCCGTGCGTGCATTTGCCTATTACCTTTTGCTGGATAACCACGGTAATGTGCCCATCGTGACCAATTTCAAGGACGTAACGCTTCCCGAGCAAAGCACCCGTAAGGAGGTTTATGAATTTGTGATTAAAGAACTGACGGAAGCGCTGCCCAACCTGAGCGAAAATGCGCAAACGACCTATGGCCAAATGAACAAATGGGGTGCGAAAACGCTCCTGGCTAAAATTTACCTGAATGCGCAGGTCTACACCGGCACCGCACAATGGGCGAAGGCGATCCAGGAGGCCGACGACGTGATCAAAAGTGGAAAATATACGCTGGATGCCAATTATTCGGATGTATTTACCTGGACTAACTTCAACTCGAAGGAAATCATCTTCGCAATTCCCTACGACGAAATCTACGGAACCGGCAACCAGATCCACATGAAAACGCTCGACCCGCTGAGCCGCTCCGTGTACCCGATGAACGCCGGCCCGTGGGGCGGAAACTGTGCCGTGCCGCAGTTTATCGACACTTACGACGCGGCCGACAGTCGCCTGGCCGACACCTGGATCATGGGCCCGCAGAAAAGTGCTGCCACCGGCGCCGTGGTGATCACCTACAACAAGGCCGTGCCAGGAATGGACAAAACCACGGTTCAGGACGGTTACCGCATTGGCAAATACAAAATCAAACCCAATGCCACCGGCAGCCTCGACAACGACTTCCCGTTCCTGCGCTATGCGG
The DNA here is from genome assembly GCF_000023125.1 of Dyadobacter fermentans DSM 18053. NCBI lineage: Bacteria > Pseudomonadati > Bacteroidota > Cytophagia > Cytophagales > Spirosomataceae > Dyadobacter > Dyadobacter fermentans. The sequence goes on from NC_013037.1 coordinate 1,706,711, forward strand.
ATGTGCTGATGATCAAGGCCGAGGCGTTACTGCGCACGGGCAAGGCGGCCGAAGCGGCGGAGATCGTTACCCAGGTACGCCAGCGCGCATTTAAAGGCACACCGGCGAAAGCGACCGTTACCGCGGCCGATCTGGCCAAGGGAAGCCGCTATAACTATGGCTACCAGGCCACCGACGGCACCATTACCGAGCGCCAGGGAGGCGACGACATCCAGTTCGGCCGCTTTCTCGACGAGCTGGGCTGGGAGTTCGCCGCGGAGGCCCACCGCCGCCAGGACCTGATCCGTTTCGGGGTGTACGAAACCAAGAAATGGTTCAACCACCGTCCGGCGTCGGCCCAGCGCGCGCTCTTCCCGATCCCGCAGAACGAGCTCGACAAGAACCCGAAACTCAAACAGAACCCGGGTTACTGATACATTTAATTTGGGTTAGGTAGTTCCTATTTGCTCACCGGACGAACTATATTTGTTTCGGTGGGCAAATTTTTGTTTTTATTCCAAAACCGATTTTATCTCATGTTTTCTAAATCAACATACTTAAACCGCAGACAGACACTTCAATCCGGACTCGGCAGCGGACTGCTGCTTTTCCTCGGCAATGAAGAAAGCGGCATGAACTACCGGGACAATGTATATCCGTTCCGCCAGGACAGCACATTTCTTTACTACTTCGGCATCGACCACGCGTCGCTCACCGCAGTGATCGACATCGACAATAACCGCGAAATCATCTTCGGCGACGAGCTCACCATCGACGACATCGTGTGGACCGGCCCCAAGGAACCGATCACCGAAAAAGCCGCCAAAGTGGGTGTTACCGAAGTAAAACCGACCTCGGCCATCGGCAGCTTTTTGAAGGACGCGGTATCGCGCGGCCAGACCATCCATTTCCTCCCGCCCTACCGCGGCGAGCATTACCTGAAATTGCAGGAGTGGCTGCATATCAATCCTGCCGAAGCCGCTCAAAAGGCTTCCGTGGCGTTCATAAAGGCGGTAGTATCCATGCGCTCGTACAAAACGGACGAAGAAGTGGCTGAAATCGAGAAGGCAGTGAATACCTCCGTGGACATGCACCTCGCATTCATGCGCAGGACACGCGCAGGCATGACCGAAAAGGAGATCGCCGGCAACCTGCAAAGCATCGCCATCGCGCAGGGCGGCGACATTTCCTACCCCATCATCCTCACTGTGAATGGCGAAATCCTGCACACGCACGCCCGCGACCTCGCCATCCGCGAAGGGCAAATGGCCCTCTGCGACGCCGGTGCGGAAACCGCCATGCATTACTGCGGCGACCTGACGCGCACCATTCCCGTGGGCAAATCGTTTAGCGGCATTCAGAAAGAAATGTACGAAATCGTGCTCCAAGCGCAGGAAGCAGCCATTGCAGCCTGCAAGCCGGGGGTTTTGTTTAAAGACATCCACAAACTGGCCTCGACAAAGCTCGTGGAAGGCATGAAACAAGTGGGCGTCGTAAAAGGCGACGTAGCTGAAGCCATCGAACACGACGTGCACACCCTCTTCTTCCAATGCGGCCTCGGCCACATGATGGGCCTCGACGTACATGACATGGAAAACCTGGGCGAACAATACGTCGGCTACACCGACGACCTGCAAAAAGGCACCGCTTTCGGATGGAAATCCCTCCGCCTGGGCCGCGCCCTCGAACCCGGTTTCGTCGTCACCGTAGAGCCCGGCCTCTACCTCATCCCCACCCTCATCGACCGCTGGAAAGCCGAAAACAAACTCTCGCAGTTCATCGACTATAACAAACTCGAACATTTTCGGAATTTCACCGGCATTCGTATTGAAGATAACCTTTTGATAACCGAAACCGGCAACCGGGTACTCGGGAAGGAACTGGTGAAAAGTGTAGCGGATGTGGAGGGGTTGAGGGAGTAATATAGTAAAGCGTGTGTGTTAACTTAGTTCGTTTTTATACATTTTAGCACACACTCTTTTGACTAAGTAATGCATTTACCCAAATACATGTGCACAGCAAACGAGTCCAAATCCTTGTTTGAATTTTTTAGTGAAGGCCCTCACGGACGAATCAGAAAACTGGTCGAATTCAGCAGGACCGAGGCAGCCAACGTGTATAATCTTGGCTTCGGTGATTTTGACAAGTTTTCCGGATGCATTGATGATCTCGCCGTTACCAATAATGGTGATAGCACAAAAGTACTTGCAACCGTCGCCACAACAGTGTACGAATTCACATCTGCATACCCAGATGCAATCATATTCGCCACCGGAAGCACCAAATCAAGAACCAGGCTTTATCGGATAGGAATCAATCGGCATTTAACTGAAATCCAAAGAGATTTCGTTATTTTTGGTAGTACCAACTATCTTATTTGGCAAGAATTTGTTCCCGGACGAGACTATAATGCATTCTTTCTGACCAAAAAAGAAAACCGTCAAGCACTATGGCAACAGCTAATAAAAATAAATCAGCGCAATCATCCACAGTAGTCGTGAAGAATCTGAGTCACTTGGAAGGCCGCATTCACTTTCCCGAAAAATTGCGGAAAGCCAATGAAATATTAGCAAAACTTAATTTTCCCAAATGGGAGGATTCTGACTAGTCCACCCATTTAGTGAATTCTCGGCACCAGGGGCTCAACCAAGCCATTGACCCGGCTATTTATAAAACTTCCACCCCGTCTTAAAATCACGGCTCAAACTCTGCTTCGTTAGCGTCGCACGTACCATTTCGATGGGCATGTTGTTTTCCTTCATGACCGCGTCGTGGAATTGCTTGAAGGTCATTTTCTTGCTGTCCACGAGTTCCTTTTTCAGGCTGAACAGTTGTAATCCGCCGATGAGATAGGCTACCTGGTATAGCGGGCTGTAATTTCCTTCGAACGAGCGCCTTACTTCCCCTTCCGCATTCGCACGCTCGTGACCCACGCGGTCGACGAGGAAGTCGATGCATTCCTGTGGGGTCCATTTGCCGAGGTGGTAGTTGAGTGAGAATATAATGCGAGCGCAGCGGTGCATTCGCCAGAACAGCATCCCGATCCGCTCCTCGGGCGTTTTGGCGAAGCCTTTGTCGTACAGCAGCAGCTCCCAGTACAGCGCCCAGCCCTCCGTCCAGAAAGGGGTACGGAAATCGTTGCGGTAGGATTTGTACCGGCTGCTCATGTAGTATTGCAAATGGTGCCCCGGAACAAGCTCGTGGTGCACGGTGGAACGGGAGAAGTACGGGTTGTTGCCCCGCATGCTCATCAGCTTGTCGTCGTGCGCCATGGTGTTGGTCGGGTAGGAAATGATAATGTCCCTCCCGCCTAAAAAAAACGGGTTAATGAGCTGCCTTTCGGGTGTCATCATTTGCATTCCCCAGGTTTCGTCGGCAATCTCGGGGTATTCGATGAGGTCGTTTTTGAGTATAAAATCCTTTGCGTCGTTGTAAAGTTTCAGGATCAGTTCCGGCTGCGTTCCTGCGGGGACGTAGCTGTTTTTAACCTTTTCCTGCGCTTTTTTCCAATCTTTTCCAAAACCCATTTCCGCCGAAGCTTTCAGCAGCTCCCGGTCGCACCAGGCAAATTCCTTGTTTGCCAGCTCGATGAGCTCGTCGGGCGTGTAGCTGATCATTTCAGTGCCCAGCTGGCGAATGAGCTCTTCCGGGCCGATCGGTACGCCTTTAATGCCGCTGGCGTCCTCCTTCTGCGTCGTATTCAGTTTTCCCTTGCTGCGGATCAGCTTCGCATAGCCCAGGAGCGTGCTGTCCAGCGTTTTGTAGGGTTTTGGCACCCACCAGGTGAACATGGGGTCGTAGCCGTTGTAAAACTCAAATGTACTCTTCAAACGTGCTTCCAGTCCGTTCACCGCTTCGGCACCGATGCGCGACAGCGGCATATCGAGCGATTCGAGCTTCTTGAATGCCTCTTCCGCCTTCTTTACTTCTTTTTGCAGGTCGTTCAGCTTCGCGGCCACAGCCTGACCATCCACGGTAGCGCCACGGCGACGGCCTTTTTCCAGTTCGTAAATGCCGGCAGCGAAGGGAATGTACCGTTCGATCTGCGCATATTCCTTTTCCTCCTGGCTGAGCGAAAGCAAATGGTCGTCTATATTCCGTTTCAGCAGCAGATAATCCACTTTGCCGTAAATGCTCATCGCATTGAAATCCACTTTGCCGAGCTTTGCCAGGTAGTCATTATCCACTTCCCGGAGCCGCTTCCGCTGTTCCGGCGACGCCAACGCCGATCCGCCCCGCTGCCCGCGTCCTTCCGCAGGCATGGGGCCATAAAAGTAGTTTACCGCCCGAACGTCCTGCGCATAACGGATCACCAGGCCCGCCACTTCGCTGGTTTGTTCATAGAGGTTAAAATTGGATTGGGAAGATTGCGCCGCCGCACCGAAAGCTGCCAGCCAGCAAAACAGGAAAACCGCCCAACGCGGGCGCGTCACGTAGTTATGCGTCATAAGGTTCAGGATATTTGAAATGGATTTTACCAAAAATACCCTAAAATCCCTGACGAAACGTGCCGGGTTTTAATCATTTCTTGACGGATTTTAGCAAGAGGCCCATTAGCCTGGATCACCGTCATTTTTTGCATGAGCAACGGGTAAATGAATGCAACCGCTCCTACGCTTGCAAATCCAGCAAACGCGCGCGGGCGAGTTCCGATCGGTAGCGCCCGATGATCGCCTTCAAGGTTTCGCCGGTGCCCTTGATCACCATTTTGTTGAGGTTGTACTGCGACATATCCATCGCCACGGCGATCTCCTGGATGGTCAGGTGCTCGTTCCGCTGCAACATTTTGCGCACGTCATTCAGCACACGGTCGGTTTCTTCGCTGTATTGCGCGGCAGGTTCGGGGCGGTGGGAGTCGGCGAGGTTGCGCTTCACCAGGTTCACGAGCAATGCCACCGAGTTGGTGACGAGCTCGCGACTGCTTTCCTGCACATGTGCCAGTTCGGTTTCGATCAGGCGCACGAGCTGCGTTACGGCCAGGCGGTCGGTTTCGCTGCGGAGCTCATTCTGGCGTAGGAAGCTGGGTACCGAAAACAGGTCTCGCACGGCCCGGAACATGCCCGAAAAGCCGCTGAGAGGATCCGCCGCCCCGGCGATGCGGAACGGATCGAAGAAAATGGTAAGCAAGTTTGTCCTGTAAAAGGACTTGAAGTGAATCGGGTGGCCGGGGGAAAGGAGAAAGATCGCCTGCTCTTCGTAATGCCACGAATCGTCGTCGCAGGATAAAACACCCTCCCCCTCCGTGACAAACGCAATACCAAACAAGCCGCCGTAGCGGGATGACTTTTCAAGCTCGCGGGCTTCGCAGCTAACCAGATTCAGGGTTTGGTCGATATTGAATTCTTTCATCACGTTGAAGAAGGGTTTAGGAATAGTCACCTTCATTCGCCAGCATCACAAAACACTCACGAACACAGGGTTTAGGTTTATGGTCAACTTACTGTTCGTTTTGGTTAAAACACAGTCAGTAACCAAAGATGTATACCATCGGTTAAAACAAAAAATCAAAGGTGACCAATGCCGGATTTCAGATGCCGAATGCCCGGATTGCAAGGAAGAAGGAAAATTAGCGAACGGTTATTTACCGAGCCATTGCTTGAAATCGGCCATCCGGTCGCCGCTGACGAACACTTCCTGCGACGTTGCCGGCGTGAGTTCGAGTTTCAAACGGCCGGCCGAAACCGTGTAGATCGAGCGGATGCTGTTCAGCGAAATAATGAGCGAACGGTTAATGCGGAAAAATTCTTTCGGGTTCAGCAGCTGCGCCAGTTTGTCCAGACTGTAATCCATTGCGAGGTGCTGGCCGTCGTATGTGCGCAGGAAGGTCGCCTTTTGCTCAATGGTGAAATAGGCGATTTCGCTCGTGCGGATGCTGAACAGCTTCTGTCCGGCCGTGGCGAGGAAACGCTCCTTGTACCCTTCGTCGCCCGACTGGTACATGGCCATCAGTGTGGCGAAATCCGGCATGGGCGCCACGGCCGATTTGGCGTGCAATGCCACGAATTTGTCGATTGCGACGGACAGTTCTGATTTATCAACCGGTTTGAGCAGGTAATCCACGCTGTTGGCTTTGAATGCTTTGAGCGTGTACTCGCTGTATGCGGTTGTAAAAATGATGGGAATAGTGAGTTTGAGCTCTTCGATGATTTTGAAAGCGAGGTCGTCTTCCAGGTGTAAGTCCATGAAAATCAGGTCGGGCCGGACATTAACGGGATCGCTCAGCCACTGAATGCTTTCGCGCACCGACGATAACTTCGCCATTACATTGATTTTCGGGTCATATTTATTCACGAGGCTTTCCAGCCGGTTGGCACTGAGCGACTCGTCCTCGATAATAAGCACATTCATGAAAGCAGGGGCACTTTTACTGTAAAACAGCCATCGGTTTTGTCCACCATTACCGGCTTGTCGATGAGCAGTTTATAACGATTTACAATATTCTGAAGTCCCAGCCGCGTGGATGACTCCGGCAACTCGCGGACTTGCAGCGGATTACTGATCACCAGGTAGTCACCGTCCACGCCGATCGTGATCAGCAGCGGATTGCTGGCCGACATCCGGTTATGTTTCACGGCATTTTCAACAAGCAGTTGCAGGGTAAGCGGCACGATCGAGTACTTTTCGCGCTCCTGGCAGGAAATGCGGATATCCAGGTTCAGCTTGTTTTCGAAGCGGATCATGAGCAGGAACATGTACGTTTCCAGAAACTCCACTTCGGTAGCGAGCTTGATGGAGTCATAAACCGATTTTTCGAGAATATAGCGATACGCTTTCGATAACTGGTTGATGAATTTGACGGAAAGCTCCTGGTTCGTCTCCACGAGCGTGGTGAGGACGCTGAAATTGTTGAACAGAAAGTGCGGGCTCACCTGGTTTTTCAATGCATTGAAATGGGCCGTCGCGTTTTCCTTCTGCAAACGCTCCTCGTTGATCACCACCCGTTGCAGGCGCTCGTACACGCGCTTGTTGGCCGCCAGGTAGTATTCGGCCATGAGCGCCATGACCGTAATGCTCGTATTGGCGCGTTGTTTCAGCACGGGCGAATTGTTCAGCGTAATGGGCAGCACATCAAAGCTTTTTTTCTCAAAAACCGCCTCCATCCAATGCCAGAGATACCGGTACCAATGGTTAAACACCATAGCCAGACCGATCGCTACTACAAGCATAATTGCCTGGTTCAGAATGCGATGCCGTTCGGGAAAGTCCTCACCCAGGAAACGCGTGGTAATGTATTGCAGCCATTCGATCACATTGATCCACAATACGAAAAACGCAATGCTGAAAACCAGCTCCATGGTCCAGAGCGGAAGCCGGTGCCAGAAAATCGGCATGTCGATCTGTAAAACGTTCATATATATGCGTATAGGCACATATATGACCGCCAGGCCCAGGCCCAGCTCCCATTTATGACGGCTGGTAAGACGTGATGTGATCGGGGACTGCATTGAATTGCGTATTCAGAACCTCAAAAGTAAACAAAGTAGCATTAACTGCGATCTACTATTTTCGGGGCGTCAGTCAGCCTTTTCTGCCGGACGGGGCTTGTGCGGGTCCAGTTGCGGAAAGCGCGGTGAAATGCGCTCGGCTCGGCATAGCCCAGCACTTCGGAAATGGCGTACACCTTCGCATCCGTATTGCGTAGAAGGCTCACGGCCAGCTCCTTTTTCAGTCCGGCGGCCAGCGAACGGTAACTTTCGCCATCCTCGTGCAACCGGCGCTGAAACGAGCGCTCGCTCAGATTCAAATGACCGGCAATGATTTCGAGCGATGGTATTCTACCCCCGAAATCGCGCGCGATCACGGCCCTTACCTGCGCGCCGAACCGCTCCGACTGACCGCTGGCCGCACTTTTTTCACGGAGGATTTGTGCAAACGAGGCATATAGCGATTCATCGGCGCTGATGAGCCGCGTATCGCCCAGGCCGCGCTCAAATACTACCCGGTTTTGGGCTTTTCCAAAATACACGGGGCACCTCAGTAGCTGCTCGTAAGTGGCTTTGGGAACCGGCGTCTGCAAAACCAGTTCGGCCCTGACCGGACAGATTTGTTTTCCCGTAAGGATCTGAATGTGGTTAAAAATGCCGGCAACCGCCATTTCAACGCCCTGGCGTGCAGTTTCGGGCGAAACCTGCTCCCAAAGTGGATGCACCTTGAAAATCAGTTCGAACTCCTTGCCGTCCACAAAATCGTACGATATCCAGCCCGAGACGGTTTGCTGGTATTTCACTACTTGAGCGTAAGCCTCTTTCAATGTGCGGCAGCTTTGCATTAAATACCCCAGCACGCCGAATATCGAAGGATTATTGGCCTGCCCGATGTGCAGGCCGGCAGCCTGGTCGCCCGTGGACCTTACCACCTCGGTCCAGAGATCGATGATCGGCTGCACGCCTTCAATGCGCTTATCCGCGTCGGTGAGGTCCGCCGGGCTGATCCCCAATGCCGCGCATAAGCGCCCGGGGTCGCCGCCTCTTTCGACGGCGGCATACACGATATTTCGTAAAACGCGCACAGTTCCGTACATAACCTGCTGAATGGCGTGAAAAACTTCGACCTGGCGTAAAGTACCACAATCCTGGCGTAATGCGTCATCCGTTTCGGGCAGCAGACCGGATTGTTTTGTACTGTCAAATCAAAATTAAATAAAACAGCCATGGAAACACTTACCGTACCCGAACTCGCCCAAACCAAATCTCTGCAACGCGTGATCTCCAACCAGGAGTACACCGTTACCTTCCTCACCACCGCCGCCGAAAGCCGCAACAGGCTTACGGAAATGGAAGTGGTACTGCTGCCCGGCGGCGGCAACGAGCTGCACACGCACCTCAATTTCGCAGAAACGTTTATCCCGGTTAAAGGCACCCTCGAAGTGCAGCTGGGCTCCAAGAAATTGCTTCTCGAACCCGGCGAGCGATATACGGTGCCGGTGGGTGTGCCCCACAATTTCACTAACCCGGGCAACAAACCAGTGCATTTCCGGGTGGTGATCGAGCCGGGTCACGAGGGCTTCGAATACTCGCTGCGCATGCTCTACGGCCTCGCGAATGCCGGCCGCGCCGATATTCGCAACTGGGACGACCTGATGAGTGTGGCCGTTATCCTCGGGATCAGCGAAATGCGGCTTTGTGGCAAAAAGGCGATCCTTAACCCATTCATCCCGCTGCTGTACCGCGTGGCACGCAGGAAAGGCATCGAGGAGGAAATGATCCGGAAGTATTGTGTTTAGTACAAAAACAAATGCCCGGTCGAACGACCGGGCATTTGCCTGTTTTATAGCGCAAAACTGCTTATTTGCTTTCTGCATACTTCTTAAAATTATCCAGTATCGCCTGCCAGCCGGCTTGCTGAAACTCGACCGGATGCGTGTTTTCCGGATCGAAAGTCTCGACGACCTTCGTGCCATCACCTTCCTGTTCGAACGACACGGTTACCTTCCGGCCGTCGCCCAGGGTGTAGGCCAGGTAACGGTTTTCCTCCACTTCGGTGTAAGTACCGCCGAAATCGAAGCTGAAACTGCCGTCTTTGGCGGCCATGGTGGTTTTGATGCTGCCGCCTACCCGCAAGTCGTTTTCGGAAAACGGCGCATGCCAGTCGTCCGATGCGAAGCACCACTGGGTAATGTGCTCCGGCGCATTCCATTTGTTCCAGACTTCCGCTACGGGTGCATTGATTGTCGCTTGTACAGTTACAGGTTGTGTTGTCGTTTCCATTTCTTTGTGTTTTTTAGTGATTGATTGATGTTACAAAGTTGCCGGGTTTCGGCGAAACGGAGCGATGCCTGTTGCGACAAAAAGCGGGTGCAATTACGTCACCCGCTTCCAAACTGCCATTTATTTTACCGCAAGGGCCTTTTTTACCGCCGGAGCGACATGCGTGCCGAGCAATTCGATGGACTTCATCAGGTCCTTGTGCGCAGGCGCACCCACGTCCGTATGCATCAGAAAGCGCGTGAGCCCGAACATCTCCTGATGGTAAAGGATCTTGTCCACCACGGCCGCAGGCTCTCCTACGAACAATGCGCCATTGCGGGTTTGCCCGCCTTCGAACTGCGAGCGCGTGTAAGGCGCCCAGCCCCGGCTGCGGCCCACCCGGTCCATTTGCGCAGCGTACGACGGAAAGTAAGTATCGTTCAGCGCCTTGCCGTCCAGCCCGATAAGCCCGTGCGAATGCGTTGCCAGCTGCATTTTGGCCGGATCGTGGCCTGCTTCGAGGTATTCTGTTTTATATAATTCAAAAAACGGCTGAAACTGGGACGGCATACCGCCGATGATCGCGATGATCAATGGCAAACCGAGCCGCGCCGCGCGCACTACCGACTGCGGCGTGCCGCCCACAGCCACCCAGATGTCCAGGTTATTGTTCACCGCCCTCGGCAAAACCTCCTGCCTGTCGAGCGTTGCGCGGTACTTGCCTTTCCAGGTAATCACGTCGTTTTCATTGATTTCCTTCAACAATTGCAGCTTTTCCGAAAACAGGCCGTTGTAATCATTCAAATCATAGCCAAAGAGCGGAAACGATTCGATGAAGCTCCCGCGGCCGACCGTGATTTCCGCGCGGCCTCCCGAAATGAGGTCCACCGTCGAAAAGTTCTGGTAGATGCGCACCGGATCAGCCGAGCTGAGCACGGTCACCGAGCTGGTCAGTTTGATGTTTTTCGTAACCGAAGCCGCCGCTGCAAGGATGATTTCCGGCGCTGACACCGCGAAATCCGGGCGGTGGTGCTCCCCTATCCCGAAAACATCGAGCCCTACCTCATCGGCCAGCTTGATTTCCTCCAACATATCCTGCAAACGCTCCTGCGGCGACTGAAAAGAACGGGTGGCATTGTTAAAAGCCAGGTCCCCGAACATACTGATTCCTATTTCCATTTCCTGTTTGTTTTTCGTCTTTGTCTAAGCCAGGCATTACTGCAAGGCAACGAAAATACAACCAGCAACCCGGTGTTTAGATTCCGCAAGGAGGCTTTTGAAGCGGTATCCAAAAGTATAGCGAGCGTGGGGTACGACGGCCTACTCACTCTTCAAACTCCTCACCGGATTCACCATGGCCGCCCTTACCGATTGAAAACTGATAGTAAACACGGCGATCAGCACGGCGATAATGCCAGCCAGGGCGAACATCCACCATTCGATATTGATCTGATAAGCAAAGCCTTGCAGCCAATGCTTCATAATGTACCAGGCTACCGGAGATGCCAGCACGATGGCCATGACGACGAGTTTCAGAAAATCTTTGGAAAGCAGCCCCACAATGCCCGCTACCGAGGCACCCAACACCTTACGCACGCCGATTTCCTTGGTACGCTGCTCGGCGGTGAATGCCGCCAAGCCGAATAGCCCGAGGCAGGAAATGAATATTGCCAGGAATGCGAAATACCCCGCCAGCTTGCCGACGATCTGCTCACTTTGGTATTGCCGCGCATATTCCTGATCGGTAAATGCATAAGTAAACGGTACGTTAGGATTAAATTTCTTGCATATCTGCTCGATGGCCGCCAGTGTTTCGGGCGTTTTACCCGCCTGAATGCGGATCACCACGCTGCCCTGCGGCTGGCGTGCGCCCAGGTAGGCAATCAGCGGACGAATGGCCTTGTGCAGCGACTCGAAGTGAAAATCTTTCAAAACGCCCACAATGCGGACTTTCGACTGGCCCCAATTTATTTCCCGGCCAACGGGATTTTTGAGGCCCATTACTTTCACAGCCGTCTGGTTGACGAGCACGCCGCTCGAATCCGTCGGGAAATCCTTCGAAAAATCGCGACCGTCGGCCATTTTCAGGTTCATGGTTTTGGTAAAATCATAACCAACACCCACGGGCGTGAACCGGACCTGTTCGGTCGGGTTGCTGCCCGGCCAGGTAATGCCGTCGGTGCCGTTGCCGTTGGACGCGGGATTGGCGGTCATGTGGGTGACCTGTTTGATGCCTGTAACCTGCGTGAGTTGTTCTTTTAACAGGTCGAATTTGGAGAAAAGGTCGCCTTCAATGGGAAAATAGACGAGGTTCTCACGGTCGAAACCAAGGTTTTTATTTTGTACAAAACCTACCTGCCGGTAAATAATGATCATACCCACGATGAGGATCACCGACAGCCCGAACTGGAACACCACCAGCCCCTGCCGCACCCATACCGAGCTGGAATCGAATTTCAGGGCACCTTTGAGAATGCGCACCGGATTGAGCGACGATAGGAAAAATGCAGGGTAACTCCCCGCCAGCAGGCCCGTTAACACAAGCAGCCCGCCGATCACCGCCCAGAACACCGGCTCCGAAAAAGGCAACGCCATCTGCTTGCCTGTGAGGTTGTTGAATGCGGGCAAGAGCAGCGTCACCAGCAACACGGCCATGACCGCAGATAGTGTCGCAATCAGCAATGCCTCGCCCATAAACTGTCCGGCCAGCATCGAGCGCATGGCGCCTACCACCTTCCTCACGCCCACTTCCTTCGCCCGCCGCGACGATCGTGCCGTAGCGAGGTTCATAAAATTAATGCAGGCAATAAGCAGGATAAACACGGCTACAAAGCTAAAAAGCCGCACATACTCAATGCGCCCGCCGTCCATTTTGGCGTCTTTGATATTGCTGTTCAGGTAATATTCATGGAAAGGCTGCATGGCCAGCTGCGTCTTGTAGGGCTTATCGCCGTCGCGGTTTGTTTTGTCGAGCAGGTGGAGCATTTTGGCTTCCACCTTGGCGGGATCGGCATCTTTCCGGAGTTTAAAAAAGGTTACCGGATCGGTATTACTCCAGTGCGTGGCCCAGTTGTTGTCGTCCACATAGGCATCCCAGGTCATGAGGCAATCGAATTGCAGGGAACTGTTGGTTCCTATATTTTCGAAAACGCCCGAAACGGTCATTTCCTTGCGGTTGTCGTAGCGGATCGCCTTCCCTATGGCAGCCTCGGGAGTTCCGAAAAACGCTTCGGCCATATTACGCGAAATCACGATGTTGCTCTTGTCGCGTAATGCCCCCTCAGGAGTTCCCTGCAAGAGCTTGTAGCTGAACATTTTAAAGAAATCCGCGCCCCCCCAGTTGGTCGCCTGCTTGTGAATTTTATTACCAACAGAAAAGGTCTGCTGAATGGTCCAGGAAAACGGCGTGCTCATTTCGATCTCGGGAACCGACTTTTTCAGCTCTTCGGCCAGCGGCCCGGGCGTCCAGATCACGCCCTGCACCTTCCCGCTGAAATGTTCGCGCATGTAAATCCGGTACAGCTGGTCCTTGTTGGCATGAAACGAATCCACGGCGCGTTCGTCGCGGATCCAGAGCAGGATCATGAGGCTGCACGCCATCCCGAGCGCAAGCCCGAGGACATTAATGGCAGAAAATGTTTTGCTTTTGAGCAGGTTACGAAATGCGATTTTGAAGTAATTCTGAATCATGGCTGCACTAAAGGAATAGGTTTCGGAATAGTCGTTTACCCTTTTCGGGCGGGCGAACGGCCGCATGAGCCGGATTGCCGCGAGGGCATATTTCCGGTCGGCGGCCGGCTTGCCGAGGCTTTCGAGCCAGTAGGCGTACATTTCGAGCATATCGCCCTGCAATTCTTCACGTGCATCCGGATGAGACCAGCGTGCAAGCAGTCGGATAGCCCAGCGCGGCGGATGGTGATTAGCGTGCGGCTCCATATCAGTTACCCATTAGTTGGAGTGTCTGCGGCGACATGGCATTCCACAGCGTCTCCCGCGCCTCTTTGGCCTCGCGCAATGCCTTGCGCCCGAATGCAGTCACCCGGAAAAACCGCTTGCGGCGACCGCCCCGCTCGGCGGTCGCCCCGCCCATTTCGGACGAGAGATAGCCTTTTTCCTCCAACCGCTGCAAAGTAGTGTGCACGGTACTGAACCCGACGGCCCGCCCGGTCTTCTGGTCGAGCTCCTGCGCGACGGTGACCGCGTAGGCTTCTTCCGCCAGTAGCGCCACCGTGAGGAGCACGACCTCTTCCAGCTCCCCTAGAAATGTTCTTTTCATGGCTAAAAGTATTTATTCCGATAATGTCGGGCAAATGCCATGCCAAATTCCGAAACCGGCCATTAACCCCTCAAAAACAGGTTTTTAAGTATTTAAATCAGCCCTTGCATGTCCGATTCCGAACATCGTAACCGTCAAACCGGACAATGAGGACAATGCCACAGGGTGGCTACCTGTTTATACCAATCGAACGGCGATTTAGCGGTTGACCTTTTACGGGCTTTCCATGCTCGGATTAGGCGGCTCCTACGGAGCCCAAATGTGGGTTGTACCTGGGTTGCTATAAACTGGATGGCCCGCCGGGCCACGTTTTATCTTGCTTTTACTCCATTCATCCTAACATGCCAACTCCTTTCTCCTGACTTGTTTGGCCCGTTGGTAGCCTTACTACTTATAGGATTCCAACGCCTCGAAATCGGTCTGCTCTTTTAAAATTTTCTTCAAACCCTCCACATTCATTGTCAGCCCTGCTTCGGCGTCGGGCGCGGTGTCTTCGTTGATGATGCCGATGGGACCGCGGTAAGGGCTGTCGCGGATGATGCGGATCATTTCGGCTTCTGCGTCGCCCTGGCCAATGGGCACTACTTTTACGGGATTTCCCTTTTTAAGCCCCATGAGGTTGACGGCCATTAAATGCGGGAGTATTTTCGGGAAAAATTGCGGAAAACGCTCAATGTCCTCCTCGGCGTGATGCAGGTTGTAAACGATCCCGATGTTCGGGCGTTTGAGATAATCCATCACTTCCAGCTGGTTTTCAGGCATTCCGTACCAGCCGCCGTGGTTGTAAAGACCTAACATACAGCCGATTTCGGCTGCTTTGTCGGCAATGTAGGCCACTGGTTTGGCCACTGCTTCCACCTTCTGTTGCTGGGTCATTTTGTCCATGTCTTTTATCCCACCGATCATGCACCAGATTTCGGTTTTGGTATTGTGGCGTTTCAGCAAATCGAGGATAATGGGCAGGTTTTTGTCGTTTTCCGGGTTCGGGCCGGAATAGAGCCAGAATGCCTGTAATTTGATCCCATGCTTTTTCAATGCTTCGAGCTCGGCGTCGAATTCGGGAATGTGCTTTTCGCGCCAGTCGTAAGCAAGCATGGTGAAACCCAGCTTGTTGAGCATTTCGGCCCGCTGCACAGGACTACGCTCTTTGGAATCGAATGGGACAATGCACCAGGCGATGAGGTTTTGCCGGGCGTAGATGTTGTCGGTACCCGCGGATTTTTGGCCCAAAGTAAGCTGCGAAACAAGCAGCAGCATCGACAGAAGCGTTTTTTGGATCATGGGAAATTTTGAATGAGTGAATGAGTGACCGGGTCGCCGGAGCGATGAGTAAATATGGCAGTTCGTTTATTAGACAACTTCTAATCCTGCGCCTGCGCAATCCGTAAATGCCGTCAGGCATGCAATATTGGTAGCAAAAAGCCCCTTATCTAACGTGCCATTAATGCCGTCAGGCATGTTACAACGACGCACTGCGCAATCCCTGTTGTTACATCCCTGACGGGATTAGTGGGACTATCGGTAAACATTTTTCTACCAATATTACATCGCGTCGCGATTGCTGCGTCTAATCTAGTGCATCTATTAGTTAACTGCTAATCCTGTGCCTGCGCAATTCGTGTAAATGCCGTCAGGCATGCAATATTGGTAGCAAAAAGTCCCACATCCAAAGCGCCACGAATGCTGTCAGGCATGTAACAACATGCGCGCAAATGCCGTCAGGCATGCAATATCGGTAGCAAAAAGCCCCTTATCCAAAGCGCCACGAATGCCGTCAGGCATGTAACAACAATGCACTGCGCAATCCGTGTTGTTACATCCCTGACGGGATTTGTGGACTATCGGTAAACATTTTTCTACCAATATTACATCGCTTCGCGATTTATTCAATCATTGTCGGCGATCCGGTCAATCATCGCTCCGGCGGCCCGGTCAGTCAGTCATTCAATCATTCACTCGTTCACTCATTCACTCATTCACTCATTCACTCATTCACTCATCGCTCCGGCGACCCGGTCACCCATTCCCCTTTCACCCCTTCACTCATGCTTTCTTATAAAATTTTAATTTTTTTCAAAAACCGACCTTCGGGTCGTTTGGGGTAATGCTACTATGAGGTGATATTAGCATTAACACCTCATGCCAAGCAGCTTATTTACACGTTTATTCCTCCTGATTTCAATCAGTTTTATTGGGTTACAAGGGTTTGCCCAGAAAGTCCCTTCTGTTACCGGTTATGTGAAGACGGAATCGGGCGAGGCGTTGCCCGGGGCGACGGTTTCCCTGCTTAAAACACCACACGGCGTTACTACCGATGCGAACGGCTTTTTCACGTTACCGAACGTTAAAGCGGGCAGTTATACGATCCAGGCCACGCTCATGGGCTATAAGGCGATGTCCGAAACGGTTAGCATCCAGGCTGGAAAAACGGCCTCTCTGAGCTTTCAACTCAAAGAAAACCAGCAGAATCTCAGCGAAGTGAGCGTTTACGGGAAAACGGAAACGCAGGTGGTGAAGGAGCAGGCATTTACCGTGAATGCCATTGAAACAAAACAATTCCAGAACACCACCGCCGATTTGAACCAGGTGCTCAACCGCAGTGCGGGTGTGCGCATCCGTGAGCAGGGCGGGCTGGGTTCGAACTTCAATTTTTCGATCAACGGGCTGTCGGGCAAGGCGGTGAAGTACTTTATCGACGGCGTGCCTATGGAAGTAATGGGCAGCGCGATGTCGCTGAACAACATCCCGGTAAACCTTTCGGAGCGGATTGAAGTGTACAAAGGCGTGGTGCCGGTGCAGCTGGGTTCTGATGCGATGGGCGGCGCCGTGAATGTGATCACAAACCAGAAGCAGACCAATTATCTCGACCTCAGCCACAGCTACGGCTCGTTTAACACCCACCGTTCGGCGGTGACGGCCCAGTATGTGCACAAGCCAACGGGCATTACCGTGAAAGCGAGCGGCTTTTTCAATTATTCCGACAACAATTATAAAATGAAGGGCGTCGAGATCCTGGAAGGCGGCACGCGGGTCGGCAACCAGATCACCGATCTCAATGGCGCCAACTTCGTGACAACCAACGTGAAGCGCTTCCACGATCACTACCGCTCCGGAATGGGCCAGGTGGAGGTGGGTATTTCCAACAAAAGCTGGGCCGACGTGCTGTATGCCGGATTTGGCTATTCGGAAACGCGACAGGACCAGCAAACGGGTTTCGAGCAAGCGATCGTGTATGGCAATGTGGACCGGAAAGGAAAGTCGTCGACAGCGACATTGCGTTACAAGAAAAGCAATTTGCTCGTTAGCGGACTGGATGTGAATGTGTTCGCATCGCTTTCCAAAGACAAATTCCTGACCGCCGACACGCTGCTGCGCCAATATTACTGGGATGGTTCGTGGACGGTTAAGGGCGCAACGGAAATGGGCGGGGTTAAATCGCTTTCGCACATCAACCGCCCGCGCTCGTTTATGCGGGCAAATGCGAGCTACACGCTCAGCGATCAGCATTCATTTAATATCAACTACACTTTCGACCGCCTCAAAAACGAGAACTACAATGAGCTGCTCGTCTCCGGCGACGATATGCCGGGCATTATGACGAAGCAAATCCTCGGCCTGGCCTACCAGCAGGAGCTGCTCAACAAGCGCTGGACGAATACGTTTTTTATCAAATACTACGGCCTGGGGCTTGAACGGAAGAAATGGATCGACAATAGTTACCAGACGCTGAACGACAAATTCCCGAACTACGGCTACGGCGCGGCGTCGCGCTACAAGATCCTCCCCGACCTTGGCATAAAGCTGTCCCTTGAACACACGTTTCGCTTGCAGGAAGTGGAAGAAGTTTTCGGCGACGGCCTGAACCTGCAACCGAATCCCGATCTCAAACCCGAGCGCAGCGACAATGTGAACCTGGGCTCCTACTACGGCTTCCGCACCGGCAAACACCGGTTTTTTGCAGAAGCGGCGGGATTTTACCGCAATGCCTCGGACTTCATTTACCCCGTGGCCGACCAGCGTTCGAAGGCTTTGAAGAATGAAAATAAATCCAATGTGCGCGTGACCGGCTTCGAAGCCGAACTCCGGTACGACTACGCGGACCTGCTGTCGTTCAATGTGAATGCGACCTATCAGAGTGCCGTCAACATGACCAAATTCGGCAGCACGACTTCCAATTTGCCCGAAGCGACCTACAAGAACAAGATCCCTAACCAGCCGTGGTTCTTCGGCAATGCCAACTTCGGCATCGGGAAAAGTGATGTATTTACAAAAGGTTCGCGCCTGCAATTCAGCTGGTTTACGCAATATGTGCATTGGTTTTACCTGACCTGGGAGGCATTCGGCAATGTAAATGGCAAATCCACCATCCCGAGCCAGCTGATCCACAACGCAACGCTGAGCTACTCATTCCGCGATGGCCGCTACAATGTCTCCGCGGAATGCCGCAACCTCACCGATGACCTTGCCTACGACAATTTCAGGCTCCAAAAACCCGGTCGCGCTTTTGCATTGAAACTCAGGTATTTTATTCAGTAATCAACCCAAATTTTCATCTATAACACCCAAAATGAACAGATTTTTCAGCTATCAGGCAAAAGCCATCATGGTGGCCCTCACTGCTTTCGCCCTGAACGGATGCAGCGACAGCGACGACAACAACGGCGGCACGCCCGTGCAGGAAGAAGGCAAGTATTCAGCCGTGCTCTGCGTGGGCGCCTGGCCTAACACCGCCTATTACATTGCCGACGTGCCGTCACTCATGGGCGGCAGCATCAGCCTCAAAGGCAACGGCGCCGAAATGACCGGCAAAGTGTATGCACAGGACATTATCCAGAAAGACGGATTTTACTACCATGCCAACTTCGGCAGCGGGCGTTTCGGCAAATACCATGTCGAAAAGGGCGTATTGGTGATCGACAAGGAAGTGCCTTTTACGTTCCTGAATTGGAGCTCGTACGTGTGGGTCGACGATCAGACGCTCGTGATTCTGGGCGATGCAGAAGGCGAAGGTCGCTATGCGATCGTGAAAGTGGCCGATATGACACTCACCACCGGCAAACTTGATTTGAAAGCGAAACCGGCAGGATTTACAGGTTACAACATCGGCTTCGCCGAGTACCGCGACGGAAAGCTGTTCCTCGGCTACGGCTACGCATTTTCGGACTGGTCTCAGGACCCGCTACCGGTGAACCCGGATTTCAATGTGGCAGTAGTGAGCTACCCTTCGATGAAAACCGAAAGTGTGATCACCGACAACCGTACCACCACTCCGGGCGGACCGATCGTGTATGCACCGGCGTCTTTCAAGGATGAAAACGGCGATATCTATTTCGTGAGCGACCCGGTGGCGGGCTACGACTACAAATCGCCTTCGGTGGTATACCGCATCAAAAACGGCGCTACCACCCTCGACCCGACCTATTTCTTCGATCTCTCG
The DNA here is from genome assembly GCF_000023125.1 of Dyadobacter fermentans DSM 18053. Lineage (NCBI taxonomy): Bacteria > Pseudomonadati > Bacteroidota > Cytophagia > Cytophagales > Spirosomataceae > Dyadobacter > Dyadobacter fermentans. Next base: position 1,726,089 of record NC_013037.1, read on the forward strand.
GCGAAAACCGATTTCGGAATGGGCGCGGCCATGTGGTACATCGGCAACGGCAAGGCGGTGGTGCGCACGCGTATCAAAGGCGAGTCCATCGACGCCGTGCATTCGTTCTCGATCATTGATGTAAGAACCGGCACATTCATCAAGAAACTCGACCTCCCCGACGATGAAGGCGAACGCATGGTGAATGCCGTGGTAGTGGAAGACGGCAAGGCTTACATTGCCGTGAACGGCGCCGACAGGGACTACATCTGGGAATACGATCCCGCAGCCGACAAGCTGACCAGAGGTGCTGAGTTTGTCGACGGTGTCGATTTCATTCTTCGCCTGGAAAAGACGAAGTAGGAAAGCATTGTCTCATAGTTTCAAAACTCCCGCTCACCGAATTCGCTGGCCGGGAGTTTTGCTTTTTTGGTCAGCTGGTTGAGATTATAGCTAAGGTTTAACAGGAAAATGTCGGTTTCCTGAATGTAGTTGGTGGTCGTGAAAAAATCCTTTCCCCAGGTAGATATGCGCTGCTGATTGGCGCCGGTAATGCCCAGGTCCATATTCTGCCATTGCAATGTGGCGGCGAGCTTGCCTTTCAGGAACGTCTTCTTTACCGACAGTGAGGGATTCACGAACCGCGAGTCCTCCCCTTGCGCCGTCACCCTTTTGGACAAGTAGCTGATCCCCCATTGCAACTGCCATGCCGGTGCGATTTTGAATGTAGAGGTAGCGTTGACGGAATATACTACGCTCGACGTGTTCACCACTACCGTATTTCGGAAAAGCCCGCCTTCGATCGCGTACCGGTACACGTTTGCGCCCGCGTAAAGTTGCCACCATCTGGTCACATTTGCATTTCCACCTGCTTCTATGCCCCAGGAGGTTGCCAGGCCCGCATTGGTGTAAATGCGGTTGATGATGCTATCGTTGTAGACGCTGTTCACGCGGTTCAACACGTTGTCGATCCGCTGATGATACAGGGTCAGAAACGCGCTGCCTTTTTCAAATTCCTTAACTAAACCGGCTTCCGCCTGGCCGATAAACTCCGGCAAAATGTCCGGGTCGCCCGATTCGAGGGTTTCGGAATGCTCGCGTTCGGGGAATGGGTTGAGCTCGTTGTTGGTGGTGCGCTGCACGCGGCGTGTGTAGCCTGCCTTCGCGCGCCAGCCTTTGGAAAATGCATATTGCAGCTGGGCCGACGGAAAGAAATTAGAGAGGTTAAGATCACGGGTTTCCGTGCCCCCGGCGGTGAATTGGCGCGTCGCGTATTCATACCGCAAACCGCCCGAATATTCCAGCTTCCCCGATTTCCCGCTATACTGCCCGTACACCGAATGAATATGGTTCAACAGCCGCGTACGGTTCGAAAATTGCGGCACCTCCACAAATTCGCCCGTTTCCAGGTTTTGATCAAGGTATTGAAATACCCCTTTTTGTTCCTGGTTCCGGTACTGATAACCGGCTTCCAGTTTGCCTTTGCCAATGGGCACGACGTAATCTGCTTGCAGGCGAAATGCATTTAATGGATTCTCGCCGGGATTGCGCGTGCTCTGCAGCGTGCGGTTGCGGCCGGGTTCGGACAGGTTCATGTTCGTGGTCAGGCCGTCAAGGTCCGCCGCTTCGATCAGCCCCGACAGCGTCAGTTCGGATTTGTTCCCAAAACGGTGCAGGTAATCGAGGTTAGCGGACGTTACATCGGCCGTTTTCCTGGCAATATTGGAGTTAAAATAAATGATCTGTCCCAGGTTCTGCCCCGTTTCCAGGTCGGTTTTTGTATTGTTATAAACCAGGTCTGCTCTCCGCGACTGAAAGCGGTATCCTTTGTAAAAACCTGCCGAAATCACATTCGAAGGGTCGGCCGTGAAGCTCACCGACGCCCGCGCCGTGTAGTTGTACCGTTTGAAACTACGCTCGCCGTCGGACGGGAAGGTAGTAAAAATGCCGTCGATGGTCGTATTCACATCGCCCACTCTCCTTCCGGCGAGGTCGTTCCGCAGGTAATTACCGCTCAGGTTCACCTCCCATTTTCCGGCCCGCAAACCCCACGAGGCATCCGCCCCGAATCGCTGCGGGTTTTTCAGGTTGTTGTAAGTGCGGACCGATGGCAATCCGCCCAGAATATTCACAATCAGACTTTGACTGTTCTTTTCAGCGGTCTTGGTGGTGATATTAATGATGCCTGATTTGCCATCCGGATCGAAACGAGCCGAAGGACTGGTAATGATTTCGACGTTTTCAATGCTGTTGGCGGGGATCTGGTTGAGCACTACCGACGGGTCGGTCTGCACGGGTTTGCCGTTCACGAGCACCAGGAAGCCCGTGGAGCCACGTAAGGTAATGTCGCCTTCGCTGTTCACCGTTACCGACGGCGTGTTTTTGAGTACATCCACCGCCGTGCCGCCCTGGCTGCCCAGAAACGCACCGGCACGATACACCTGGCGATCGATCCGGCTTTCCACCGCATTGCGGTTGTCGGTTACTTCCACGGCGTCCAGTACACGCCCGTCGGCCAGCAATGCAATGGGCGCAAGCTCCTCCACGCCAGCTGGCACTGTGGTGCGCACCGTATTGTATCCCATATATTGCGTTTCAAGATAATATGCCTCCGCACCAGGCTTGTCGAACCGGAAATTGCCTGTGTCGTCGGCTAGCACGCCGCTTACCAACGCCGAGTCGGCCGAGCGGTACAATGCAACGGACGCATAAGGCAGCCCCTGGCCGGTCTGCCGGTCGGTGACTTTGCCGGAAATAGAAGGTTTGCGCTGCGCCCCGGCCGTGGCCAACAGGCAAAAAAGGAATGCAAGGGTTAAAAGGAATCTCATGCGGGCTAAATGTGCGCGTTCATGGTGTTGAGCAACGCGGCAAAAATAACCCTACAAATCAAGTAGACTTTTGTACTTTCAGTCCGAATTCTGGTACATTCAGGAAATTCCCTTGCGATAAATACTTGGCAAAACGCCCGTTTGCCTTTTGAAGAACTTATTGAAATGCGAAGGATCGGTAAAACCGAGCTCGTAGGCGATTTCCCCCAGGTTAGCCTGCGAGTACAACAGCCTCCGTTTACTTTCGGCCGTGAGCTTTTCGCCGATCACCGCCCCGGCCGTCTTGTCGAGAAACTTCCGGCAATTGGCATTCAAGGTTTTGGCGGTGACATTCAGGGCATTGGCATACCAGGCTACTTCGTGCCGGGACTGATAATGGGCCGCTACCAGGTCGAAGAACGATTTGAGCAATGCCGGCTCGGGCCGCGTGCGGTCGATGTGCGTTTCGCGTTGCAGGAGGTTGAAGAGCAGCAAAAGGTACGTCTGGATTATAGCCTGGTAGTTCGGTCGCTGCTCAGCGTGTTCGGCTTCGATACTTTCAAAAATGCCCTGAATGGTCGAGGCTGTGCTTTCCAGTTGGTAGCCGCTGCTGAATGCGAGCGGGAATGTCTGGAAAAGTGCGTCATACAGCGGATGACCGAGCAGGAAATCTTTTTGAACCATCATCACAAAGCCCTTTGGAATGGCCGTCAGCTCCCAGTTATGAATCTGGCCGGGCATTACCAGGTACAGGCTATTGCCGGAGACGGGGAAGCGATGGTGGTCGATCTGGTGAAGGCCTTCGCCCTGCGTCAGAAAAATGATTTCGAGATATTCCTTATGCCCGTGCGGACGGGTGGTTTTGATGACCTCTTTCATTCTCTTGATCCGGAACAACTCATTGTTTTCCAGCTTATTCTTAATCTCGATTTGCATTCGGGCCGGGGCGCTTTGGGATAATGGCAGGTAGAAAGGGCTGCAAAGTAAATGAAAAACAGCTCATCACGAAAAAGAGGGTGCCCCGAAACAGGGCACCCTCTCGCACTTTAGCTACTCTAAATAATGGCGTTATGCCTGTTTCGCGAGCTGGATGTTCGCGAGGATTTTGATGTTTTCGCCCAGGGCGAGGCCGCCGGTTTCGGTGAGTGAGTTGAATGTCACGCCGAATTCCTTGCGGTCGATCGTGCCGCTTACCTCGAATCCTACCTTGATATTGCCCCAGGGATCGCGCTCGGTGCCGCCGTATTCCGCGGCCAGCTCCACTTCTTTCGTTACGCCCTTGATCGTCAGGTCGCCTACAAGTTTATAAAGGTCGCCTTTGTCCTTTCTCAGGGATGTGGATACGAAACGGAACTCGGGGTATTTCTCGGCTTCGAAGAAATCGGCATTGCGTAAATGCTCGTCGCGGCCCGGCTGACCGGTATCCACGCTGTTGACGTCAATCGAAAAATTGACATTTGCATTCTCAAAATTGTCACCCTCCGTTGAAGCGGAACCGCTGAATGTGCGGAAGAATCCGGTTACGGTTGAAATGACGAGGTGTTTCACTTTAAACTGCACTTCTGAATGTGCAACGTCTACGGTCCAGGTTGTCTTTGACATGATTTCATTGTGTTTGGATGGTATGAATAGTGCCCGGCGGCGATGCCTGCCATGGTCGGGCGGCGATACAAAATTAGGGCGTAACCCAACCGCTGATCGACCGCTAACCCCGAGGTTACCGCTATCCTATACGATAGCGCACCCGTTTTTTGGCCTATTCAAGTGCTTTTCCATCCCTAGTACCGTGTGGCGTGCGAGGGGGCCTTTCGGCTCCCGGCGTGGTGACAATCAATGAATCAGATTCCGGCTAATGCGCATTAGCGGAGTGGGTTTCGTTTTGCAGGATGATAAATGGCAGGTACACATTCCAATCGGCCTTCACCTCTTCCTGGTTCAGAAATCCTTTGGAATAATTACCCAGCACGATGTCCGGGCGGCCATCACCGTTCCAGTCGTTCACATCCATGCAAATCCAGCGGCCCTGCCCGGCAATGGGCGGCGAAAAGGGCTGGAATTTCAAGCCATTGCCTCCTTCGTTTCGGAGATAGAGAAACTTTTCACCGGGGTTTCGCAGAAGGTCCGCGAAGAATGCGACGCAAGCGATATCAGGGTCTCCGTCGCCGTCAAAATCTACCGAAATGGCCTTTGTGGCTCCGTTTACAGGAAAAAACCAGCTTTGCTCTAAACGAAAATCGCCTTTGTTGAGATAAATATAAATGCCGTGATAAGGTTTGAGAATGCGGGAATAATCGCTATTGTCGCCGGCGGTGTAAAGGATATCGGGAAGCCCGTCGCCATTGAAATCGGTGAGCTGGAAACTGGACGAACCGTAAACAGGCGGAAACCGGAGCAAAGGCTTTTCGGAAAACCCACCTTTGCGATCATTGGTAAAAAGCCAGATGCCTTCCTGCGCATGCGCGAAGAGCGCGATAATATCCGGCCAGCCGTCGCCGTCGAAGTCGCCCGTGTAGGATTGCGTTGCACCTGCCGCTTCGCGGATGGGGATTTGTTCAAACTTCCCGTCATTCAGCTGGCGGAATTCATAAAGCCCGCCCTGGTTATGGCCGAAAGCCGAAACTACGTAATCCGTTTTACCGTCGCGGTTGAAATCCGCCGCAGCCGTATGCAGCGGCCTGCGCAGTCCTGTTATCAAAGGCTTCGGATCGTTGGCACCGGATCGTTTGAAACGGCGGAGCTCGCCCTGCGTGACGTCGTAGGCACGCATTTCTCCCACCACGGTGAGCACGGGCTCGTCTTCAAACAACATATGCATCGCCGGTGATGAGAGCGGCGCTTTCATTGTTTTCGTCATTGCCGTGTTCCAGGCCATGAGCGAAGGCGTTTCGGAACTGCTCGTGTAAATCGTGCTGCGTGCGCTGTCGATGGCCACGAGCGTCGTGGTGGCAATACGCGAGGTGTCGGTAGCGGGGGTTTTCAGGCTGAAACCGGCCCATTCTTCGCACACGGGCACGGTCGGGCGGGCAGCGGGCAGGCTCACGGGCGCGAGGGAGTCGTAATAAGCAACGATCTGCATCCATTCGGCGATGGGCATAGCGGCGCGCTCGCCGGCAAAATACTGATTGCGCTGCCACACTTCAATCCCGAAATATTGGGCCATTACCGGCAGTACGCGGTTTTTCCAGGTATCCTTGTCGAGCAATGCAGGATCTACCGGCAAATGGCAGGTGCTGCAATGCCTTTGGGCCGCATCCCGTCCCTGTGCCAGTTCGCCGGTCAGCTCGTTTTCCCCCGATTGTCCGCTCGTACCGCACGCCTGCATGCACACCGCCACCGCAAAAATGCCGAGCGGCAATCCTGAAAGCCATTTTAACCAGTTCATATAATTTTCAATAATCCTCTATAAAAACAAAAAGGGGCAGTTTATAACTGCCCCTCCGGCGATAACCGCCTTCTTCGGTATTAGCTTGTTATTGATAACCCGGATTTTGCTTCAATGACGATACGCCATTTTTAGTACTAAGGTCGATCTGCCGTTGCGGGATCGGGAAGTACTCATTCACATTTTTCAGGAACTTGCCGCCCCGCACGTCAGGGGTGATTTTCCCTTCAAATGCAATGTAGGAATTGAGCGTCTGCTCGGCGATACCCCAGCGCGACAGGTCGAAGAAACGGTGACCTTCCATCGCCAGTTCCAGCTTACGCTCGAAATAGATGGCTGCAAGCGATCCGTCTTTTCCTTTTGCCGCAAATGCACCTGCCGGATATTGCGCGACTTTGTAATTCGCAGCCGGCGTTTTGGTGAATCCAGCCATTGGTTTCGAAGGATCGGCGTAAGTGTACACCCAGCTTTCGGGTTTCGCGGCGCGGGCGCGGACGCGGTTTACATATTCCTGCGCTTTGGCGAGGTTGTTCAGCTGCGCTTCCGCTTCCGCTGCCATCAGGAGCACGTCCGCAAACCGGATTACCTGAATATTGATCGCCGTTCCCGGAGCCCATGAATGCTGATCGGAATACTTATCCTGCGTTGCCTGCCAGTAAATATTCTTTTTAGGCGAATAAGGTCCTGCGTAGCTCTGGTCGCGGATCCATGACTGCCCCGGGTGATTTCCCCAATCGAGGAACGGGATACCGCGGCGGCCTACCGTCCAGTCGATCCGCGGATCGAGCGCGGTGGTGACGTCCGGCGCGAATGCGGCGTCGGATTTGACACCCATATCGTTTTTCAGGGTTGTCGCATTGTAGTTGTCCACTTTGGGCAAACCATTGGCGTCGGTCTGGAACGAATTGGCCAGGTCGAGGCTCGGCTGGTAGAACCCGCAGCAGCGGAACGGCGAGTTGTACGGGAAGTTGAGCATGCCGCCGGTATTGGCATTGTCGATGGTGTTGGTACCATCGTTAGCCGCCATCTGGATCGCGAAAACCGACTCCGCGAGGTTCTTTTGCGCCGCATCGAAGTTGTCCTGGTATTTCGGCAGCAGGTCGTATTTCAGGCCATTGCTCGTTACACCCTGCGTGATCACCTGGTCGAAAATCGTTTTGGCATCGGCAAATTTCTTCTCGTACAGATAAGTTTTCGCAAGGTAAGCCGCAGCCGCCCATTTGTTGGCACGGCCCACTTCCGACTGTGTTGCCGGAAGGTTATCCATCGCAAACCGGAAATCCTCTTCAATTTTCGGCCAGATGTCCGCATCGTTTTTCACGGCTGCCGGGTCGGGTGTATTCTCGTCCACCCAGGGCACCATGTTGAACATTTTTTTCAATTCCGAATAGTAATGCCCGCGCAGGAAGCGTGCCTGAGCCGTGTAATCGGTCTTTTCGGCATCGGTGATTCCCGAAGTGACGAGCGGAATGAACCGCAGCACGCTATTGGCCCGGTTGATGCCCTCGTAGGCAGCGCGCCATTTGCTGTTGAAAAACCCATTGCTCGGACCGGCGCTGTAAATCATGATGGAGTTGATCCCCGGCTGGTCGGCGCCGTCGCTGCCTTTTTTGGCGTCTCCGCCGGCAATGCTGCCGTAAATCCAGTTGTCGGCGGCGGCATCCCAGGCGCTGGCAGCACCTACCCCGTTCCCATCGAGCGCCGCATATGCGCCGATCAGCAGGCTTTGCACACCGGCTTTGGTGCTCAGCTGGGCATCGCTCAGCGACCCTAGTGCGGGTTTATCGAGGAAACTCTCTTGGCAGGAATATGAAATCAGACCGAAAATTGCGACCAGCGCTATTTTTGAAAATCTAAATGTCTTCATCTCTTTCTGTTTTTAAATACAGTGAATTAGAATGTCAGGTTTAAACCAACCAGGAACTGGCGCGTGTTTGGATAAACCCCTTCGTCCAGACCGAATGCCGTAGAACCAGCCACCTGGCTTTGTCCAACCTCTGGGTCCGGACCGGAATATTTCGTGATCGTGAACAGGTTGGCCGTTTGCACATACACGCGCAGGCGGTCGATTTTCAGCGCCTGGGTCAGGCTCTTAGGCAGTGTGTAGCCGATCTGTGCGTTTTTGGCGCGCAGGTAAGAGCCGTTTTCCACGTAGTAAGAGTTGGGCACGTTGGTGGTGCTGAAAGAACCGGTGTTTTCCTGAATAGGCGCCGTAGCGTTGGTGCGCTCGGGTGTCCAGGAATCGTACAATGCCGTGTTGCTTTTTGCGCCCTGGAAGTTGGTGTAGAAGTCGTGCCACCATTTCAGGTTGTTCCAGATCTGGTTGCCCTGTACACCGTAAAGGAAGATACCGAAATCGAAGTTTTTATAGGTAGCACCGATATTCAGACCGTAGCTGAACTTAGGGCTTGGGTTACCGAGGAACGTGCGGTCGTCGGCGGTGATAATGCCGTCGCCATTCACATCCTCATAGCGGAAACGTCCTACTTTCACTTCGTTCTGATAAATGGCCGCCGGGTTACCGCTCTTTTCAGCAGCCTGCGCGTTAGCCGCGTCGATTTCCGCCTGCGAGTTCCAGAAACCCACGATGTTGTACCCGAAGAACTGGCCGATCGAGTGGTTCACCGCGTTGCGAACGATCGTGCTGCCATTGAAACGGCGGCCTTCCTGGTCGAAATAGCTTACACCGTCGGTGATTTTCACGATTTTGTTGTTATAAGTCGTAAGCGTAACGGTGGCATTCAGTTTCAGGTCCTTGCCAATGTTCTTTTCGCCGTAGATCGACATATCGATACCTTTGTTCTTCATCTTACCGATGTTCACAGCGGGTGCAGTTCCCTGGCCCACGGTTCCTGCGAGTTCAGGTGAGAAAAGCAGGTCGTCGATGTTCTTCTGATAGTAGTCGATCGTGAAATCAATGGCTCCGTTGAACAACTGCGCGTCGATACCGATGTTGGAGTTGATGTTACCCTCCCATTTGGCGTTCGGGTTACCTACGCGGGTGCGCTGGAAGCCCAGCACCGTGCTGTTTCCGGTTCCTTTGATGTCGTAGAATGCAAAGCTCCTGTTCTGACCGTAGGTAGTAAATGCATTCGCAGGGTCCACATTGAACTGGTTACCCATTATCCCCCATCCACCGCGGATTTTCAGGTCGGTAAGCCAGGTTGCCGAGCGCATGAATGCCTCTTCTTTCAGCCTCCATCCCGCACTCACTGCCGGGAACCAGCCGTATTGCGAGGTAAAGCGCGAAGAACCGTCGCGGCGTAATGTACCGCTCAAAAGGTATTTGTCTTTGAAATTGTAGTCAATGCGGCCGATGTAGGAGAACAATGCATCTGCCGAACGGTTGGAGAAGTTGGTAGGTGTTCCCGAACCGGTCGAAAGGCTGGTGTAGTTAGGGTCGAAAGAGAAATAGTTCTGCGTCGATCCGCCTACTTCGCGGTAGGTGCTGTTGTATGCTTCCGTTCCCAAAAGCACTTTCACATTGTGCTTGTCGTTAAACGAGTGCTCGTAGGTAACGGTGTTGGTCCAGGTCCAGTTGTAGCCCGAGTTCACGCGTTCCGAGTAGGAATTGGTCGTCACGTTTTCGGAGTTCTCCCATTCAGGATAGGCAAATGTATTCTCCGCATAAGTGAACTGCCCGCCACCGAAGCTTGTACGGAAGTTGAAATCTTTGAGGAAATCCACCTCTGCAAACATGTTACCAAACAGGCTGTTAACCACCCCACGGTTGTTGCGAGCGCGGTCGCGGATCGCGACGGGGTTTTTGGCATTACCCAGGCCGCTACCGAATGAACCGGCATAGTTACCCTGGATATCGTACACCGGGATGATCGGCTGCATGCGGTAAGCCATACCGATACCACCGCCTTCTTCGAGGATACCCGTACGCGGGTTGTTCACGAGGGTAAGCGCGATGTTTTCACCCACGCGGATGTTTTTCGTGATGTTGTACTGGCTGTTGGCGCGGATCGTGTAGCGTTTCAGGAAAGTGTTCATCAGGTTACCCTGCTGGTTGAAATGATTGAACGAAAACAGGTAGTTACCCTGCTCGCCGCCGCCGCTCACCGAGAGGTTGTGGCTCTGGATCGGCGCATTCTTGAACACCTCGTGGAACCAGTCGGTACCCTGCTTGTTGGCCTTCACAATGCGGTAAAAGGAGTCCATATCCGCTTTGTCGGTGTAGTTCGGGTTCACGTAATATTTCGAAAGGTCCACGCTGCCTTCTTTCGCACCGGTAGGCACGATGTAGTCGGGAAGCACAGGCGATTCTCCGCTGCCGTACTGTGGATCGTTGATCGCCGCTCCCGAGTTTTTCAATGCGAGGAATTTCAGGTCGGCCATTCCCTGCGGCGAAAGAATGTCGTACACATTGCCTTTCGGAACGGTTTGTGTGCCGTAGAACATGTCGTAGCTTACTTTCACTTTGCCCTGGCCACGCTTGGTGGTAATGATCACTACCCCGTTGGAAGCGCGCGAACCGTAAATGGAAGCCGAACCGGCATCTTTCAATACCTGCATCGAAGCCACGTCATTGGGGTTCAGGTTGTTGATATCCTGGGTAGGCACGCCGTCCACCACGAACAATGGCGTGTTGTTTCCGAACGAGTTGATACCGCGGATACGGATCTGCGGCGCTTGTCCCGGCTGGCCGGAAGTAAGGACGGTCACACCGGAGGCACGGCCTTGCAGCTGGTTGCTCAGGTTGGCATTCGGCTGCTCGGTCAGTTCCGATACTTTCACGATCGATACCGCACCGGTGAGGTCCTTGCGGCTGGCGGTTCCATAACCTACCACCACCACTTCGTTCAGCAGTTTTTCGTCCTGCGTGAGCGTCACGTCGAGCACATTCTGGCCTGCGGCTACGTCCACATCTTTGGAAGTAAATCCTACAAAGCTGAATGTAAGGGTCACATTGCCATCCGGCGCGTCGATTTTGTAAGCGCCGTCGGCATCAGTACCTGTACCGCGGGAGGTGCCTTTCACCACCACCGAAACGCCCGGAAGGAAGGAGCCGCTCGCATCGGTAACCACCCCTGAAATAGTCCGGTCTACGGTCGCCGACTTGTAGCTTTGCGGGTTCAGCCTTTCGACGGGCATTTTCACCCTTTTCAGGATGATCTGCTTGCCTGAGACTTCAAAATCGAGGTTCAAAGGCGTCAGGATGGTTTTCAGCGCGGCGCCCAGCTGTTCCTGCCGGACATTCACGCTTACCTTCCGCTCCGCCTTGATCAGACTGGAACTGTACAGAAATTTGATTTTAACCTGGTCTTCTATCGCTGACAACACTTTACGGACGTCCTGGTTCTGCACCTGGATCGTCACACGGTTATTCAGGACCTCCTGCGCTTCGGTAACACCAGCCACGGCCACGGTCGTCAGGAGTGCAGCAATGATGAGTTGCATACAACTGAATCTCATAAGGATCTGCCAATAAGCATAGTTAGGATACAATTTTTTCATAACTTTACTAAGTTTTGTAACATGGAAAATGGGCAAAACGAATCCTCCATCCGCTGGTAACGGATGTAATCGTAATGGGGATGAATTCAGGGTTGGTGATGGTGCAACATCGCCAACCTTTTTTTGTAGGGAAGTTTTGGTTAAATCATAGAAGCAGCAGGGTTAGGGTTGTCAGTTAGGTTTGTTATGCATTTGGTAAAATCTTGAATTTCAATTACATCCGTGACCCGAGATGATCATCCGGCCGTCCACTATCTGAAAATCGGCCTCGATGCCTTTGCAAATGAGGTCCATCTTTTCATAGAGACTTTCGTTTGTGAAAGAGGCAGTGAGCAGGCATTGGCTGAATAAACGGTCGTCATATACGATGTCGATCCCGTACGTTTCCTCGATGTTGCTGAACAGCTGCGCCACCGGCATATCCTGGAATTTCTGCAACGGTGCTGGTAACACCGCCGACACAAGAACTTCCGGTGATTCCACCAATTCTTTGCGGATTTGTATCTGATCTCTCGAAAAAAGCACTTTTTGGTTCGGGGTGATGATCGTTCCCGCGAGTTCCGGGGTGGCTATACCCTCGCACACTTCGGTGTCGGTGCGGGGAAAAACCGATACTTTGCCGGTCTTGACGCACACTTCCACCTGTTTCGCATCCTCGAACGCCTTTACCATAAAGCTCGTACCCAACACCTTGGTGACCAACTCATTGGAATACACCACAAACGGACGCTGGCGGTTTTTGGTTACTGTAAAAAACGCATGTCCCGACAGGTACACTTCGCGCAATGCATTGTCCATGAATGCCCTGCGATAACTTACGCTGCTTTTAGGCTGCAACAATATCGTGCTGCTATCGGGCAATGTGAGCAGAATCGGTGCGATGGTCGTGTTCGTTTGCTCGATTAGTGGCTCTTCCACGGCCGACAACAGTTCTGAATAACTCACATGGTTGTCGTGACGGTTGGGTTTCCGCAGCCAGCCGATCACTACCAGCACCACCGCAGCGGCCGTGAGTGAAGCGCCCAGCCTGAACCATAACCTCCTCGCCTGCCCGCCGCCCGTCGTTTCCCGCCGGCTCTGGATTCCTTCCAACATGGATGCCACCTGGTCGTCTGCCGGGAAATCCTCTTCCATCTGCGATTGTATGCCCAGGAGCAGTGATCTTGCGCCTGCTATTGCTTCTGATTTTTCGGGGTGTTGCAATAAAAAGTTGTTCCAAAAATCATCGGATTCGCGGTCCGGGGTCAGCACCCAGGACTTGAAATGTCGATCTTCCAGAAAATCAGCTAATCCGTAATGATAGTAACTCATCGGATATGATTATTTAATGAAAAAATGTAAACATGGTGCTCATAAGGAAAGAGCAAATGCGAAGGCGGTTTAACTCGTTTGGCGCGAATTATTTTAGAAGAAAAATGAAAAGGCCGGAAATGGCGGCTGAAATGGTGAGTTGGCGCAGCTTGCTTACTGCCCGCTGCACAAGGTTGCGCACCGATTGCTCATTGATCGTGAGCATTTCGGAAATTTGTGAGTAGCTGAAATCCTGGTAGTAGCGCAGCATGAGCACCTCATATTGCCGGCCGGGCAGGCTTTTGAGCCAGGCATCGAGCTCATCCTTTTGCTTCTGGAACTGCTCCGATTCGATGATCTCGCTTTCCTTCGAAAGTTCCACCGGGTGGAAGCCTTCGTCGATGTATTCCCAGCGCTCATTGAAACGGCCGTTGCCAGCCTTATGAATGCGCCTGCGAAGCGAGCGGAATAGGTAAAAACGGGGAGATTCGGCGTCGGCCAGGCGGGAGCGGCTTTGCCAGAGATCGATAAACAAATCCTGAACGAGGTCCTCGATCACCGCATCTTCGGTAGCGAGTTTCTTTCCATAACTATACAGCACCCGTACATACCGCTGGTAGAGTGCCGTAAATGCCTCTTCATCACCCTGGCGAAAGCGTTGCCAGAGGACTTTATCGTCGTTATCAGTAAAAGTTGAAGCCAAATAGTCAGGATTTTTGCTTTGTCCAAAAATACTAAAAAATGTTCAAATAGAACAATTTCACTAATAAATCTCACCATATATTGGCATATTGTTATGCAATATTGGCATGTTTTGATACATAAATGGCTGGTTACATAGCAATTACGCGGGCAACCACAGGTGAAAAACAGCCCCTTCGCCTGGGTGTGATTCGGCAGAAACGTAGCCATTGTGCTGCTCAATGATTTTCTTGACAATGCTCAGCCCGATTCCCGTTCCGGCATATTCCTGCCTGCGGTGTAGCCGCTGAAACAGCGCGAATATCTTCTCACTAAACTCCGGCTCGAAGCCGATCCCGTTGTCCCGGATCGTGATGTGGTAATAGTCGCCTTCGCGCGGCCCGGTACCGGCAAGCGGGATGTCCCGTCCGGCCTCGCGGCGGCCGGTGATCCGGATTTCGGGCTTTCCGTTCGAGAATTTGAGCGAGTTGCTGATAAGATTGGAAAACAGCTGGTTCATTTGCAGCACATTGGCGCGGAGCACGGGCAGGTTTTCGCACACCACCGCCGCCTGCTTTTCCTCGATCGCCAGCTCGAAATCCACGCGAATGTCGTCGATGACCTTGTTCAAATCCACCAGTTGCAAGTTTTCGCCATTTTCGGAAAGACGGCTGTACGACAGTACCGACTGGATCAGCTCGCCCATACGCTGCGATGCGAGGTAAATTTTCTTGAAATAACCCTTCGAAAGGTCGCTATCGAAATCGTTGCGTTCGATGAGGTGAATGAATGTCTGGATCTTGCGCAGCGGCTCCTGAAGGTCGTGGCTGGCCACGTAGTTGAACGATTCCAGTTCTTTGTTGGCATGGAGCAGGTCTTGTGTCCGCTGGTCCACTTTTCGTTCGAGTTCCTCCGTGAAAATGCGCTGGTCGTGCGAATCGGAAAACGCGCCGATCCAGTTGATAATGCTGCCCATTTCGTCGCGAATGGGCTCTCCGATGCCGGAATGCCAGCGGTATTCGCCGGTTTTGCTTCGCAGGCGCACTTCCGCCTTGTAGCCTGCGCCTGTTGCCAGGCTGTATGCCCAGCTTTCTGAAATGGCTTCAAGGTCGTCCGGGTGGACGATCTGCCGCCAGGAATGCTCGTCTGTCGGCGCCACACCCGAATATTCCATCCATCGCCCCGAAGCGAAAAGCACATGGCCTTTTTCGTCGGTCATCCACACCAGCTGGGGTAATGTTTCCGTGAGCGTCCTGAACTGCTTTTCGCTCGCTTCGATCTTGCTCCGCGCGCTCGACATGCGCATTTGCGCCTGCGCCCGCACGATGAGCTCCCTGCTCGAAAACGGCTTTACAATGTAATCATCCGCACCGATCTCGATCCCCTCGATCCTCGACTCCTCTCCTGCCCGGGCGGTGATCAGGATAATGGGCGTTTGGGCGATCACCGGATCATTTTTCACGGCCTTTAACAATGCAATTCCGTCCATTTCGGGCATCATCACATCGCTCAACACGAGCGCCGGCCGGTGCCGCCGGATGATTTCGAGGGCTTCCACGCCATTGGAAGCGGTTAAGGTATCGTATTCGCTGCCCAAGAGCGACTGGATGTGCTGGCGCATGTCGGCATTGTCGTCGGCAATCAGGACGCAATTTTTGCCGCCATTGTCGCACGACTTGTCGCTTCGGGCGGCAAATTGCCCCGCAGCCAGCAGCGTTTCAGCTTCTTTGATATAAAAATCGGAGATCGCCTCGGCCATTTCCGGGTCTGTTTCGAACACTTGCGACGCGTCCAGGTGCTTGTTGCCAAGCGGCACGGTTACTGTGAAGCGACTGCCTTTGCCCTCCATGCTCTCCACGCCAATGTCGCCTCCGTGCAAATGCACCAGTTCCCGGATCAGCGACAAGCCTATGCCGGTGCCTTCGTAGGTACGCCCGGCCGAGTTTTGCACGCGGTGAAAACGCTCGAACACATGCGGAAGCTCATGCGCGGGAATGCCCACGCCCGTATCGCTTACCGCCAGCCGTACGGCCTTCTCCTCCGCGCTCAGTTCCAGTGTGATCGTGCCTTCCAGGGTATATTTGAATGCATTGGACAAAAGATTGAAAACCACTTTCTCCCACATCGGCCGGTCTACGTACGCATCGCATTCATCCCCGGCCACCTTCACCTCGAACTGCATACCCGCCTTTTCGATCACCGAACGGAAATTGGAAGCCAGGTTTTGGGTGTAAGCCGCCAGGTCCGTCCGCACAAACCGTGCGTGGCCGCGGCCGCCTTCCATTCTGCTGAAATCCAGGAGCGTATTCACGAGTTTCAGCAAACGCAGCGCATTGCGGTGGGTCACTTCCACTTTGGCTTTTTCCGCTTCCGACCATTCGGGCGCATTGAGGCGGAGCAATTCTTCAAGCGGACCGAGCATGAGCATGAGCGGCGTGCGGAACTCGTGGCTGATATTGGTAAAAAACAAGGTCTTGGCCTTGTCCAGCTCTTCCAGCGCACGCAGCCGCCGCTGTTCTTCTTCGTAGGCCATCACATTGCCGAGGCCCAGCGCAATGCGGTCGGCGATCTGTTGCAGGAAGTTCCGGTAGGCCTCATCCAGCTTTCGGTAGGGGTTCAATCCCACCGCGAGCAATGCCAGCGGATACTTGCGGCTAGCCGACTGGATGGGCAGGTAAGCCACATACTTCGGCGCTACATCCCAGCCGCCCCTTGCAAGATCCTCCCATTGTCCGCGGTTGAGGGCTTCGGTGGCTTTGTTATCCTCCACGGCGCGGGCGAAATGCACATAGCGCCCGGCATCTTCCGATAGCCGGATTTGCGCGTCGAGCCGGCTGTCCGTTCCCTCCACGCCCGAAGTGGCCACGAGATCGGCGCGCTCGCCGTCCTCGGAGATTTTATACAATACTGCAAAAGGAAAGTCCAGCACGTTGGCCGACAATGCCCGGCCTACCTGGGCGAAAACCTCCCCTTCGCGCTTCCTTTCGCCCAGCGTATCGAGCTGCTGCATGGTTTTGAGCGCGCGCTCGCTGAGAATGCGTTCGGTATCGGCGGTGTTGTAGCAAATGATGCCGGCTGGGCGGCCGTCGTCGCCCAGCACGGGTGTGTAGGAGAATGTATAATAAGTTTCCTCGGGAAAACCGCTTCGGACCATGATCAGCAGCCGGGATTCCACATAAGTGCCCTCATCGCGCTGCATTGCCCGCGACAACATCGGTTCTATCTCTTTCCAGATGTCTTTCCACACCACCGATGCCGGGTCACCGAGTGCGTGCGGATGCTTTCCCCGGACTATATCAATGTAAGCGTCGTTGTAAAATTTCAGCAAATTGGGCCCCCATCCTATCCAGATGGGCTGTTTAGAGCTGAGCATGATGCGGATACACGTTCTCAGGCTCTGCGGCCAGCCGCCCGGACTCCCCAGTTCAGTAGCCGACCAATCGAATTCCCGTATGCGCCGTCCCATTTCACCACCACCCGCCAGAAATTCCAATGCGGTTTGTTCCCTCGGGTCGGTCATATGGCAGTCCTTTTATCGATCACATTTATAAAATCTCTTCTGAGCTCTTCAATATCCGGACTCTTCTTCATAAACCCCGATGCCCCCAGCTCCATGCACCGCGTCACGATCTCCCGCTGGTCCGACGTCGAATACATATAGATCGGCGTTCCGTCCAGCCGTGGGTTTTGTTTCAATTCGGCGAGCAGTTCCATGCCGTTCATTTTAGGCATGTTGATATCTATAAAAATCAGATTGGGCTTGTAGGCAGGCTCGCCCAGCTTTTGGAGCGCCTGGATGCCATCGCATGCGAAATCGCAGGCTACATTCGTGCCTGTGTCCTGAATTGTGAGGAGGAAAATTTCCTGGTCGTCGATATCATCATCTACCAGGAGAATCGAAATATTTCCGGGTGTCTTCATTTCTTAACTTAATCAGCGCTGTCCGTTTCCACCTGCATTGCATATACGTCGGTGACCGGCACATTATAGGCGTTAATTTTGTAACTGCAAAAGTTATTCCATTGACCGGCTGAGATTCCGCATTGCCAGATCAACCGATTAAACGGCCCGTGATTCGGCGAGCATCAGGGTACCTGCCTGAACGCGCCTCAGTGTTGGGAAAAATTTGCACGTATGTCCAATATCGGGGAAAAGTCGACCATTTTTGTAGTAATAATTCAAAATAAATACTACAAGTATCGAATTAATTAACTTTTCTGTATACTTGCGGACACAACAATTGTTTCCCAACACCTATTATCCATGAAGAAAAATTTCCTTCGCTTGTGGCTGCTCATGCTCATGACGGCCGTATCCATGTCGTGCGGCGACGATGATGACAAAACCCCCGAGACGATCCGCCTGGAAGATTCCTGGAAGGACGGCTGGAACGCGCAAAAGGTGCTCGACATTGCCAAGGGGCAACGCCCGGCGCCATCGGTGTACCTGGATGAAAAGTATATCAACTTCCACCTCGCCCAATTCGCCGGCGGAGCCACCTACCTCGTTACGAAAAAAGCATTGGACGACTACGGCCGCGACACACTCGGCTATCCCGACAACACCCAGTTTGTGATGACCAAAGCGGAAATGGACGCAATGCTCACCAAAACCGGAAAGGACATCAGCAAAATTGAGAAAGAATTGGGCATCCCTGCCGACAGCTGGAAAGGCAAGGAAATGGTACGGATTTCGATCCCCGACCCGAAAACGCTGAACGTGCGCCTGCCTACCGGCAACGAAATGGGCGCCAACAGCTTATGGCTCCCGGGCGGGCATTTGCCGACGGGCTATTCCGAGGCCGTTGTAAACCGCATTCCGAAAGGAAAATACACTGAGACACCACTATAACCCATGAAAAAGGAGGCGGCGCGTTGGGCGACGCGCCGCCATTCCGTTTTTTACGACGTATATTCAGCCCCGCATAACGCTATTTTTAAATGAAAGAAATTGCCAAAGAGGCCTGGAATTACACTTTGTCGGAGGAGCAGCCGGGGAGCTACGTCCTTTCGGTCGTGTGTGGCGGTGTGGGCATGTACGACTTTGCCATCCGGCTCACGCCCGCGCAGGCTGCGCGGTACGGGCAGGAAGGAATCGCCTACATTGCCGGTCTGGCCGCCGACGTTCGCCACGACCAGCGGCCTTTCGAGGCCCAGCGGGCTTAGTCCCACAGCGGCTTCCTGGGAAATTACAGGTTGATTAACAGACTGACAAAGGCCCTCGCGGGCCTTTTTTCTTTTTCCGTGCAACGTTACGGAAACTTGATCGTCATTGCGTTGCATTGAGATGCCCAGGCATCCCAGTGGACGCAAATCGAACAGTCGTTAAACAGCCATGTATGAAAACACCCCTACTCACCCTGGCCATTCTGGCCCTCACCATGCATTTTCTATCGGCGCAGCACGTGCGCATTTCGGGCCTGCTGATGGATTCCACGGCAGCTAAACCGATCGAATTTGCGACGGTCGCATTGATGAAAGACGGCAAAATCACCGAAGGCGTCACCGCCGATTCGAAGGGAAGGTTCGTGTTCGCCAAAGTTTCACCGGGCATTTACATTGTACAGGCCTCCCTCATGGGTTATACTACCAAAACCTTTGGTCCGGTTCATGCCGACAAGGGAGAGGATATCGAACTCGGTGTGATTAAACTGGTTGCCGCGGCGCAAGACTTGAAAGAAGTGACGGTTAGTGAGCAAAAAGCACTGTTCGAAGAGCGTTCGGACCGGATGGTTTATAATGCGGAGAAAGACATTAGCATCAAAGGCGGCGATGCGACGGACGTGCTCAGGAAAATCCCTTCCATAGCAGTCGATATCGAGGGCAATGTGCAGCTGCGCGGAAGCTCGAACATCAAAGTACTGATCAACAACAAGCCTTCCAACATCGTGGCACGCAGCGTTTCGGAAGCATTGAAACAGATTCCGGCCGACATTATCAAGCAAGTGGAAGTAATCACCTCACCTTCTGCCAAATACGACGCAGAAGGAACGGCGGGCATTATTAATATCATTACCAAAAAGAACACCCTGAAAGGCACGAACGGCTCCATCAGCCCCAATTTCGGACAATGGAACAATTGGCCCAATGCGACCATCAGTCACCGCGTGAAGGGGCTTACGCTCTCGGCCAACGGCGGGTTCAGCAACTGGAAAAATAAACGGTTTATCATGCAATCGCGCGCATTTACGAACGCGGATACGGTCACCAACCAGGAGCAATCGCAATGGGTGCGCGGCCGCGGGCAGAATGTGTACGGCACGTTTAATGCCGACTGGGATATCGATTCGCTCAACCGCATCGGCGCCGGGCTCAACTATTATAACGGCATCAATACCAACTGGTTCGATATTGTTTTCGAGGAAAGCAGCATGAGCGTGCCGGGCCAGTTTTTCAAGCGCAACATGAGGCGGACCTACGACTGGCAGGGCTCGACGATCAACCTCGACTATACGCGTTTGTTCAAAAAACCTAAAAAAGAGCTCACATTGCTCATGATGTACTCGTTCGAAGGCGAAGACAGCGATTACGACTCCGACCTGCTGAACCGCAGCAACAGCATTTACTACCGCGAAAAAAGCTACAACATCAGCAACAACAAGGAAGGAACAATCCAGCTCGATTTCACGAACCCGCTCGACAGCATCAGTACGCTCGAAACAGGCACGAAAACGATTTTCCGCAAAATCCTGAGCGACTACCGTATATCCAGCGCCATAGACGGCTCGGACGATTTCCGCGACATTCCCGAGCAGGCCAACGTGTTCGACTACGCCCAGCAAGTGACCTCCGCTTACCTCGTTTATAACCGCACGCCCAAAAAAGGATGGGGTATCAATCTCGGCGCGCGTTACGAGCACACATTCATCCAGGCCGACTTTCTCAATGGCGCCGCTTCATTTTCAAACAATTATGGCAATATCATCCCGAGTGTCAGCCTGTCGCGCAGCCTGAAAAAGAACCAGCAGATCCGCATGAGCTACACGCAGCGCATCCAGCGACCGCAGTTCTACTACCTCAATCCCTACGTGAACCAGGCCGATTCGAAAAACCAGTACGGCGGCAATCCCTACCTGAAACCAGAGCTAACGCATTCGGTAGAAGCGAATTACAGCGTTTCGATCAAACAAACGAGCATTAATGCTTCTTTCTTTTTACGCAAAACCAACAATGCGATCGAGAGCATCAGCACTGTGGACAGCGCCGGTGTGTTGCGGCAGATTTTCCAGAACGTCGCCGAGAATTCCGCCTACGGCCTCAACCTCAGCGCGAACACGAAGCTCATGAAGCAATGGACCGTCAACGGCTCGCTTAACGTATTTTACAATATCCTCGAAAGCGCCGAGCTCAAAACCCGCAATGCCGACTGGATGTACCGGATCAACCTCAATTCAACCATTGATTTCGGAAAGGGCATCAAGGCGCAGCTATTCGGGTTTTACAACTCACCGCGCGTGAACCTGCAAGGCAGTTACGGCGGTTTCGGGTTCTATAATATGGTGTTGCAAAAAGAGGTGCTCAAAAAGAAAGGAACCATCGGCTTCGGTTTCGACAACCCCTTCAACCGCACCATCAAGTGGCGGAATGAGTTTGTGGGCGCAAACTTCCTGCAAACGCAGGACATCGCCATGTACCGCCGCGGCTGGCGCCTGAACCTCAAATATGAGTTCGGGCAAATGTCGGGCAGCCAGCGACAAAAGAAACGGATCAGCAACGACGATAAAAAAGCAGGCGAAGGAAATAATTGATAATCAATACATTAAAGTTATATCACAATATTGAGGTCCGGATTTTCGAAAAAATCCGGACCTTTCTTTTGGAAACCATATGGTTTCATTTATATTTGGAAACCAAACGGTTTCCATTTTTCATTTTAACCCGTTTCTGTCAACCATGAACCAAATCCGTCGCGATGTTTTCCAGGCCATTTCCGACCCTACCCGTCGCGAGATCATCCATTTGCTAGCCCGCAAGACATTGAACCTGAACAATGTAGCCGACCATTTCCCGATCAGCCGTCCGGCCGTTGCGAAGCACATCCGCATCCTCACCGAATGCGGGCTGGTAAGCGTGGAAACCCGCGGCCGGGAGACATTCTGCCAGGCCGACCTGAAAGGGCTCAAAGAAGTTTCGGACTGGGCCAATACCTACAAAAAGTTCTGGACCGAGAAGCTCGATGCATTGGAACGCTATCTCGACGAAGACACCCCGGAAGAAAAACCTTGACAATCAACTCATTAAAAACCAGTTTCAACAATTATTTCTTTCAACTTAATCAATCAAACCATGGCTTTTGAACCATTTGTTTTAGAAAAAGTACTCAATGCCCCGCCAGCACGCATTTGGCGCGCGATCACCGACGCCGGCGAGATGAAAAACTGGTATTTCGACATTCCGGATTTCAAAGCGGAAACCGGGTTCGAATTCGAGTTTACAGCAGGCAGCGAGGACCGGGAATACCGCCACCTGTGCAAAGTCACGGAGGTGGAGCAAAACCGCAGGCTCAGCTACTCCTGGCGCTACGCCGACTACCCGGGTGACTCCGAGGTGAGTTTCGAACTCATTCCCGAGGGCGAAAAAACGCGCTTACGGCTCACGCACAAAGGCCTCCACACCTTCCCCAAAGATCATCCGGACTTCGCACCGGAAAGCTTCTCCGCTGGCTGGAACCACATTATTGGCAAAAGTCTGGCCGCATTTGTGGAGCAGGAAGGTTAGGCGGTGCGCCTGCCCGGCCACATCCCGGAGCGAACGTCGCTCAGGCTTCGCATGCGATTTCCAGATTGCTGAAAACACCGGCCAGGTGCGTCAGATACTGATTTTTATAGGCTTCGATGCGCTCCGGCGTCGCGTTCTTTTCGAGATCGTGGAAATGGAAGCTTTCGAGCGGCTCCATTCCGGTGAATGCGTTCATCCGGTGAAAACCGAACATCACGCCGTCGTCCACCGAATGCTCGCGGAAAAACTCGCCGGGCAATGTGAATGCGGTTTCGGGTGCGTTCCAGGTGGTGGTAAGCATATATTTCCGGCCGTGCAGCATGCCACCGGTGCCGTAGTTGATGGCCGGGTTGTCGTTTTTCCGGCCATCACTGCGGTAAATCCCCTTGCGGTGACCGGCCGTAAAGACGATGTCTATGTACTCCTTTAATTTATATGGCATGGAAAACCACCACACCGGCGTGTGGTATACGACTATGTCCGCCCAAACGAATTTTTGCACCTCCTCATCCGGATTATAGGGCCGATTAATATCGGTTACTTGCAATTGAAAGCCATTTCCAGCTGTAAAAAATGCCTGGTCTAGGCCCATGAGCGTGTGGTTGAATTTTCCTCCCGAATGCGCGAAATGCTGGCCGCCGTTAATGACAAATATCTTTTTCATAGTTGTATTTAAATTTGAACACCACAAATTTCCGGCGATTGAATGCATTATCAAAATAACTTAAATAGTACATTTGTATTATAAAACTTATAGATAGCTATGCAACTCAATCTGGAATGGCTGCGCACGTTCAAGGCGATATATGAAACCGGCACGCTCTCTGCGGCGGCGCAGGAGCTTTTCATCTCACAGCCGGGTGTAAGCCTGCATTTGAATTCGCTGGAAGCGTACACGGGCCACAAGCTGTTCGACCGCTCGCCCAGGAAAATGGTGCCTACCGAAAAGGGGAAGGTGCTGTATAACTTCGTGCTCGACCCGCTGCACAAGCTGGAAGCCGTGGAGCAGCATTTTCACAAAAGCTCCAAGTCCGAACGGGCGACTATCAGTGTGGGAATGTGCTTCGAGACATTCCAGTACACGCTTGAAGAGCATATTTCCACTTTGCCGTTCAACCTGATCATCAAATTTGGGGAATATCCGCAAATGCAGCAGGACCTCGACAACGGCCTGCTCGACCTGATCGTGACCCCGCACCAGGGCCAGCAGCAGAACCTGCAATACAAAGCATTCTCCAAAGAACGGATCGTGCTGATCGCCGGCAGCCGCACCGACACCGGCGCGCTCCAAGACCTGCTGCACCAGCCCCGGAAAACGGAAGCAGCCAACTGGCTCAAACAGCAAACCTGGTACAGTACGGCCGCCGATATGGAGCATTTGAAAAATTTCTGGCTCAAAAACTTCGACCAGCACCCCGATTTCCGCCCCAACTACATCGTACCCAACATTTGCTCGATCATCCGTTGCCTCAGCGACGGCGAGGGTTTCTCCATCGTGCCGCACTTCCTGTGCGTAGAGGCCATCGAGGCCGGCCAGATCGTGCTGGTTTGGGAAGGCACCACACCTATGGAGAACACGCTGTACTTCGGAACGCGCAAGAAGACCATTTACCAGCAGGAGATCGCACAATTGCAGGAACTGTTCATCAGCAAATGGAAAGCGCCGGCTGTGCTGTCCGTAGCCTGACGCGCATGCCCGGCGCGCGAGCGGAACTTGCGGCGCGTTTCCTGCACCACCGGCCCTACCCGCCCTTGGCCGTGTCTATTTCGGAGGCCGAAGTGTCCAGTTCAACCATTTTCTGATTCCCGCCGCCTCGCTGCGGCGCTAGTTTTGGGAAAAAACCAATCGAAATGGACACCCCAAAACGCAACCGATTCCGCTCCGCCGCTACCATCCTCGCCGGCGTTCTGTTTACCGGCTTCGCCGTGTTGCAGGCCAATAGCCCCAAAGTCGAAAACCCGCCGGTAACCTCCGAGTTTCACGGGCCCGAAGAAGTGACCCGCATCCTGAAACGCTCGTGCTACGATTGCCATTCCAATGAATCCAACCTGCGTTGGTACGACAAAATCGCTCCCTTTTCCTATAAAGTCGCTGCCGATGTGGAGGAAGCCCGCAAGCGCTTCAACTTTTCGGAATGGGACAGCATTCCCAAAGGCGAGCAGGAAGGCAAGCTCTGGTATATTGTGAATATGATCGACGCGGGCCGGATGCCGCTGCCTGCATATGCCGCCGCGCATCCGTCGGCCCGTGTGACGCCCGCCGAACTCACGATCCTGAAAAACTACGTGACCAACCTCTCCCGCGCACATCAGCCCGCAAGCGACACCGCGCGGATCGCCGGAAAGCAAAAGCCAACAACGGTTCCGACATCTGTCAACGGTATCCGTTACATCGACGACTACAAAAACTGGAAGGTGATCAGCACCACGGGCCGGCCCGACAATGGCACTTCCCGCATTATTTACGGCAACGACATCGCCGTGAAAGCCCTCGAACAGGACCAGATCCGCCCCTGGCCCGACGGTGCGGTGATCGTCAAGGTCGTTTGGAACAGTCAGGCACCGGACAAGGACGGCAACATCATGCCCGGCAGTTTCAACAACATTCAATTGATGGTGCGCGACGCCAAAAAGTTCACCGATACCGAAGGCTGGGGCTTTGCCAAATTCAATGGCCCCGAGTTGAAACCTCAGGGCCAGAAGGCCTCATTCGCGACGACCTGCATTAACTGCCACCAGCTCGCCAGCGAAACCGGTTTCGTATTCGACATTCCCACGCGCCCGGTCGCCAGGTAACCGGGCCCCGAAGCAGCCGCCATAGCCCGTCAGTTCATTAAACAACCAGATATTCTCATGAAAAACCGCATTATCACACTTATTATCAGCACATTCACTTTCGCAGCCTGCCATGAGCCCCGCAAGCTGGCGCCCGCTCCCGAAACCATTTTCGACGACCACGGCATGCACGTCATCACATCATTCTACAACGAGCGGACGCGGATCATTTTGGTGCTATACGGCAACGACGACGCCCTCGCACACGCCGGCGGGGAACAGGCCGCCCACATGCCGGGCGAGGTTTTCAAGCTCGTCACCTGGGACCTCAAATCCAACCCGCTGTGGTTTGGGAGCGATATCAACGGCGGACTGAAAACCATCGAAACAGTTACCGTGCGGCCCGGTGCATCCGGCCCGGCGATTAACTACACCATCGAAAACCGCAGCCCCGCGACCGGCAAAAGTGCGCCTTCGGACAATGCGGAGCGGATAAGTTTTATATTTGCCCAGCGGGCATCCGTTTTCCCGTAAACTCAAACCATAATGGCACAAAAGACATTCAGGGTTTCGGCGGTGATCGTGTGGCTGAGCTCCCTGTCGCTCGGCGTGCTTACCACCGTCCCGAAAATCGCTGAAAAGGACCCCAATGCATTCGAGGCGGTTACGAGCGCGCTCATTACCACCTCGTTCACATTGTTTGTGTGGTATTTCAATATCTACTCGCTGCCAAAGTTCACGAAGGAGCATTCCGCTACGGGCTTTTCGTACCCGCTGCTGTTCAGGAGCATAGCCATTGGCCTGATACTCATGTTCCTGATGGTGGGCGCGCAGAAACTGCTTATTCCTACCTTGGATTTCGGGCCGGTGGTGCTGATGTTCGAAGTGCGCGGGATCATGATCAACCTGATCTTCTACATGCTGCTGCACCTGCTCTACCAAACCCACCGGAACCAGCAGGTGGTCCTTGAACTCGAACGCAGCAAGGCCGACAACCTGGGTGCGCAGTACGAGCTGCTGAAACAGCAGGTGAACCCACATTTCCTGTTCAACAGCCTGAGCACCCTCAAATCCATGGTGGAGCTGGAAGACAAAAACAGCGTGGACTTTATTCTAAAACTATCTGATTTTTACCGGTTTACATTAGAAAACCGAAAACTCGACCTGATCACGCTCGCGGAAGAAACCGAGATCCTCGACGCGTATATGTACCTGCTGAAAGCCCGGTTCGAGGAAGGGATCGAGCTCGAATACCGGATTCCCGCGGAGGTTTACCACACCTGGATTCCCCCGTTTACATTGCAGCTGCTCGTCGAGAATTGCATTAAGCACAATGTCGTTTCCCTCGATTACCCGCTCCACATTAAAGTGTATGCGCAGGACGGCCTGTTAACGGTCGAAAACCCGCTCCGGCTCAAAAAGAACCCCGAGCACTCCACCGAAGTTGGTTTGGACAATATCAACCGGCGCTATTACCACCTGCTGAAACAGCACGTCGAGGTTGAAAATGACCAGCAATATTTCCGCGTCAAACTACCGCTTATCCATGAAAATCGTAATCATTGAAGACGAGATCAAAACCGCACGCTCGCTGGCGCAGCTGATTACCACGCTCCGGCCCGATGCGGAGATCGCCGCCACGATCCAAAGTGTGGAAAGGGCCATTTCCTACCTCACCGAAATGCCGCAGCCCGACCTGATCTTCATGGACATTCAGCTATCCGACGGTTTGTGTTTCGAAATTTTCGAATCGGTGAAAGTGGTGCCGCCGGTGATATTCTGCACAGCGTACGACCATTACGCGATCGAGGCATTTAAAGCCAATGGCATCGATTACCTGCTCAAACCTTTTAAAAAAGAGCACATCGAGGGCGCGCTGTCCAGGCTCGATCAGTTGAAAAGCTATTTTTCAAGCGAAAAACCGCTCATTCCCGACCTGGAAATGCTGCTGAAACGGCTCGCCGGGCCCGAAGGCAAAAAGTCCTTTCTCGTTTTTAAACAAAATAAATACATCACCATTAAAACCGACACGATCGCATTCTTCTACATTCACAATGAAACCACCTGGCTGCGGACGTTCGAAAACCAAGATTACACCATTTCGCAGCCGCTGGAAGACGTGCAGGCGACGGTCGCCGCAGCGCAGTTCTACCGGCTGAACCGGCAATACCTGGTCAATTTCGATGCGGTGAAAGAAGTGGAGCATTACTTTTCGCGGAAGCTGTACATCAAGCTGAGCGTCCCCACACCCGAGAAACTGCTGATCGGAAAAGAGAAAGTGAGCCATTTCCTCGGCTGGCTTGAAAACCGGTGAACAGGCATAAAAAATCCATTGACCATAATAAGGACAATGGATTTTTGACTACATAACTCAATAGCAATAACCGCACTATTCGTACCTGTTATTGATTGCTAAATATATTGTGAAGATCGGGGCAGTGGAATTAAAATGAGATTAAAATTGCCGCCCTGCGCCTCAGATCGTGATCGTTTCTCCGATTTCCGGCAGATGAAGCGTGAGCCCGGCTTCGCGGAACGCCGCTATCGCCTGCGCCTTATCCACTTTAATGAACCCGAAAGTATCGTAATGCACGCCGAGCACCTGCGTCACTTCGAGTAATTTGGCCGCTTCAATGGCATCCTCTATGCCCATCGTGAGCACATCGCCGATCGGCAATACCGCGAAATCGAGCCGCGCCCATTTCGGAACGAGCGTCATATCGAGCGTCAATGCGGTGTCGCCGCTGTAATAGAAGTTCCCGTCGGCTGTTTTGAATGCAAAACCTTCGGCTACGCCTGCATAGCTGCCGTCCTGGAAGCTGCTCGAATGCACGGCTGCGGTGCCTTTGGCCGTGCCGAAATCGAACGTCCATTTTCCGCCCGGGTTGAGCGGGTGCACGTTTTTCAAGCCCTGCGCACCAAAATGCGTGTACAGCTCCCAGCTCCCTACCACCATCGCGTCATTATGTCCGGCGATTCTCACCACGTCGTGCGAGTGGTCGAAATGTCCGTGCGATACGAAAATATAGTCGACCCGGATGTCGTCGGGATTAATGCCGCTGGCAAGTTCGTTGCCCGAAATGAAGGGATCGAACAGGATGGTTTTGCCGCCCGCGACGACGGAAAAACAGGAATGGCCATAATAGGTAATTTTCATTGTTCAGTTTTTGGCGTAAGTATACATTCCTCACATGAGCGATCAAAATGATCCCGCGGATAAAACACCAGTAAACGTATAACGACTGCTTAATCGTCCATTTCTATCATTTCGGGCACATCACTGTAAACTCACTCTAACACAACGCCTTGTAGAAAAAATTTTTTCGCAAAGTTTGTTGGTATGTAAAAGTATTTCTACATTTGTGTGATTTTACAAACCAGTACAATTCATCTATTTTAATTCTTTCATTTCTATGAAAAACAGAAGTACCCTCGTCTATTCACTGCTCGTGATGTTGATGGCCGGGATTTCCGGTCGGGTTGTGGCGCAGGACACTCAAACCGATAACCATCAGGTGACGGTAGTGGTGCCCGTGGTAGCGCTGCTGGACCTTGAAACTTCGGACACCGAGAATCTGACCGCCACTTTTACCAAGCCCGCTAACGACGAGGCCGGTAACAAAATCGTGGCCCCGACTGCCATTAGCACTACATGGCTCAATTACACAACGATCCAGGCCGGCACTACCACCAAGAAAGTGAATGTGAAAGCCAGTGGCGTAGTCGATGGCGTGGACATCCAGCTGGTAGCAGCCACCGCTTCCGCAACAGGCGCAGGCACCAAAGGCACCCCTGCGGGCACAATTACCCTGTCGACGACCGACCAAACGCTCATTTCGGGCATTGGAAGCGCCTACACGGCCTCAGGAGCGAGCAGCGGCCACCAGCTCACCTACTCGTTCGTAGCAGACGATGCTAATTACGCCAGCCTGCGTTCGGACGAGACAACGATCACCGTGACTTACACGCTGGCCGACAACTAAGCAACAATCCGATCAGCAGTAACAAACCAGACTCCACGCAACGCTCCGGCCGCCAGCGGTAGCCGCCCGGCCGGCAGCTTGCCCAGCTTGTTCCGAATGATGAAATGGATTGCCCTACTCAGCATGCTCCTGCTGACCGGAAACCTCCGGGCCGCAATAGCGATCCTGAACGGACTGACGCACCAACACAGCATTCCCACCGCCGCTACCAAGGTCCAGGGGATCATTAAGGTCAAAAATGAAGGTGGAAAAGAGGCTCGTATACTGGTATACCGTCAGGACCTCCTTTCGCAATGCGACCAGCAGGCGGCCTACCCCGAGGTGGGCAGCCACAACCGCTCTCTTGGGACGGCCCTGAAAACGAATATCGACGAACGGGTGATCGCCGCCAATGAGGAATACGACCTGCGCTACACGGTCGACGCCGATCCGAACCGCGCTGCCGGCACCTACTGGGAGGTGATCATGGTGGAAGTAGCCGACCCCGTGCGCGAAGAAGCGCACAAGGGCATTCA
This sequence comes from Dyadobacter fermentans DSM 18053, assembly GCF_000023125.1. Classification (NCBI taxonomy): domain Bacteria; kingdom Pseudomonadati; phylum Bacteroidota; class Cytophagia; order Cytophagales; family Spirosomataceae; genus Dyadobacter; species Dyadobacter fermentans. Next base: position 1,755,681 of record NC_013037.1, read on the forward strand.
GGTGAGTTCCAAAGTACGTTACGCTATCCAGGTGATCGTGGACATCGGACCGGTGGAAGGGCCGGCGCTGTCCTATGAAAAGGTCGCCTATGAGAAAGTCTCCGCCGACCAGTCGGTTTTGAAAGTGGTGCTTAAAAACAACGGCACGTTCGCCGCACGCACGAATGTGATCCTTGAAATTTACGACGGCAAAGGCAACAAGCTGAAAACAACACAGCCCAACACGCGGATGATGTATCCCGGCCAATGCAACACTTTTGAAATCCCCGTGGCCGACGTGCCCAAAGGAAAATACGACTGCGTGATTATTGCCGACACGAAAAAAGATCTGTTCGGCTCGAACATTTCTTTACAGATTGAATAATCCTCCTCTTCCATTGTACCGGCTACTAGCCATATTGTTGCTCATCAGCGGCCTGGACGCTCACGCACAAGCACCCATGACCGTAAGCCTCACCAATGCACCGGGCACGATCGTTCCCGGCGGGCATGTCACACTGTTTTTTGAAGTTAAATCCTCCTCTTCATTGCCGGATTCGCTGCGGGAAGATATTGAGTTGCCCAACCAATGGCGGCTGCTTTCCCAGCGACGACCTGTGCGATCCGCGGCCGATCAGGCGGTACGCTACTTTTACGTGCTGGCCACACCTGCGGAATGCGCGCCGGGCGAATACCAGGTGGCCTTCCGGGTGCGGGCGGGCGCACAGCAGGTGGCGGCAAAAGCTCAGGTTACAATCCGCCAGATCCGCAGCCTCGGGCTGTTTTTAGTGGAAAAACCCGAATACATCCGCGAAGGCGACACCCTGCGCCTCACCTATCTCATCCGCAACACCGGCAACCATACCGAACATTTCTTCCTGAAAACCGAACAGGGCAAAGTCGAGAATGCCGCTGACAGCCTCACCCTGGAACCCGGCGCAGGCACCAATGTAACCGTGGCGCAGGTGATCCCCGCAACGGGTAACAATGCCTGGCAGGCATCGTCCAACCTTACACTGGTCATGACCGGCGACGCCGAACCCGTTTATTCGGTGACCAGCATTCCCGTTTTTTCTTCCAAATCCACCAAAATCGATCGCTATTTCCGCTTCCCGGTGGAAGTGGGCGGTGCGCATCTGTCTTATCGATATGGCGGTAAACACGTCTCCGCTTACCAGTACCAGGCCACCGGCCGGGGGTTTGTGGACCAGAAAGACCGGCATTATATCGACTTCACGCTCCGCGGTCCTAACCAGTTTGTATTTCCGGCCGTAGGCACTTACGACCAATATTCCCTGAATTATTCCTATCGCAAACGGCTTCATATTTCGGCGGGCGACTATGTATTGCAGCTCAACAACCTCATGGAATTTGGGCGCTTCGGGCGCGGGCTGCGTATCGAGCAGCAACTCTCCAAAGTGGCGTACACCGCCTTTTACCAGCGTGCGCGCTTCTTTATGAACCAGCGGGATGCGTTTGGGGGCAAGTTTTTGATTAAAATCAAAGAGACTTCCGACGTCGGCCTGCATTATGCTTCCAAAAATGTGGTATTTCAAAACCGCCGATTCTGGTCGCACATGGCGGGGCTTGCCGGGCACATTCACTCGAAGGAATTGAATGTTGAAACCGAGCTCAGTGCGGGCCAGGCTGTCGGCAAGACCGATTATGGCGCGTTTCTGCGTCTTCAAGTCACTAAAAAATGGCTTAGCCTTACCAGCAACGTCATTTATGCGGGGAAACACTTTTATGGCTTTTACAACAACAGCCGCTTGTTCAACAACAACATTGGTTTCAACATTACCCGCAAAATCACGATCGGGATAGGCAACAATTTTTCCGACGTCAACCCGAGCCTGGACGCCAACCTATACAGCGTGTCGCCGAAGGACCGCAGCTACACGGCCTACGCCTCGTACCAGCCCGACCAGCGCAACCGGTTCTTCCTTTTTTACGCCACCGTAGAGCGGAAAGACAGGCAGACACCCGCGGAATTCCATTACTCCGAGAATTTCAGCAATTTCTCCTACAATCTCACTTCCAAGAAGTTTACCGTCTTCTATCAGGGCCGTTACGGTTATTCCAAAAATCACCTGGCCGTGGACAACAATGGCCTGAACGAGTCGATTTCGAACCTGGTCCAGCCGGCCGTGCGCCTTTTTCCCTGGGCGTGGCTGGGCGGCTATTTCGAACACCAGCACACGAGCAAGTTTTCGAGCTCCGGGGTGGTCGAAAACCTTTTCTTTTATGGCGGCAATGCGCGCATTAATGTCAAACGGAACCTCTACGCGAACGTGTTGTACCGTAACAATTACGCGCCGGACGAATTGTATATGCGAAGAAGTTTTGTGGACGCGTCCGTCGTGCTCGATCTGCAACGGCATATGTTTTCGCTCTCCGGAGGCCGATCGCACATCCCGAACCTGACCAGCACCGACCAGAATACTTTGTTTTTCAACCTCCGGTACACCCTCCGCCTCAATGTCCCGTTGGGCAAAAAGAAAAACATCGGGACCGTGCGCGGCAGGCTCACGGGCGCAGGCTACCGCAAGCAGGGCAACCTCATCCAGCTGGGAAGCCACAAGTTCATGACCGACAGCACCGGCCTATTCAGTTTCGAAGGCGTGGCCCCCGACCGCTATTATCTCAGCATTACCCAACCCGGCGCAGACAACGAAGGCGTGGTACCGGCCATCAAAATGCCGATGCTCCTCGACGTACGCCCCGACAGCCTGCAAACGATAGAGATACCGCTCACGCGCACGGGCAACGTCACAGGTAGGATCGAGTTTTCGAAAGGCAAACAAAACGGCGTCGCGTCCGCATTGGCCGAAAAGCCCGTGGTGCTCATTAAACTGACCGGCGACGGCGGCAGCCACCTCACCGAACTGAACGGCAAGGGCGAGTTCTCATTCCGGGAAATGCAGCCGGGGAAATGGGCGATATCGGTGTTTATCCCGGGCGGCGAGGACCGTTTTGTGGTGGAAGACAGCCAACGCGAGCTGATGCTGGAAACAGACAAGACGCTCGATCTGCTATTCACGATCCGGCCAAATGAAAAGCGCATTCATTTTTCAGGAAAAAGCTTTGAAGTATCGGTTAAAAAATGAGGTATGTGATGATCATATTCGCAATGTGCTGCTGCGGCATTTCCCGCGCCCAATCGACCGTGGCGAACGTGGACGTGAGCCTGACGATGCCTTCGGTAGCGCTGGTGGACATCCTGCCCTCCGGCTCCAACGCCGTCACATTACAGATGACCGCGCCTTCCGAAGCGGGCAACACGGTGGGAACGGGTACAGCGAACAGTGCCAACTGGCTGGTATTCACTTCGGCTGTCGCCCCCGGCGCATCGCGCAGCATCAGAGGCGACGTGGTGGGCTCATTGCCGCCGGGAATCCGCCTGCGGCTGGATATTTCGCCTTATGTGGGCACCGGGCAGGGGTTCACGGGCGGCAACAGCTACGTCACCGCCAATACTTACCTGACCAATACGCCGACGAATTTTATAGCCAACATCAAGGGCGCGTACACAGGTATCACCTACGGCAGCAGCGGATTCAAGCTCAACTATTCCCTTGAAATACAAGATTTTGCAAACATGCGCAGCGGCACTACGAGCGTGACCGTGCGCTACACGATGGTGGATAACTGATGAAATACCTGATCCTTTTCTGCATGGTTTGCCTGACGGCGCGGCTGGCGCCCGCGCAAACGATTTCGATCAAAGGCGGAGCGAGCTGGTCTATCCCGTCGGTTTCGTCGGTCATTACCAAAGCAGGGAAAAATTACGAGCATACCGAAACCAGCAGCGCTTCACATACTTTGCTGAAAGTCAACTCATTGATACTCTGGAACATTACGGCCCATTTGAGCACCACATCCAACTGGGACCCGGCGCTGAAATTATCCGTCGTGCGCACCGGCAACGGCACGGGCATCGCCATCCTCACCGGCGGAACCACCTATTTGCAGCTTACAAGCACCCCGCAGGCGTTTTTCAGCGGACTGCTGAATCTCACGGCCCACCGCGACGACATTCCGATCCAGTACAAGATCGAAGGGCTTTCGGTAACATTGCCGGTTAAAACCTACACCACCACCGTGATGTACACGATTTCCGGACTGTGAATCCTGCTTAATGCGAAAAAGAGACCAGGCAATGCAGTTCATCGCGACAGGTCGCTTTGCGGCTCATACTTTCCGAATGTCCGCTCCAAAAATGCCTCGATCCGCTCCTTTTGCCGCAAATGATGCCTGAAATGCATTTCTGAAAACGCAAACCATTCCTCAGCGCTCAGATAATGCAGGCCGGGATGCCTGGTTTTGCCGTGAAAGAGGCTGGTGGCGATCAGTTGGGCGGTTTCATCGACGATCATTTTTAACGCCAGAAGGCGGTCGATCAGGAGCTCTTTGCTGGTCGGCTGCCGCACGTAGGCATTGGACGGCGGCCCTTCGATGATCATGTCGGGGAATGCCCGGTTACGCAGCATGGCTTTCGCTTCGGAAGTGCAATCTTCCATCGCATAGTCGTTCGATGCCAGACAGGTTTTGATTTGTGAAAAGTAAAATTCCGTTTCGTCGAGCATGTGCACATACACCTGCCCCAGCGACCATGCCCCCGGCGCCGGCTGGGCCAGAAGCCTCGCAATATCGTAAGGTTCAAGCGATTTGATCCAGATGTCGATGGTGTGATGATAATCCTTGACTCTCATGGGTAAGTCCGGTGCTAATTTCTGCACAAACCTACAAGCATTGCCGCCGAAAATGGGCGGGTGTTAACGACAATCGACGGTGGCATTTGCGCCAAATTTGGCTACATGCGTGTTTTTATCTGTGTTTTTTTGGTGCTGCACATTATCTTACGGCGCGAGAACCGTGGTGCAGAGCGCTACATTTCAGCTCCCTTTTACTTTAATTTAAATACAAATGCCTTCAAATCCCTGGCTTGGCGCCATGAAGCGGGTCCTTGCTCTTTCTCAAACCGGCCTGGCTTTCCAGCCGAACGACTACGACCGTGAACGCTACGAAGAAATCCGCCAGATCAGCCTGGACCTGCTCGCCCACATGAGCAATGCCCCGGTGCAACAGATCATGAGCCTTTTACCAAACGATGTCGGTTACATAACGCCGAAAGTGGATGTGAGGGCGGTGCTTTTCAATGCCGGCCAGATCCTGATGGTGCAGGAAAAAATAGATAACGACCGCTGGACGCTGCCCGGCGGATGGGCCGACGTCGGGTACACACCATTCGAAGTGGCGGTGAAAGAGGCTTTCGAGGAAACCGGTCTGCGCACGGAGGCGGTTCGGCTGCTAGCTGTTTTTGATAAAAGCCGGCACGACCATCCCGAGGAACCGTGGTACGTTTACAAATTTTTCATCCTCTGCGAAGTGACCGGCGGCGAAATCCTGCGCCAAACCACCGAAACATCGGACGTAGCCTGGGTGAAGTTCGAAGACGTGGCCGGCCTCGATTTGTCGGAGAACCGGGTGACCTACTCGCAGATCACCCGGCTGCTGCCATTTGCTGCTGACCCCACGCTGCCGGTTTTGTGCGACTAGCATGCATTGGCGGAAATGGACGGACAGTCCACGCGGCCTGTTGCAGACCAGCGCGATAACAAACACTATTTCAAGGCCTTGTCTTAAACCTGATTTTAGAAAAGGACATCAGCGGTTCGATCGGCTTGGCCTCCGCATTGCGGAATACGAAATAGATATCCTGCTTGCCCGCGGTGGGTTGCAGCGCGATGCGAACGGGCGGCTGTGCGAAGCGGCTGCGCGGGGCAGGTGCCGGTTTGGCGGGCTGCGTGCCTTCTTTTTTGGCTCCACTTTCCAGCTCAGCCATCATTTTGGTCATATCCACCGGCTTCGCAACCGTGAGGTTATGCTGGCCGATCAGGGCGCCGGTGGGCGAGCCAAGCCGCACCTCGATCGTGCCGCCCACGCTGCCTTCGCGCTGTTGCGCGGCGGCGTTCAGTTCCAGGGTGTCGATGCCCGTGAGATCAATGCCAGGGAATGCAATGTAGCTGTTTTCAAATGCTACTACGCTGAAACCCAGTCCCGCCACGCCCAATGCCTTTGTTTCCACACCTTTCGTCACAGGTGCCTCGGCTGCATTCAGTTCCGGGCTGCGGAGCACGATCGTTTCCTCGGTAGTTTGGGCCGGCACCGCTTTGGTAGTCCCCACGGGGCGGTCGGTGTATGCGGCCCGGATGATCACCGAGCCTTTGCCGTTGTCGGTCCTGGGAATGCGCGGTGTGTACCGGCCTTCGAGCGGGAGCGTCGAGAGCGTTTTAGCGGTGCTGTTGAGCATATACCGGACAATCACCTCGGCGTCGGCCACGGGCAGCGCCGGATGTGCGGCCATTGCCACTTCCCCCCAAACACCCGAGCCGCCTTCGAGCACCTTTTTCACGAGCCGGTCCAATGCGCCGGGGTCGCTTTTGTATTTGTTAGAAACATCGGCGAACGACGGCCCTACCGACTTCGTATCCGGCTGGTGGCATACTTTGCAGTCGCTTTTGCTCATTAATGTCTGCGCAACGGCAAATTGCGTGGTGGCATCCACACTACGCTGGCTCTGGGCAACTTCGGCATAGTCGAAACCTTCCGCGGTGTAGTCGATGCTAACGGCCACCTGGCCGGGGTTAATGCTGCCGTCGGCTGTGCTGCCGTCTTCCTTGTCGGAAATACCCACGGAGTAGCCTATGACCTTGTTCGGGAAGAAAAACGTGTTGTTCCCGTCCAGCCTGATCGCCACTTTCGGCGGTTCGTTGCCGGCAATGATGCGCACCGACTGGCTGTTACTGGCGCCTTTGGTGTCGGTTACAGTGAGCGTGGCCGTGTACACGCCGGCCTTATCGAATTTCACGACCGGGTTTTCAGTGGTAAATGTCTTTGGCGCCACACCTGGGCTCGTCACTTTCCAGCTGTATTTCAGGGCATCGTTATCGAAATCTTTGGTGCCTTTTGACGACAAAACCGTTTCAAACGGCACTGTCCCGCCCTTCTTTTCGGCATTGGCGGCGACGATCGGCTTGCGGTTGCCGCCGTTGTATTCAATGCGCACCAGGCGCGAGTTGTCGCTTTTCCGGAACCAGTTGCTTCCGTATTCGAGAATGTACAAATCGCCATCCGGCCCGAATTTGATATCGATCGGCTGTACCGGGTGGTAAGCCGGCAGCACCCGCTCCATGGATTCGTAATCGCCTTGCGCATTCATGCTGATGGCCATGATCCAGCCCCGCGAGAAGTCGGCGGCGATCCATTTGTTTTCATAATAGGCCGGCCAGGGACGTTTCGGATTTTTGAAATCGGAGCGGTGGTAGACAGGCCCGCCCGTGGCGCTGCGCGAGCCTGAACCCACTTGCGGAAACTGCTCGGAAACGCCGTAAGGATAATATATGAAGCTCGGGGCAGTGGGAAACAGCTCTTTCAGGCCGGTGTTGTTCGGCGATGTGTTCACGAGGTTTTTGGGGTCTTTTTTTGCGCCCGGCTTGTTTGCGGCGTAGTCGAACACGGGAAATGCCTGGTCGTTGCCCACAAACCACGGCCAGCCGAAGTTGCCGGGCTTGCGCGCCTGGTTCAGCTCGTCGTAGCCTCTCGGGCCAATTTCCGAATCCTCGTTCGCATCCGGTCCTACTTCGCCCCAGTACACAAAGCCTGTTTTGCTATCCACCGCAATGCGCCATGGGTTGCGGTGGCCCATCGAATAAATTTCGGGGCGGGTTTTCGCGGTGCCTTTGGGATAAAGGTTGCCATCCGGAATGGTGTAGGTACCGTCGGGTTCGGGATGAATGCGAAGGATTTTGCCCCGCAAATCATTGGTATTGCCCGCGTGGCCCTGGTCGTCCCAGCTCTCGCGGCCGGGGCGCTCGTCGGTTTGCGCGGCCTTGTCGTTGCCGGTGTTGTTACCGACCGTCAGAAACAGGTTTCCGTTTTTGTCCCAGGTCATCCCGCCGCCCGTATGGCAGCACACTTCGCGCTGGGTGGTTACTTCGAGCACTACCTTTTTCGAACTTTCCACCAGTTGGTCATCCACAAGGTCCCAGCGTGCGAGGACATGTTTTTTCTCCGTCGGATGCGCATAATAGAGGTAAATCCAGTGATTTTTCGCGAAGTTGGGATCGAGCGTGATGCCCATCAAGCCCTCCTCGGCCTCCCGGGAAACGCCCTCTTTGTTCACATATTTGGTATTAACGGGAATCGTCGTGATCAGCTCGGTGGTCCGGCTGGACGGGTTGTATTTCTTCAAAGCACCTTTCCGCTCGATAATGTACGAACTACCGTCCGGCAGCACTTCAAATGCCATCGGTTCGTCCAGGTTATCGGCCAGGACAACCGGCGTGAAACGGCTCTCGTCGGGTTTGGTAGCGGTGTCCTGCATGGTGAATGCCGCCAGAGAGGCTATTGCAATGAGTTTTGCAGACCATCGGGCAAATGAAACAGTACGGTTTTGTGGGCTCGGAAAACGTTTAGGCATAGATGATTACGTCAAAAGTGAATCATCGAATATATGGATTTTTTTAATCCTTATCCAAAGGAAGTATGCCCCTCAATGTAGGATTATCCAGCAGGCTCCGCAAACGGATCGAATCCGGGTAAGGAATTTCAAACTGAGGCTGAACGAGTGTCGCCGGATCGTGGGTTTTCAGGTATTTCCTCACGTTCGCATCCTGTTTTAAAGACAGGTCGTGAGTTTGGCGAACGGCACGCATATCGCTGTTTTTGCGGGTAATGTGGCCCATCACGAACACCACGAAGAACACCGCCCCCAGCCAGGCAATGCGCCAGTTTTTACGAAAAATCTCAATGAAACGCACTGCAAACCACGCATTGCCGATTAAGCCCAATGTAAACAGCTCCGTGTACCGCGACGATACGCTGAGCATCGACTGCCCGCGCCCATACGCGATCGCGATCGTTTGCGCGAACGACCACATCACGCATCCCGCCATAAACAGGTCTGCTGGCGTCAAATCACGCTTTCGCAGTAACCAGGGCACCATCGCGAATGCGGGTAGCCACAGCACAATGGCCGCCGGCCAGCTTTTCGACACCGGCCAGGCGAGAATGTACCGGAGCGCGCTGAACAGCTCCCCGACACTCCGCGCACGAAAAATATGGTTAGCCTCGATTTTCGGCATAATCGAATATCCCAGTCCGGCGAGCGCGACGAGCACAACCGCCAGCACCGCGTGCTTCACATTAACCTCCCTTTCCGAAATGCTGCGCAGCACATACACACCCGCTACCGCAAGCGGCGTGAGGATGCCGGAAGCCATTGTGAGTACGCTCAGCCATGACACCACCAGCACACCGACCATCGCCAGCGGCTTTTCGGGATATAATGTGGCAAGGATAATGCCGGCAAGGGTGAAAATGATCAGGAAATAGAACTGGCTCTGGAAACCTACCAGCAGATTTTCGAATGCGAAGGGCAGCGAAAACTGGGCGATGATCACGATCAGCACCAGCCAGCGCGGGCCGTAGAGCGCATTCCGGCGCATGAGAAATAAGAGCAGCATAAGCGGAATACACGCCGCCACGAGGATATTCACCCGCGCTTCGGTGAGGTTATCCCAAACGCCGGTGGCGCTGAATATCGCCAGCGACAGCAGGCGCGTCGGGAAAATCCGGTGTTCGTTGTGCGGCTGCCAGAGGTGCGCAAGTTGTAACCGGCCTTCGAGCCACGGCCTGAGCAGATAGTCACCCTCCGCATCCCACTGGTCCCAGAAAGGAAGGCGGATGGCGAATGTTTCGATAAAATAAAACCGGGCCGCTATGATGGCGACAAGTGTGCCAAGCAGCGCGAGAATGTGTCTTGTTTGCAATAGCGTAACATGAGTATAGACGTCAAAATTAGTTTGTAACTGTTATAAAGCGACATTTTTTTCCGAAATATCAAGAACGGGCCGGCACACCCGTGCCGACCCGCGTCTGCTGAACGACCGCTTGCGGCCACTCATGCTGCATTATTCTAAAAGTAACGACTGGCGAAACTTCGGTTACAATTGCCTGATAATGGTGACAATGCTTTGCTTCTTCACAGCCAGGCGCCCGTCGGCACCGGCATTCCGAACCGGGGCGAGGTCATGCTCGGCCGATGTCTCGTAAACGCTTACCGCACCGGCCGGCTGCCCGCCGCTGATCGCAAGGCTGATGTCACGGTCCTGGTTGTCGGCATTCACGATCACCGTCACCAGCGACTTATCGGTGTTCAGGTAGGAAGAAACGACCATCGCGTCCGTGCCCAGGCCACCCGAAACATCCACACGCACCGCACCCGGGCGTACGAAACGGCTGAAATTGCCCAGTGCCCAAAGCATTTTGGAGGACTGAAAGCTGCCGTCGTTTTTATTTTTATCAATGTAAACCAGGCCGTCCTTGTAGTCGTACGGCGATACAGAAATCCACCAATGCCATGCCGCTGCCTGCGCATTCACAAGGTCGTTGTGGATCACGCGCGCCATGTACAGCCCGGCATTGATGCCCAGGTCACGCCCCTCTCCCTTAATTTCCCCCTCATTATCACCCAGAATGCAATACTCCGACTGCCAGTATTCTAGGCCGGGAACTTTGGCAACCGCGGCGGCCAGCTGCCGGCGTTTCTCGGCAGCGGCTTTGTAGGGAGAAGTGGTGAAATAGCTGTGCCCCGAAATGGCCGGAAGCACATTGGGCAGGTTACAGACGTAGTCGGGGCTGTTTTTGTCAAAAAACGCAGTGACCTGGCTGGCGCGTCCGGGCCGGTTATGCTCGGAATACAGGTAGTCGATCTGCCCCGCCTCCGCGATGTTGATTTTGGTAGCCAGGTTCTTCTTCAAAAGCGCCGCGCTGAGCGAGCGGGTAATGGCGGCGATCTGGTTGTTGAAATAAGGTGTTCCCTCCTGCCCTCCGTCGCTCCAATCCCATTGCGGCTCGTTCACAGGGCTGACGTATTGAAATGTAATGCCCGTTTTCCGGCGCACGCCGTCGATCACATCGGCCAGGTAACCGGCGAACTTATCGTATTGCTGTGCGGGCAGGTTCGGCTGACCATTGGTAGCATAGCCTTTTCCATTGGTGGTAAATTGCACGGGCGGGGAGTTCGGGAAAACCAGGAACTCATTCACACCGCGTTCTTTGGCGGCTTGGAGGAACCACATCTGGCCCTCCTGCTTGTTCCAGTCGTAGCCGCCATCAGCAGCAAAAAACGACTCGGCGCGGCGCCATTCGTCCCGGATACCGCTGGCATCGCCCTGCTCGGCTGTGCCGCCGCCCGCGTTGAAACGCCACAGCGACAAGCCGATGCCTTTCGGACGGCCGTCGCTGTGCGTGTCTTTACTGAAGAGGAGGTCGGCAATGGCATTCTTCTTCGCCAGGGGCCATTTACCTACAAACTGGCAGGCCCAGGCGTCGGAACCGCCGAAATGGCGGATGGTCTGGTAAGTTTTGGATGGATCAATGCGGATCGTGACCGTCTCCTGAACCGGGTCAACGGGTTTGGTGGCGGATTCGGCGCCTTGGCAGCTCATGGACGACGTCATGAGGAGCCCGAGGAACAGCGTTCCGAGGTGTTGGGAAATTTGCATGAACAGGTCTGTCAGGGAATGGAAGAAAAAAGAACTCCCGGCGACAGAGGCACCGGGAGCGGAAATTTGCATTAATAGCCCGGGTTTTGTTCGAGCTGGTTATTCGAAGCCTGGATCTCGGTGCGCGGGATAGGCAGCCAGTACTGCTTGTCGGCAAAACTGCGGCCGGTAAGCGCCTCTTTACGGGTGTAAGTAAACGTGTTGCCGGTTTTACCGATTTCCACACCATAAGCAGGCGCATTTTCGGTGGTGCTGGCGATTTTCCAACGACGAACATCATAAAAACGGTGCTCCTCAAACGCCAGCTCAATGCGGCGCTCAGCACGGATACGCTCGCGCATTTGCGCCTGCGTGAGGCCCGCAGGCAATGCAGGCATGCCTACGCCTGTGCGCTGGCGTACCGCATTCACGGCCGCGTAAACGCTTGCATCAGGACCAGTCGCTTCGTTTTGCGCCTCGGCGTAGTTCAACAGGATCTCGGCGTAGCGGAAGTAAATCCAGGTTTGCGTACCAGCTACATCCCACGGGTTTTCGATCGGCAGGTTGTCGTTCATGAATTTTTTCAGATAGTAGCCGGTTTTCGACGTGTTCCAGTTCGAAGGGCCGTCTTTGCTATCCTTTCCACCCGGTGTGAACGTTTCCACGGTGCTGCCGCGGTAAGGTGCGCCATTGTAAAGGATGGTCGCGTAGAAGCGCGGGTCGCGGTTTTTGTACGGATTTTTCGGGTCGTAGCTCGTATTTGCGTCGGTGATGCGCGTGCCGTCCATCATTTCATAGTCGTCTACCAGGTTCTGCACCGGCACGTTACCGCCCCATGCATTGTAGCCATTAGGACCGTTCGCGATTTCGAGGCACACGTGGCGCGCGCCAATGGCGTACAGTCGACCGAAAATGATCTCCGGGTTGTCGGAAGTGATGAAAAGGTTGCCGTATCCGCCGGTGTACAGGTTGTATTTGTTCAAATCCATCACTGCTTTGGCTGCCGCTGCTGCCTGCTGCCAGGTTCCGGCATTGTAAAGCGGGCTCGCCGCGTACAGGGCCAGACGCGATTTCAAAGCCATTGCGGCGCCTTTGGTGGCACGGCCGAGTTTCCAGTTGTTGTCATTCGATGCCGGCAGCAATGCGGTTGCTTCGTCGAGCTGCGCGATGGCGTAGTCGAGGCCCGCTTTGATTTCGGCACGCTGGAACAGCTCGGGGCTGGTGAGGTCGTCGCTTACCTCCGAAACTTTGTCGCCCATGAGCACCACTTTTCCGTAGTTACGGATCAGGTCGTGGTAGCGGAATGCGCGGATAAACTGCAATTCGCCCTTCAAGCGGCTGCGGCGGCCGGCGCTCATCGGCACCTGCTCAATGTTCGCCAATGCATAGTTCACCTCACGGATGCTGCGGTAGCTGCGACCCCAGAATGTGCCCGCGATACCGGTATTCTCAGGCGCAATTTGTCCCCGCTGGATCAGCCAGGTATTGTCGTCATTGTTATAAATGGACTCATCGGTAAGTGACGACCACATTGCATATTCGAATCCGCGGCCAAAGCCCGGCAGCGTTCCTTCCGCTTCCTTGTCCGTGAGCCGCACGCCCATGTAGCGGTTGGTCACGTAGGCTTCAAAAAGTACCGAATCGGAAAGAATGGAGGCATCGGAGACACGGTCGGTCGGCACGACGTCGAGGAAGTTCTGGTCGCAGGCAGTCACCGTCAGGAGCGCAGCCACGGCCAAACCGGGTAGTTTCAAGCTTTTTATATTCATGTCAATCATGATTGCAATTAGAATTTGATATTGAGGCCCAGGTTCATGATGCGCTGCTGCGGATAGAACTGGCCGCTCTCGTTATTTCCTTCCGGGTCATAGTCCTTCACGCCCGTGATGGTGAACAGGTTGAATGCGCTCGCATAAATACGCAGCGACGATATTTTCAGCTTCGCCAATGCGTCTTTCGGCAGCGTGTAACCCAGCTCCACGTTTTTGAGGCGCACGAACGAAGAGTTGTTCAGCCAGAAATTGTTGGCATACAAACCGCCGTTGATCGACGACGAAGCACGTGTATCCACCCGCGGGAAAGAGCCGTCCGGATTGCTCGGGCTCCAACGGTTGTCGGCCCAGCTGCTGTAAAAGTTCCCTACCTGGCCTGACTCAGGCAATACATACTGGCTTACCATTCCCTGGCCTGCAAACACGAGGGCAATGTCGAATGCATCGTAACCCGCATTGAAAGTAAGGCCGTAGGTCAGCAACGGCACATTGCCGTACTTGCTGCGTACCTGGTCGTCGGCGGTGATTTTGCCGTCTTTGTTGTAATCTTCCAGGATAAGGTCGCCCGGCTGTGCGCCTTGCAGGTGCGGGTAAGCGTCGAGGTCGGCCTGGGTGCGGAAAATGCCGAGGGTGTTATAAAGCAGTTTCGTGTAAAGCGGACCGCCTGTTTCGCGCTGATAATCAAGCGCACCCGGAGCCTCGTCGATGAAAATCACCTTGCTTTTGGCATAAGTAACATTACCCGAAATGTTGTAGCGGAACCGTCCGTTGTGGTTGTAGCCCAATGTCGCTTCCATACCGCTGTTGTTCACTTTCCCAAGGTTCTCATCCGGCACGAGCGGCGTGTTGTCGTTGGTTTTGTGCGGGTTTACAATCCCCGAAGTGTTTGGAATAGAAGCGTTTCTGGCAGCAAGAATGTCTGATCTTTTCTGTTTGAAATAGATCACTTCAATGTTGAAGTTTTTCAGGAAAATCGCATTCAAACCGATATCCAGCTTCCGGGAAGTTTCCCAGGTAATGTTCGGGTTGGCGAGCTTCGTGAGGTCGATACCGGGCGAGATCACATTATTGCCCAGCACATACTGGTTCACGAACGAGTAGTTGTTGTAGAACTGGAATTGCCCCACATTGTCGTTACCCAATGTACCGTAAGAAGCGCGGAATTTCAGGTCGTCGATAAAACGGACGCTATTTTTGAACCAATCCTCCTGCGAAATACGGTAACCTGCCGAAACCGACGGGAAGAAACCATATTGCTTGCCTTTCGGGAAAATCGACGAGCCGTCCACACGTGCCTGCACTTCGGCCAGGTATTTCTCATCGAAATCGTAGGCAATGCGGCCAATGTAGCTCCGGCGGGTAAAGTTGAAGCTGCTACCCGAGTTGTTTTTGTCGGTTGCCGCCGCGCCTCCCTGCGAAAGTTCCGGCGTGGAGGCCGTAGGGAAGTTGATACGCGTCGCACCGAACTTCGCCTCATGGCGCTTGTTTTGCTCGTAGGCCACAAATGCATTGATATTGTGCTTGCCAAACGTTTTGAGGTAGTTCAAACGAAGGTTTTGCGTGATGTTGGTGATGTTCACCTGCGACTGGTCGATGGACGCCGCTCCGGCCGAACCGCCTGTAACCACACCCGTGTAAGCACCCGTGGTTTGGTTGTAGTTATAAAGCGTGTAAGGGATGCTGAACGACTTCGAGAAGTTGAACGATTTGTCCACCGAATAAAAACCATCCACCGACAGACCGTCCAAAAACGGCATGTTGTAGCTCGCACGCAAAATTCCGTTAAAAACGGACGTCGGGTTATTCACCGTTCCGCCCATGTCCGTGCCGAGCACAACCGGGTTCTGATTTTCCACGCCGGTGGAGTAGAAGCCGTTCGGATACTGCGAAATTACCGTCGGATAAGCCCGGTAGATCGAGCGGAACGTGTTACCCGCGGAAGAAATCGGGAATGTACGGTTTTCCTGGCGGCCCGAAAGTCCAAGGCTCACCTTGAAATCCTTCGTCACATTGGCATCAATGTTAGAGCGGAAATTGTACTGCTTGTATTTCGTAGCGGCATTTTTGTACAATGCATCCTGGTAAATCGTCCCCAGCGACACGTAGTATTTCACATTGTCGGTTCCGCCATTGATGGCCAGGCTGTGCTGGTTTTGCAGCGCAAACTTTTTGAGAGTTTCCTTTTGCCAGTCGGTGTTAGGGTAGTTCAATGGGTCGGAACCGTTGCGGAACTTCTCGATTTCCTCGGCCGTGTAATGCTGGTTCATTCCGCCCGACGGATTGTTATAATAGTCGATTTCGTTCATGATCGTCGCGTAAGTACCTGCGTCGGCAAGCTTCGGCAGGCGTGTCGGCGACGAAAATCCCTGGTTGAAGCTGTAAGAAATAACCGGTTTGCCGGTAGTTCCGCGCTTGGTAGTTACAAGGATTACCCCGTTGGCCGCCCGGCTTCCGTAAACCGCCGCCGAAGCGTCTTTCAGAATGGATACGCTTTCGATGTCGTTCGGATCGAGGCGATCGAGGCCGCCTACCTGGCCGGGGATACCGTCTACGACGATCAGCACGTCGTTATTGCCGGTGGTCGCAAAACCGCGCACGGTGTAGCTCGAACCATCGTAACCAGGCTCGCCGCCGCGGTTGTTGGCTACAAAACCGGAGAACCGGCCTGCCAGCGAGTTGGACAAGTTCGGCTGAGGGCTTTTTACCATATCGGCCCCTTTTACTTCCGAAACCGAGCCGGTCAATGTCGCCTTTTTCTGCGTTCCATAACCGACCACCACGATTTCGTCCAGTGTTTTGTCGTTTGTCGCGAGTTTCACATCGAGCTGCGTGCGGTTACCCAGCACGATTTCCTGGTTGACATAGCCAATGTAAGTGACCACCAGCGTGCCATTGCCATCGGGCAGGCTGAGGGAATACTTGCCGTCCACATCAGTTGTGGTGCCGGTGGTAGTACCTTTCAGGATCACACTCGCGCCCGGCAGGCCTTCACCGTTTTCGGCGGTGACGGTACCTTTTACCGTAAATGTGTTTTGTGCAAATGCCGGGAGTGTAATGAGCGCGAAGCAAAGCGACCAGCAAACGGCCTGCAATACTCCCCGGAGGGTTGGCCGACCGGCCTTGCGCATGCCCGTCCGGAGAGCCGGCCTGGCGCGTTCGGGGTCGTTGTGAAAAGTTTTTTTCATACAGCTGTAAAAAGTTGAATAATTGGATGCCGGGACCAGTTTAAAACAGCGGCGGGCGAAGGCGGTTGGTCCGGACATCCGGTAATCTTGAAATAGTCATAAGCCGGGGTGCCAATCGCCGCGATTTATAAATTGATCAATCAAAAGTAGGACTATTTCAACCCGGCCATAGGGGGACATTTTCGCATTAAAGAGGGGGTGAATTCACAAAAAATGCCTGATTTTGTTAGAATCAGGCATGAAAAGCTGGGGAAACTCCAATAAACCCGCGGTTACACGGATTTCTGACGGAAAATATCCTTGTCGATCGTCGTACGCTCGTGGAAGGGTTTTCTGAATTTCTTCACATATTCCGAAGGCTTCATTCCAAACAATTTCTGGAAGTGTTCCCGGAAATACCGGATGTCGTTAATGCCGACGCTGAATGCCGTTTCGCTGATCGTCGTGTCGGTCGTGATCAGCAGCTGCGCGGCCTTGCGCAGGCGTATGAACCGGACAAAGCTCGTCGCCGACTGGCCGGAAATGGACTTAATGCGGCTGTACAGCGTGGAATGGCTCATTCCGATCTCGGAAGCGAGCACTTTTATATTGAAAGCAGAGTCGGTAATGTGGCTTTCTACAATGCGGATACATTCGGTGAGGAACTCCCGGTACTCCGCCGAAATCTTAAAATCGCTTGTTTGCAGCGTGATTTCGTTGTAGAAATACCGTTGAAGATCGTTGCGGTTTCGCAGGATGGAAGCCACGCGGGCCACGAGTATGCCGTTATCGAACGGCTTGCTGATATGGTCGTCGGCCCCGCCTTCGATGCCTTTGAGCCGGACGTCCTGGGAGGTGCTTGCCGTGAGCAGGATCACCGGAATGTGGCTCAATGCCATATCGAGCTTCATCTGCCGGCACAATTCAATGCCTGAAATGCCGCCCATCATCACATCGCTGATCACGATATCGGGCAAATGTTTGCGCACAAGTTCCAGCCCCTCCTCCCCGCTCCCGGCTTCGAATATTTTGTACTTTCCCGCGAACACCGTCGAAAGGTATTGCCGGATCTCCGGGTCGTCGTCCACCACAAGCATCGTATAAATGCCGGGCGAGGGCTCCTTCATGTCGAGTAACTCGCTCTGCCAGTCGGGCAAGGCGGGTGCTTTCACGGGCAGCACGCCATCGGACAGTTCTTCCAGCAACACCGAGTCGCGCGCTTCGCCCGCAACGGCACCGGAAGCCAGCCCCGGATGGGCCTTCCACAGCAGCACCCGGAACGTCGTGCCGCGGTCAAGCTCCGACTCATATTGCAGCGTTCCGAAATGGTTTTCTACAAAGGTTTTAGCCAGGTATAATCCAATTCCAAAACCACCTTTGGCCGCAAAACGGCGGTCGGCGTACTGGTGAAACACCTTGAAAATGTCATCGCCCGCATCCGCCGGGATGCCCGGGCCGGTATCGCTCACGACGATCTCCACCTGCTCGCCCATATCAACCACCTGCACATTCACAGTGCCATGTTCAGGCGTGAATTTCAATGCATTTGAAATCAGGTTAAATACGGCTATTTCAATTTTTTCCCAATCACAAATCACTTCCAGCTCCGCTTCCGGGAGGGCGAGCTCGTAGCGGATGTGCTTCTGCTCGGCCTGGTGCAGGAAGCATTGAAATACTTCTGTAATAAGCTGTGGCAGGTGATGAGCGGCGGGTTTGAGCTGGTCGGTTTGCTGGTCGGCCTTGCGGAAAAGCAGCAGCTGGTCCACCAGGCTGAGTAGCCGCTTCGCATTGCGGTAAATGATGTGCATGCTCGGCGAAGTGGCATCCGCGCCCGCGGCCTGCATCATTTCCCGGATCGGGTTGATAATCAATGTAAGCGGCGTGCGGAACTCATGCGATACATTGGTAAAAAACGAAAACTTGCGCTCATTCAGTTCGATTTGCTGGCGCGTTTCGAGCTGCGCGAGCTGAACTTCGTACTTCATCTTCTCCTGCCCGAGCTTGTATTGCTGGTAATAGTAAAGTACCACGCCGACCGTCAGAATGTACAGCATGTACGCCCACCAGCTCTGGTACCAGGGCGGCATCACACGGATCGGCAACGAAGCGTAGTCATCAAACCAAACCCCGTCCTGGTTGGCCACTTTTACCTTGAACTCATAATTCCCCGACGGCAAATAACGGTAGGTTGCCGATCGCTCATTTTGTACATAGTTCCAATCCTTATCGAGCCCTTCCAGCATATAGGCGTAGCGGGTCAGCTCCGGGTAGGCGTAGTTTAATGCCGTAAAATCAATCGTGAAGATCGGCTGACCGGGCCGGATGGTGAACCGGCGCGCTTTGCCCAGGTATTCGAAAAGCGAAACCGGCTCGTTACCTTCCTTGTCTTTGCCGAAAATGCGCATTCCGCTGATCATCACCTTCGGCTGGTACCGCGATGCGCTCACTTTTGCCGGGTCGAAGAGGTTCCAGCCCTCTGTTCCGCCGAAGCTCATCAGGCCGCTTTTGGCATTGAATAATGTAGAACCAGGGTTGAACTGCCCGCCCTGCAAGCCGTGGCTGGTATCGAAATTCTCGATAGCGCCCGTGCGTGCGCTGATCCGCGACAGGCCTTTGTCGGTGCTCACCCAAACCTTGTCCGTACCCTCGGGCTGGATGGCATTGATCACATTGCTTGCAAGCCCGCGCTTTTCATCAAAGTAGCGGACCGATTTGGCGCGCGTGTCGAACAGCAGCAGCCCATTACCCTCCGACCCTATCCATAGCCGGTCGAGCGGGTCCATGTAAAGGGAAAATATGATGCGGTTGGACAAAAAAGGCTCTTTCCCCGCCTCATTGAACCATGAAACGAACTGCATCGTGCGGGTATTGAGGTAGTTGAGCCCGCCGCCATAAGTCCCGATCCACAGGTTGCCATACTTGTCCTCGGTAATGGCACGGACGTCGTTGGCATTGATGGAGCTGTTGGATGGCACGAAACTGCGGAATTTACCCGTCCGCTCATCGAGCAGCCCCAGTCCGCCCCCATTGGTGCCTACCCATACATTTTTACGCTTGTCCTGGTAAATCACCCGCACGTCGTTTCTCCCGAGGGAATGCGGGTCGGCAGGATCGTGGGCGTAGCGTTTAAAAGTATCCGTGGCGGGGTCGTACCGCACCAATCCTTTGGAATAAGTCCCGAACCACAGGCGGTCCTGGCGGTCGCGGTGCGCGGCGATTACGGCACCATCCGGTAACTGGCCGGGTTTTGCGGACGCGGCATAATGCTTTAATACCTCGCCTGAGGCCGTGGTTTTGAAAATGCCATCGCCATCGGTGCCAATCCACAGGTTGCCGTCCTTGTCCGCGCACATGCCGTAGTAGCGCAAGTATCCTTCGGCGCGGGAATCGATCGTTTTTTGCTCGAACTTCCTGAATTTCTCGGGAATAGCGCTCATCAGGAAAGTGCCTTCCCCGTACGTGCCGAGCCATACGTTGCGGTCCTTATCAATATAAAGCGACTGCACCGAACGCTGCGTAATACCTTTATTGTCCTTATCCCGAACCGGTTCAAAAATGAGGGCTTCCGCCGGCCGCGACGCTACCTGATCCAATGCGAGCCTGTAAATGCCGCCGTCCTGCACGCCGATGAGCAGGTTTTGCCGGTGGTCTTCGATTACCGAAAGGTAGATGTCGCTGTGATGGAATGTATCGATATGCAAGTCGTAAAAGCGGCCTTCGCTCCGCTTGAAGAGGATCAACCCGCGGGAAGATGCGATCCAGACGTTGCGCAGGTGATCTTCGTAAATCGCATTGACCCTCGCCGAAGGCACATTGTTTAAATTGAATGCGACTTTCACCAGCTTGCCCGACCCGCCTTTTTTCCAGACCTCAATGCCGCTGTCGCGGGAGCCGAGCCACAGCATTCCCTGTGAATCTTCGAACACATTCAGGATGGAATTGGTAAAAAGCCCAGGCAGCGTTTGCTGGTTATAGAGGGTAAATTGATGATTTTGGGTGTTGAACGAAGCGAAACCGGAGCCGTTCAGCGCCAGCCACAGACTATTGCCGCCTCCCTGGCTGATGTCGCTCACGTCGTTTCCGGCGCCGTTCTGGTTTTGGAATGGTTTATATCGATTGAATTGCTGCTTGGCAGGTAAAAATTCTCCGATCCCGTCGCGCGAGGACACCCAGATCGTGCCGTCCTTATCGCGGAGAATGGATTTGACATAATTACCCGGCAAGCTGTGCGGATCGCTGCGGTCGTATTTGTAATTGCGGAACGTGGTGCCATCGAACCGGCTCACGCCGTCGCCCGTCGCGAACCACATGAGCCCGTCGTTGTCCTGCGTCATGCTGTTCACCACGCCGAAAGAAAGCCCTTCACCGATGGAATAGCGCAGCACGCGCCCCGCCGCAGGGTCCGCCGCATTCCCAACTGCCGGCAGCCAGCAGATCGCCGCGAGCAAAACGATCAATAAATTTGAAAATATGCGTTTCATCACCCGCATAGCCACTTTTCCAGACATATTTTCTAACAATGCAATCCTGAGCCGCCCCGTTTTTTTCCGGGCGGAACTTCAAATATAGCATAATCCGGGGCGACTATCTAAGTTTCACGCACGCTCACATACGATTGCCGTTAAACCCTGCACTGCGATTTTGCCCTCTTGCAGCGGAGCGGGCTCCTGGGGCTCGGTTGCCGGTTTTGATTCACCATTCCAATCCGCGTCGCGCGAGTTCAATATCGTAATCCATGGCTGCGCGTCGCCGGGTAATGCCACATCCGCGGTTGTTTCGCCGAGGTTGAAAATGCAGGCCAGTTCGGTCTGCTGGTCGGCGCTGCGGCGGTGAAGCACCAGGCAAGTGTCGCTGACGATGTTTACACGCACATCGTTTTTGGCAAAATGGCGCAAGGCCGGATGCGTTTTACGCAAGGCTATCAAAGCGCGGTGCCAGCGGAGCAAAGCAGCGTGCTCCCCGCGCTCCGGCTCCGACCAGTCGAGTTTGGAGCCCTGAAAAGTGGTTTCATCCTGCGGGTTGGGCGGATCTTTTTCCCACTTGTAGTTTTCAAATTCCTTCCTGCGGCCTTCCACCACCTTTTGGATCAGTTCTTCGTCGGAATGGCTCACAAAGTAGAAGAAGGGCGTCTGCGCGCCATATTCTTCGCCCATGAAGAGCATAGGCAGATAGGGAGCCAGCAAAATGGCGGCGGCAGCCAGTTTTTGTCTTTCAAAACTGACGAGCATACTCAGTCGCTCTCCCCCGACGCGGTTGCCCACCTGATCGTGGTTTTGGTTGAACACGAGGAATTTTTCGCCCGGAATGCCCGCCGACGATGCGCCGTGCCGCCGCTTGCGGAACCTGACGTATTCGCCGCTGTGCACGAAGCCGTCGGTAAAGGCCTTGCCCCATTGCCCGATGCTGCCGAAATCCTCGTACCGGTCGCGTCCGCTTTCATCGAGCAGCACATATAATGCGTGGTGGAAGTCGTCGAGCCATTGAACGTCGAAGTCCCAGCCGCCATTTTCCGGCGATTTCACCACGTGCGGACTGTTCAGGTCGCTTTCGGCAATGAGGTAGAAATTGCGGCCCATTCGCTGGCGCATTACATTGAGCTCCCGGGACACCAGTTCCCAGAAATGCACGGCGCCATTGTCGAACATCATGTGCACGGCGTCCACACGCAGGCCGTCGAGGTGGTAATGCTCATACCAATGCATGACGGCCTGGCAGAAGTAGGCCCGCACGCCGTCGGACCATTCGCCGTCGAAGTTGATCGCATTGCCCCAGGGCGTACAGTATTGATCGGTGAAATACGGCCCGAATTGCGGCAGGTAATTACCCTCCGGACCGAGGTGATTGAAAATCACGTCGAGAAACACGGCGATACCCTTTGCGTGAGCGGCATCGACGAGCGCTTTCAGGCCATCGGGACCGCCGTAGCTGTGCTGCACGGCGTAGGGAAACACCATATCATACCCCCAGTTGCGCCCGCCCGGGAACTGCGACACGGGCATCAGCTCGATCGCATTGACACCCAGACTGGACAGGTAATCTAGTTTTGAAATAATCCCTTCAAAAGTGCCTTCGGGTGTAAAAGTACCGGTGTGTACCTCGTAAAATATAAGATCCTGCAACGGGAGGCCTTTCCAGCCGGCATCGCTCCACCGGTAAGCTTCGTGATCGACCACCGCGGATGCGCCGTGCACGCCGTCGGGCTGGAAATGCGACGCAGGATCGGGATAGCTGTCGCCGCCTGCTGGTGCGAAACGGTACCGCGCGCCGGGCGCAATGTCGCTCACGTCGAGTTCGAAGTATCCTTCTTCGTCTTTGAGCATATCGGCTGGCGGACGGCCGTCGATGACGAGTTGCATGGCATCTTTTTCGGGAGCCCAAACCGTGAATTTACATTGTCCTGCGGAGAAGCTTGCACCTGTGTTGCGCATCGTTGGATCGAAACGTTTAATTCATAAAAACTGCGCACTTACCAATAAAACTGTGCCCCGGTGCCACAAGAAAAAAGGAAGCCCGGTTACGGACTTCCTTTCGGTTACTATAATATGTACTGAATGTCACCAGCCCATATAGTAACGGTCGTTCAGCCAATGCGGACGCGTGAGACCGAAGTGGCTGTCGAGCATCTTTTCGGCTTCGCAAAATGCGCCTTCCACCCAGCCCTGCTGGTCGGAATAGGCTTCACCCACGACGTAGATATTCTCGTCGGCATTGGGCTTGCGCATGTAGGGCATCACGTCCCAAACGGCCACCCCGGCCTTCCACGCATGGTAACCGGCACCGAACGGATCGTCGGACCAGTCGCGGAAGTAGGTCACGTAAGGCTCGGGAATCTCCACCTCGTGGCCGTGCAGCTCGCGCAGCTGCGACATGATTTCGTTCACCATCAGCTGTGTTGCCTGTTCGTGTTCCAATGCTTTCAGCTCGTCCAGCGAGGCCGACCGCGCTGCCCGGACTTTGAACAAAACTTCATTTTCGGAAAGTGCTTTCCAGAAAGTCTCGGTTTCCATATCGCCATAGCTGCCTAGCAGCATAGCGTTGTTGGTCTGCTCGTCGGTCCCGAAATAGTAGCATTGGCGCATGGGCAAGTCGGTGATCGAATGCCCCGAATCGATGCCGAGCTTCTTCCACCACGGCTCGGGAAAGCCCATCAGGATCTTGAATGCAGGCTCCATGATCACCGACTCGATGTTGCCGCAAAGCCGTGCATTTTCATTGGCATTGAAGAAAAAGTTCTCCTGGTCGAGCAATTGGAGCGATTTGCGCGGCATACCGAGGATAATATGGTTTGCATAAACATGCCAGAGCGTATTCGAAGGAATGTTCAGGAATGTCAGCTCGTAGCGGAAATCATCGCGCCGTTCGTGGCCTTTCGAGAACGTGATCAGCTTGTTTTCCGACCAGATACACGCACCCTCGATGCCCGTATACTGATTTGCCAGCGCATAGGCAATGCTGTCGTAGCCTTCCCCGATGGTTTTATAGGTAACATCCGCCGAAAAATCGCCTACCATGTACGGAAACGCCTCCGCGGCATTCCAGTTGATCGTGTTGGAATAATAACCTCCCGCATTCGCGACAAACAGATAACCTTCCTGCGAAACCTGGTCCTTGATCAGGTTCCAGAAACCGAGGTCGTTGACCTTCCGGCCGTCATAAGGCGAACCGGGGAAGTGGTATCTCAGATGCGGCTTCACCTTGTCCCAATCCTCGCTGGTGAGCATGAACGCGTAGTCGTACTCGGTCGGGCCTTTTTTGACCCTGTCGGAGAAGTTTTCTACGAACCACGGATCGGCCATGAGCACGTCGTAAATGATTTTATTGAAAAGCTGGTCGGAGCTGAAACCGATGTCGTCGTCGTTGAGATAATACCTTGTCACCAGCTTTTCCCCATTCTGCTGCGCCACATTCCACGCGTCCTGTTTGAAATGCTCCTTTCGGAGGTAAAACAGCAGATCCGCCGCATTGCCCATCGGAAATGGAATGGGCGTCATGCGGTCGTTGAGCACAAATTTCCGCTTCGCCGGGTCTTTTTCCGTGAGCGGGTAACCTTCGATGAGCGTGGTGACGATTTCCTGGGACGTGAGGTAACGCATGCCGCCCAGTTCGCCCCAAAAGTTCATCCCGGGCAGGACCACCGATTCGAGCCGCCCGCCGAGCCGCTCGCTCATGTCGAATATCTGCACCTGCGATCCGGTGTATTTGCCCACCTCCGTCAGCCGGAAGGCGCTGTAAAGGCCGGACGTTCCCGCACCGATGATGGCGACCTCGGTTTCCAGGCCGGGCTTCATTCCGTTGTTAAGTGGCGTGTTTTTGTTCATGATTTTGGATTAAAGCGCTTTGAAATAATTATAGCCCAGCTTGAACGGCGATATATCGAACGTAGAATGGCCGTCAATCGCCATTTCGGTCAGTATTTTGCCCAAAAACGGTGTGAATTTGGCGGCCCAGCCGGTGGCGTAAACCACGATGTTTTGATGGTTGGGTACATACGGCGGCGCAAAGTCGATCAGCAGTTCCTTGTTGGCGATCTTGCTGAGGGCTATGAGGCAGGTGGACGTGAAATGCGGCGTCGGGTCGAGACCGGTCATATGCCGGCGCACCCATTCGGATGTGTAGGCCAGCTCCTGCGGGTTCGGCACGAGCGTGCGCTGCTCGGGACTGGCGAGCGGGTCGATCACGAAATCCGGCGCCACGCGAATGTACTCGGGATGGTCCCAGGCCACGCCCGGGAAGCCGTAAAACTGGTTACCATTCGAACCGATGGCATTTTGGAATACAAACCAGGTGGGATATTGGATCGTCGGGTCGGTTTTCTTGAAATAGCACGACGACATATTCCAATAAGTCGCTTCGATGGTGAAACCGAGCAGATTGATCGCATTATCGACATAAGGCCCCGGCACCAACACCAGCTTTTCGCTCGTAAAAACGCCTTTCGGGGTAGTTACTTGAAACAGGCTCCCGTCCTGCTCGATGCGCGTCACCGGCGATTCGTCCTGCAAGGTCGTGTAGGGATCGCGTTCGCAGGCCTCGTACAGCGTTTCGATCGTCGCCCGGAAGTCGATGCTTGCGCCGTCTGCCTGGAAAAGGCCGGTGTAAGTATCGGGCAGGTCGCGAAAATGGTATTGCGCTTCGATCTCCCTGGCCGTGAGGCTCGTGTAAGGCACATTCAGCGCTTTGAGCGCCTGCTCGGCCTCGGCAATGTTGCCCTCCGTGGAATGCACGGCCGGATCGCCGAACCACAGCGTCCCCACCTTGTCGAGCAGGGTTTTCGGGGTGAGGCTTTGCAGCTCGTCCCAGTACGGCTGGGCATCGAGCGCCATTTGCACCATGTATTCTTCGGGGTAAGGAATGCGGTACTGGCGCGACACGCCGGCGGAGCTGCCGAGCTGGTTTTTGAAGGTAAACTGTTCCAGGACCAGCGTTTTGGCCTTTCCTTTTCCCAAATGGTAGCCGGTGGAGAGGCCAATCGCCCCTCCCCCGACCACGATCACATCGAAATGACGATCTGATGGTTGCGACATAATATCGTTTTTTATTGTGAAGGCTTTCTGAATGCTATTGTTTCACGAGGGTGTTGATGTTCACATGCGGCCACTGAATCAGCTTAGACGGATCGTGGAACTGCGGAATGAACTCGATAATGGAATTCTGCGAGTATTGTAATTGAAGGAACGACCCGCCGGTGTTGGGGTTCTGCACGGTTTCGATCCAGTAGGTAGCCTCGAAACTCGTAGTATTCGCGTTCTGAACGATGAATGGAATGTTGGTAATGCCGCCCTTGTTGGCCGTACTAACTGAAATGGTGGTGGCGGAGGTGATCGTCTGCCCGGCGATCGCGTCGTGCAAGGTCGCATTGGGGTTCACCTTGTTGAAACCCGGCATGGGCGTCAGGTAAGGATCAGTATAGCCCAGCGGCTTCGAGCCGGGGCCGGTGATCGGCAATGTACTGATTTCGGGGAAAACGGGCGCACCGCCGGTTACCGACGAGCCGCCAAGCGCCAGCAGCGAATCCCCGTGCGGCACCGACGCCTGGCGGGCAATGCTGAACTCATCGGGGCAATCCTGCAACAAAAGCCAGGTGCCGTTTTCCGCGTGCAACAAACTGCCGTCGGTATTGCTATGAATGGTAAGCTGGTAAAGCAATGTGGGCACCTGCTGCACAATGTGCGTTCCGCGGTTGGGCGTAGGCGTGCTCAGGGGCGTTACGGTGAGGGTTTCGGTGTAGGGCTGCACGAGGAGGATAAACCCGCCCCGCTGGTTGGGGACCGCTACGAGGTTCCAGCCCTTGTTCCCCACCCACGTACCGATAAGGTCGGTAAGCGGACCGAACATGGATGTGGTTTCTGTGGGGGAGCCACCCAAACGGGTCGTTTGGGGAGCACTACTAGCAACTTTTAACATGGTGTATGATGGTTAGATTGAAAAATGAATGCGGTTTCATCACGCTCTGGTTTGTGAACCCCCGCTTCATTTCCACTCCACCACCGGATTCGGATCACCTGCGTATTAGAATTAGTTTTACATTTTTCGACAAAATAGATTAGATAAATTCTATTCAAACTATTATTATTTCTAAACTTATTTAACGGTAAAAAATCGACAGTTCGGTGACAACGATCGATCCGGGCGGCCACGGAGGAGCCGCCGGGAGAATGCCCGGAAGTATATTTGGGAGATAAAGTCGCAGCGAAGCGCGGAGGCGGTCAGTCTGCTGAGCGCTCCGGGGTTTTGGGTGAAATCGGGGCGGGAGCCTTGTTTTCAGGCAGCGGTCAGGTGGGACTGCTGCCCGTTTTGGCGGCGCTAGCTTCGTGGCATTTTGTAGCCGTTGTGGTATGCATTTCCGATCAGCTTGTTGGCGGCGGCGTTGTCGAACTCGCCCTTTGCGGCGTTCCAATGCAGCGTGCTTCCCGTTCGGTAAGCGATATTGCCCATTTGAGAAAGTATAGCTACGTCGGCGCCGGCACGTATGGGTGCGTGGAGGTCGCCCATACGCCGCGAGCGGATCACTTCCACGAAGTTTTTGGCATGCTCGTCCAGCCCGTTGTCCGACGATGCCTGGAACGGCACTGCTGCCATCCGTTTTTCGTACGGCACCACTTCCCAGCCTTTGCGATCGACGATCAGCGTCCCGTTTTCGCCCAGAAATGCTACCCCGTGCTGCCGGTTGTAAATGCCCGCACCATAGCCGATTACGTGCTCCCACTGGATATTGAAATCGTCGTACTCGAAAAGTGCCGTCAGCGTATCAGGCGTTTCCGCGCCGGGGTTTCGCATCATGGCACCACTCGCACTCACCCGCTTCGGACCAACGGCCAGCGAACCGGCGGCCGGCGAACCGGCGGACGGCGAACCGGCGGCAGGCGACCCGGCAGCAGGCGATCCTGCGGCCGGCGTACCGGCGGCAGGCGTACCGGCGGACGGCATCCCGCCCGAAGCCTTCATTCCCAGCAAGGCATAATCCAGCAAATGCACGCCCCAGTCGGTGAGAATGCCGCCTGCATAATCCCAGTACCAGCGGAACGAGCCGTGAAAGCGGTTGGCGTTGAACGCCCGTTTCGCCGCCGGGCCCAGCCACATGTTATAGTCGACGCCGGCTGGTGCAGCACCGTCCGGCCGTTGCAAAATAGGATCTCCGTAATTGAAATACCCCCAAACCTTCACAAGGCCCACCTTGCCCAGCTTTCCCGAATGCACAAAATCGACGGCATCGGCGAAGTGCTTCTGGCTGCGCTGCCACTGCCCCACCTGCACCACGCGCTGGTAACGTTCCTGCGCGGCCACCATCGCGCGGCATTCGGCGATGGAGTTGCCGATGGGCTTTTCCACGTACACATCTTTCCCGGCCTCGCAGGCCTCGGCCATCATCAGGCAATGCCAGTGGTCGGGCGTGCCAATCACCACCGCATCAATGTCCTTGTTTTCCAGCACCCTGCGGTAATCACCGAAGGTTTTTACCTGAATGCCTTTTGAAGCGAATTCGCCGGCGCGTTTATCGAGCACGTTGCGGTCCACGTCGCAGAGTGCCACGCATTCGACACCGGGATTTTTAATCACTGCATTCACATCCGCCCACCCCATGCTGTTGATCCCGATCGCGGCTACGCGGATTTTGTCGGCAGCCGAACCGGCCCTGCGACCAACTTGCGCAGGTTCTGCAAAAATGGGGGAAAGCCCGGCGCCGGCGGCGAAGGCTGTGGCGGAATGGATGAATTTTCTTCTGGAAATAGTCATGACAAATCAAGGTGTTGAATGGCTTAAAACAAAGGCTGTGGCGGCGGACATTTACCGCCGCTTTTACACAAAGTATTCCTTTAATATTTCAAATGTCATTCTGACAAATCTAGCCGGATAATTTTGTCTTGCCGGGAAAAAGTATGGCTTTCCTTATAAAAATCCCGAATGACAACGTTCCCGGCAACGTCTGCGTAAAAAAATCGGCCGATTGCATTGGTCACGATCAAAAATGGATTCAAATTAAGTCCGGGCAAGTATCCGGCAAATTGGCACCTATCGGAATAATCCAATTTTCTTTCAGGATGGCCCGCACCGGCTTTACGACACTATCCAGCAGCAAATGAACCTTAAATCTCTTTCGGACCAACACCTCGTCGACGCAATGCGCCACGACGACGGCATGGCATTCCGGGAGATTTACCAGCGCTACTGGAAAAAAATGTACCTGCTCGCACTCCGCAAGGTGGACGACCGCGAAGCAGTCGAAAGCATCGTCCAGGATGTGTTCCTGCGACTTTGGGAGCGCCGCGACCTTTTGCAGATCGACAACCTCGAAGCCTACCTGATCACGTCGGTCAAATATTCGTGCATCAACCATTTCAAATCGGCCATGGTGCGCGAGAAATACATGGCACACGCATTCGCCGGCTATTCCGACTCCATTTGCTCCACCGAAGAGCAGCTCAATGCAAGCGAGCTCATGCGGAACATCGAGGAGCGCCTCAGCCATTTTCCCGAAAAAGCCCAGACCATCTTCCGCCTCCACCGCCTCGAAAACCAATCCACCCGCGAAATCGCCTCCCAAATCCAAATGCCCCAACGCACCGTCGAGCATCACCTAAGCTTGGTAGTGAAGGCATTGCGGGTTTATTTAAAGGATTATTTTTGAAAAGGGCAGCAATGGAAAAAGCGGAAAGCGAACGAAGAGGAAGTGGACGATGGTAAAGTTGAGTCAAGAACGCATGAAAAGCCACAGAGTGGCAGATGGCAAAGTGGAGTCCAAGAACGCATGAAAAGCCACGGAGTGGCAGCCTGTTTATAGAAATAGCAATGCAATCGGGTGGCTGGCTCCGTCGGAGCCTCCTTCGCTGTGATTAGGAGGCTCCGACGGAGCCAAAACGTGGGGCACGTTCGGATTGCTATAAACAGGGTGGCCCTAGCGGGCCTGTTTGCTTTGCCGTTTTTGCTGGGTTCGTTTCCACCCGATCTTGCATTCCTTCCATTCATTCCACCCAATCCTCCATCCTTCTATACCCTTTCCACCCAATCTTCCATTCCACCCGTTACATTGCATCCGAATCCTTCATCGCACCCATTCCACCATTCCTTCGGTTCCTCCCGTTGTACCCTGCCTTCCACTCCGCCTTTCCCCAAATTGCATTAAACCCATAACTTTTTACACAAACAACCCTCCCAATATAATTAATCCAATAACATTTAAAAACTTTTGCGGAATACCGGGTTGCATTTTGACTACTTACCGGAAACACTAGCAGCCATTCAGGCAATGAACCGGGAACAATTCGCAGCATTATTGGAGAAATATCAGGAGGGACGATGCTCTGAGCAGGAAAAACAGCTCGTGGAGCATTGGTTCGCGCTGCTGGAAAACGAGAATGCAGACGATGTTTCGGAGAATGATCTGGACGGGGCCGGAGACCGGATGTGGGTATCTATGCAGGAACAGGCATCCCTGCCCGATCTCCATGAGCGCGAAAGACGCAGTCCGCTTCGGTCCGTTTACCTGCGGTGGGCGGCTATGGCGGCTTCCCTCGTACTGATCGGCTGGTTTTTCACGGGCCGGCGCGCCGACCGCAATGTGCCGCTCACGGCTTACACCTGGCAGGAGCAGCGGAACGACGGCGAAACCGTCCTCCCCGTTATGCTGGAAGATAGCAGCGTGGTAGAGCTGCGTCCGGGCAGTTCATTGCGTTATCCGAGCCGGTTTAGTGAGGAAAAAAGGGAGGTGGTGCTGAAAGGCGATGGGTTTTTCAGTGTTAGAAAAAATTCCAAAAAGCCGTTTTACGTGCATTCCGGCGGGGTTACGACCAAGGTGCTCGGGACGAGTTTCCGGGTGAATACCGGGGCCGACGGCCGGCAAACGAAGGTAGAAGTGGTGACCGGCCTGGTGTCGGTGTACAGCGAGCGTAACAGCAAAGAGGAGGTGGATATGCTCGTGAGCCCCAACCACACCGCTACATTCGACCGCAGTTCCGGCAGGTTTTCGGCAGGGCTGTCGGAGCGACCGCGATTGCTGAATGCCGGGGTGTCGTTCCGGTTTCGTAATGCGCCGTTGTCGCAGGTAGCGCAGCACCTGCGCGATGCGTGGGGCGTGGATGTGTATGCCGAAACGAGCCAGATCATGAACTGCCCTCTCACCGCCGACCTGAGCGGACAGCCGCTTTTTGTACAAATGGACATCATTTGCGCCGCCCTGGGCGCCAGATATAAGGTAAGCGGATCGACCATCCGCATTTCAGGGCCGGGCTGCCAAAGCCGCGGAACGCACGCTTTCCAGACACGTAAACCCAATCATTCCGATATGCATACATAGCCGCCAACGAAAACGCTGGCCATGCAGCGAACATGGGCCAGCGCCAGAAAAAATCCGGGAGACCGACAGCGAATCGAGCCACTCCGGAGCTTCATTTTATCAAATGTCCATTCAATAAAACATTTAAAGGTATGAAAAAAACAGAACCTTTACTTTTTAGCCTTACCGGTTACAAGGGCAAAAATTCTACCCGCAAACTGCTATTATGGTTCGTGGTGGTTACCCTGCTCGCCTGTCAGTCGGCATTGGCGATCGATTTTCAGCAGGAAGTAATGTCGCGGCTGGTGACGCTCAAAATCCGCAATCAGCGGTTTGAAAAAGTCATCAACAGCATCGAAAAACAGACCAA
This sequence comes from Dyadobacter fermentans DSM 18053, assembly GCF_000023125.1. NCBI lineage: Bacteria > Pseudomonadati > Bacteroidota > Cytophagia > Cytophagales > Spirosomataceae > Dyadobacter > Dyadobacter fermentans. The sequence goes on from NC_013037.1 coordinate 1,787,285, forward strand.
AGCCCGCATCGTGTACAGTTCCGAGCGCGTGAATGTGGCCCGGACGGTGAGTGTGGAGGTCAATAATGTGCGCCTGGATGCCGTTTTGGACGAAATCCTCTCCCCTTTGAACCTCACCTACCGCGTGGTAGGCGGGCAGATCGTCCTGGAAAATGCGGCGCGCGAGGAATCAATGGCCCCGCAGAAAAGCCAGGCCGTCGACCGCACCATTTCCGGCGTACTGACCGATGAAAAGAATGCCGTACTGCCGGGCGTGAGCGTGGTGCTGAAAGGGACCAACCGCGGAACTACCAGCGACGGCGAGGGCAAATTCAGCCTCATTGTGCCCGACGACCCTTCGGCCATTCTCACGTTTTCGTTCGTAGGTTACCAGAGCCAGGACGTGGTGCTGGGCGCGCAGACCGCATTTAATGTATCCCTGAAACCGGATATTGGTGCCTTGGAAGAGGTGGTGGTGATCGGCTATGGCGCCGTGCGCAAGCGTGACCTCACCGGCTCGGTGGTGCAGCTCAAAAGCGAGCAGCTGAAAGAAGTGCCTTCCAACAACGTCCTCGACGCCGTACAGGGCAAGATCGCCGGTGCGGACATTACCCGCAGCAGCGGCCAGGCGGGCGCGGGCGTGAACATTACCATTCGTGGTAACCGTTCGATAGGTGGAAACAACTCCCCGCTCATTATCGTCGACGGCGTGCAGTACGGAGACCTGGCGGACATCAACTCGAACGACATCGAATCCATGGAAGTGCTGAAAGATGCGTCCTCGATTGCGATCTACGGCTCACGCGGTGCGAACGGCGTTATTTTGATTACGACCAAAAAAGGAAGAAGCGGTCGTCCGGACATTTCTTTCAACTCCTACGCGGGTGTTTCGCAGGTGACCATGTATCCCCGCGCGATGAATATCACCGAATTCCGCGATTTCAAACGCGAAGCCTGGCGTGCCGCGGGCGTGTGGAATAGCCCTGCCGACGATCCGGCGATTTTCACCAACGTAGCCGAATACGACGCATTGCAAAAAGGGACCTGGACGGATTATCAGAAAGAACTCATTCACCCGGGCTTTCAGCAGAACTACCAGCTGGGCTTCCGGGGAGGCTCGGAAAAGCTGAAATCCTACGTTTCAGTGGATTATTTCAATGAAAAAGGCGTGCTTAAAATGGACGAAATGAAGCGCTACACCGCGCGCCTCAACGTGGATTACACGCTTACCGACTGGATGAAGATCGGGTTGCAAAGCCAGCTCACCTACTACAACCAGAGCGTCCGCCGCGACCCCCTGAACCAGGCCAACAAAATCAGCCCGCTGGGCTCGCTCTATGACGAAAACGGCAATTTCAACTTCATCATGCTCGACGGACAAACTGCCAACCCGCTTTCGGACGAGCAGCCCGGCGTATTTAACAACAATATTCTCACAACCCGCACGCTCACAAACGGTTATGTAGAAATTACACCATTGAAAGGACTAACATTCCGCAGCACATTGGGCGCCAACCTGTCCAGCTCGCGCAACGGGGCATATTCCTCACCGAAGTCCATCGACCGCTCGCTGACAGGCAAATCCCTGGCTACTTATAATGTATCCAACGGCCGTACCATTAACTGGGAGAACGTGCTCACTTACCAAAAGGTATTTGAACAACATAGCTTTACTTTCACGGGAATCGGTAGCTCGCTCGCGACGGTTTCGGACAATGCGTCGGCATCGGGGGTAAACCAGCTGATTCCCTCGCAGCTCTTTTACTCCCTCGGCAGCGCTACGGAAGAGATTAAAATCAATTCGGCCTATTCCAAAAACAACCTCGTTTCCTTTGCAGCGCGGGTGAATTATGGCTTTAAGGAGCGGTACTTGCTCACGCTGACAGCACGGAAGGACGGCTCGTCCAAACTCGCGCCGGGCAACAAATGGACATTCTTCCCTTCGGCGGCATTCGCATGGCGGATCATCGACGAGGGTTTTATGAAAAATGTAAAGAAACTCAGCGATCTGAAACTGCGTGTGAGCTACGGTATCGCGGGTAATGACCCATCCGGCCCTTATGCGACGCAAACCACCCTCACGCGCATTGCATTCGGATTCGACGAAGTGGCTTATCCGGCCTACACTTTCTCCCGGAATGTCGGCAATGCGGCCCTGGGCTGGGAGCTTTCGGCGACGCAAAACCTGGGTCTTGACTTCGGGCTGTTCGATGGCCGCATTAATGGTTCGATCGACTACTACGACACCCGCACGTCCGACCTGCTGCTCGATCGCGGCCTGCCGCCAACTACCGGCGTAACCACCGTGAAACAGAATATCGGTAAAACCCGCAACCGCGGAATCGAGGTCGTATTGGGGACCACCAATGTGCGCACCCGCGATTTTACCTGGAATACCAACCTCACATTTACCAAAAACAAAGAAGAGATCACCGAACTCGTAACGGAGGGCAACGACATTGGCAACGGCTGGTTCATCGGCAGCCCGATCAGCGTTTTCTACGATTATGAAAAACTGGGAATCTGGCAGACATCGGAAGCGGAACAGGCGAAAGCAATGTCGCCCACGCAGCTGCCCGGTGAGATTAAGGTAAAAGACCAGAATGGCGACGGCAAGATCGACGCCGTGAACGACCGCGTGATCCTCGGCACCCCGCGCCCGAAATGGAGCGGCGGCCTGGACAATACCATCAAGTTCAAAGGGTTTGACCTGAATTTCATGATTTACGCAAGGATAGGATCGATGATCAACTCCGATCGCTACGCGCGCTTCGACCAGCAGGGTGTGGGCAACAGCACCGCCGGACTGGATTACTGGACGCCGGAGAACCCGACCAACGACTACCCCCGACCGAACAAGAACGCGGGCCTCAAATACCTGTCGACGCTCGGTTATCGCGACGCCTCCTACGCACGTATCCGTAACGTGACGCTCGCGTACAACCTGCCGGTAGACAAGTTCAACTGGAAAATCATCCGCGGCCTGCGCATTTATGCCACCGCGAAAAACCTGGCGACATTCACCAAGCTCGATTACGACCCCGAGCGGGGCGGATCGGAGAACTTCCCGATGACGAAACTGTTCGTTTTTGGTCTGAATGTAAACCTTTAACCCTTTAAACCAGTCGAAACAATGCGATCAAAACTATTGAAAACAGGGTTAATAGCGGTTTCCCTCATGGGGCTGTTTGCCTGTGAAAATACGCTGGAAGAATACAACCCGTCGGGCCTGACGTCCGCCAACGTGTACACGACGCCCGAGGGCTTCGAAACGCTTGTGAATGCCGCCTACTCGTACCAGCGCTGGTGGTACGGCAAGGAAGAAGGCTACAACATCGCTGAAACCGGCACGGACATCTGGACCAGCGGCGCCGGCGAAGTGTACCGCGATTTGACCCAATACCTGAACCTGCAAGGCAGCAATACGGCCCTTACCAATGAATGGCGGGAGTTTTACGCGGCGATCAACCTCTGCAACGGGGGCATCAACCGCATTGACGAAGCCGGCCTTTCAGCCACATTGCGCCTCGTGCGCGAAGGTGAGCTGCGCTTTCTGCGGGCATTCTACTACTGGCACATCGTCGAAACCTGGGGCGGCGTGCATTTCACCACCACCGAAACGAACGGCATCGTGACTACCGCCAACAAAACACCGGTAGAGACATTCTACAAGCAGATTTTCGAAGACCTGCAAATAGCAGCCAATAACCTGCCCGCCACGCAGCCGCAATATGGTCGCGTTACAAAGGGCGCCGCGCAGGCGTTTCTGGCCAGAATGTACCTCACCCGGGGCATGAACAAAGAGGCGCTGGAAATGGCCAAAGCGGTACTGGAAGGCAACTACGGCTATCAGCTTGAAGCGAACTATGCCGATTTGTGGAAAATGAGCAATTTGAAGTCCAAAGAGGTGATTTACACGGTTGATTACGCGGCTAACCTCGCCCTGAACGACCTCGCCAACTCGACTTTCAACCCGTACGGCCACAGCCGCGGCAGCAACAACGCGCATTTGCTCTTCCTGATGAAGTACGACGACCGCCCCGGCATGACGCGCGACATTACCAACGGCCGGCCGTTTAACCGCTACATGCCTACCCGCTTCCTGCTGGACCTGTTCTCGGCCGACGACGCCCGTTACGAAGGCAGTTTTATGGAAGTATGGTATGCCAATTCAAACACGCTTCCTACGGGCATTGCAAAAGGTGATACCGCTGTTTACTGCACTAAAAAAGAAATCCCGGATAACGTGGAAGCTTCGAAAAAGTACCAGACCTACGACCGCAGCGACATTTACCTTGCCGATGGCACCGTGAAGGACAACCTGCGCTACCCGACGCTTTCGAAGTTTATGGACCCGTCCCGCGCCAGCCTGAACGAGGCGCAAAGCGCGCGCGACGTGTTCGTGATCCGCCTTGCGGAAGTATACCTGATCGCCGCCGAAGCTGCCATGCAGCTGGGTGACCTCGCCGCAGCCGCGGAGTACGTCAACAAAGTGCGCACGAGAGCTGCGAAACCGGGCAAGACGGCGGCTATGCAGATCAAACCGGCCGACGTAACCCTGGATTTCATCCTCGATGAGCGTGCCCGCGAGCTGGCGGGAGAGCAGCTCCGCTGGTTCGACCTGAAACGGACCGGCAAGCTGGTGGAGCGCGTTAAAAAACACGCCCCCGACAATGCAATCAACATTCAGGAGCACCATACCCTGCGCCCGATCCCGCAAACCCAGCTCGACGCGGTAGTGAACAAAAGCGAGTTCAATCAGAATGCCGGTTATCAATAAATCCATTTTCTATTAAACGTCTTCCTGCCCTCAAAGGCAGGAAGATTCTTTTGCTATGACTTACAAAACCAAAATTGCCGCATTGGCCCTCGCCTCCCTGGCCTGGTGCAACGTGTCAGCGCCGGAAGCTTCCGCTCAGTCGGCACCGTACAGCTGGTCCAACCTGCCGAAGATCCAGCAACCGGTTTTCCGCAAGGACACCGTCCGCATTACCGCATTCGGCGCGGTGGCCGATGGCCATACACTCAACACAAAGGCCATTAACCAGGCCATTGAAAGTTGCAGCAAAAAAGGCGGCGGCGTGGTGCTGGTTCCCGGCCGGGCTGTGGATCACGGGGCCGGTGGTGATGAAAAGTAATGTGAACCTGCATTTGCAGGAGGGCTCGCTGCTGCTTTTCACGACCGACAAGTCGCAATACGCCATTACCGAAGGTTTTTATGAAGGAAAAGCCGCCGCACGGAACGAGTCGCCCATTTCGGGAAAAGACCTTGAAAATGTGGCCATTACCGGCAAAGGGATTGTGGACGGAAACGGCGATGTGTGGCGGGCTGTAAACAAAAACCAGCTCACCGAGCCTCAATGGAAAGAAAAAATCGCCTCGGGCGGCGTGCTGAAAGACGATGGCAAGGTATGGTACCCGAGCGAGCAGTTTAAAAGCGCCAGCGTGGGCAATAAGAGCATGCTGCTGACAGGCGGCAAAAAGCCTGCGGACTTTACGGATATCAAAGATTTTCTGCGGCCTAACCTGGTGGTTTTCAATAACTGCAAAAAAGTGTTGCTGGAAGGCGTTACGTTCCAGAATTCGGCCGCCTGGTGCCTGCACCCGCTCATGGTTCAGGACCTGACCATCCGCAATGTACGTGTCAAAAACCCCGAATACGCCCATAACGGCGACGGAATGGACATCGAATCCTGCAAAAACTTCCTGATCGAAGGCTGCGTGCTCGATGTGGGTGATGACGCCATTTGCATTAAGTCAGGCAAAGACGAGGAAGGCCGCAAGCGCGGTATCCCGACCGAAAACGGCATTATCCGCAACAACATCGTGTACCAGGGCCACGGCGGTTTTGTGGTAGGCAGCGAAATGAGCGGTGGCGCCCGAAACATTTTCGTGGAGGAATGCACGTTCATGGGCACCGATAAGGGCCTGCGTTTCAAATCGGTACGCGGTCGTGGCGGCGTGGTGGAGAAGATTTATGCGCGGAATATCAATATGAAAGACATCAAGCAGGAAGCGATTTTCTTCGACCTGTATTATTTCGTCAAGTTCGCGACCGACGGAGAGCGTGATATGCGGCCTGTCGTGAATGAGGGCACGCCGGTTTTCAAAGACATGCATTTTGAAAATATCGTGTGCAATGGCGCTACCAAAGGCGTGTTTGTGCGCGGGTTACCGGAAATGCCGGTGCGCAATATTGTGATGAAAAACATGGTGCTTTCAGCGGAAACCGGCGTGGAACTTACCGACGCCGACCAGATCCGCTTCAAGGATGTGAAACTGATCACAAAGCATTCCAAACCGGTGATTTTCACAGACAATGCCACCAATGTCACATTCGACGGCCTCAAATACAACGACCGCAGCGAAACGCTAATTTCGGTAAATGGCGAACGCAGCAAGAACATCAGCATTTCACACACCGACGCGTCGAAAGCACAAAAAGTAAAGGAATTTTCAAAAGGAGCACAGGAGAAGAGCCTGGTTATTCATGAAGGTAAATAAATACTGCTGGGTAGCCGGCGCATTGCTGGCTACCTCGGCATTTGCACAGAAAAAAACGGTTTCACAACCAACATCCATTTCCGAAACCTGGGTGACCGATCTGCGCGACGGCCGCTACCAAAACCCCGTCCTGCACGCCGATTACTCCGACCCGGACGCATGCCGCGTGGGCGACGACTTCTACATGACCGCATCCAGTTTCGACGCGGTGCCCGGCCTGCCCATTCTGCATTCCAAAGATCTTGTGAACTGGACGCTGATCGGCCACGCATTGCCGAGACAAGTGCCGATCGAGCATTTTGAGCAAACGCAGCATGGCAACGGCGTGTGGGCGCCGGCGATCCGGTTTCATCAGGGAGAATTTTATATCTACTACCCCGACCCGGATTTCGGCATTTATGTCACCAAGGCTAAAAATGCTGCGGGGCCGTGGAGCGAGCCGGTGCTGGTGGAAGGAGGAAAAGGGCTGATCGATCCGTGCCCGCTCTGGGACGACGACGGGCAGGTGTACCTCGTGCACGGATGGGCGGGCAGCCGCGCGGGCATCAAGAGCGTGATCACGGTGAAGAAAATGAATGCGGAAGGCACCAAAGTGACCGACGCCGGCGCGCTCGTGTACGATGGCCACAAGATTGACCCAACCGTGGAAGGGCCCAAATTTTACAAAAGAAATGGCTTTTACTACATTTTTGCCCCTGCCGGTGGCGTGGCTACGGGCTGGCAGATTGTGCTGCGGTCCAAAAACGTGTACGGTCCTTATGAGCGGAAAGTAGTGATGGCCGAGGGCAAATCGGGCATTAACGGGCCGCACCAGGGCGCCTGGGTAACCACCAGCCCGGTGAACGGCAAATCGGAAGACTGGTTCCTGCATTTTCAGGACAAAAACGAATATGGCCGCGTGGTGCATCTGCAACCAATGAAATGGGTGAACGACTGGCCGGTAATCGGCACAGACCCGGACGGGGACGGCATCGGCGATCCCGTGCTGACGTACGCCAAACCATTGACCGCCAAGCAATACCCGCCCGCCACTCCGCCCGAGTCCGACGAATTCAGCGGGCCTGCATTGGGAAAACAATGGCAATGGCAGGCGAACCCGAAAGGCATATGGGCCATGCCCGCGGCGGGCTTTTTGAGATTATATAGTTACAAAACACCCGCACAGGCGAAAAACCTCTGGGACGCCCCAAATGTACTGTCGCAGAAATTTCCGGCAGAGGCATTTACCGTCACAACCAAATTCCGATTTACCCCGAACGCCAATCTGAGCAACGAAAAGACGGGTTTGGTGATCATCGGGCAAAGCTATGCGAGCATTTATCTGCGGAGCGGGAAAAATAAAATGGAGCTGGTTTATGCCACTTGCGCGAAAGCTGCTGACGGAAAGCCGGAAACGGAGCGCGTTTTGGCGGAATGGAAGCCGGAAACCGACCTGTACCTGCGCGTGAAAGTGAGCAAAGGCGGCCAATGCACATTCAGTTACAGCGAAAACGGCACCGAGTTTAAAACAACCGGGGAGACATTCAAAGCGGAGCCAGGCAGGTGGATCGGTGCGAAAGCGGGCATATTCTGCACCCGCGAAACACAAACCAACGACTCGGGCTATGCAGATTACGACTGGTTCCGACTGACGAAAGATTAGTGTCGAACCATGTCAAATAGGTGGTTAAGCAATTCCGGGATTTTCGGGATTCAGGACGACGTTGCGCTTACGACCTGAATAGTTGAATTTGACCGAAACGTGGTCGCCGGCCTGGGGAATGCGGTTGAGTTGTTCGCGAAGCACGTGAATTTCTGTTACAAAATTGCGTCCCCTGGCCGGTTTCACATGCACCTGAAAAGTGTAATAGGTTTCGCCCTGCAAATAAGAGCCGGGATGTTCTTCCGAGAGCAGCACCACGGCATCGGCAACCTGCCCGCCCTGCATGCTTTTGCCGCCGAGCAGCAGCATTGTCCTCCTGAAACGATACAGGAACCATAGCCCGCCGACGATCAGAAAAGCCAGTAATAAAATGAGCAACCATTGCTCCGTTAGTGTCGCCAGTATCTCCATAGCCCATAGAATTCAATGGCTTCAAAGAAAACCGGCAACGTTCCAAGTTAAGACAATAGTGATTTAACGGGCATTCTCACTTATCGAGTGGCTGGTTTCCGAGCGGCAATTGTAAAAGCACTTCTTCCTTCTTGCGTCTCGATATTTCTACACGGCTGCCATCCAGCAATTCCACCAGATCATGGTCAGCCATGAGTTTTGCAATAAATTTCGGATTCACCAGGTGTGATTTGTGTGTGCGGATAAAGCCGAATTCCGTCAGCATTTCTTCATAGTGTTTGAGCGTCTTGCTCGCGAGAACGGGTTTCCGGCTTTTGATGTAAATATTGGTATAGTTACCCTCTCCCTGCAACCGGACGATCTGGTCGAGCGTGAAAAACGATACGCCGTCCTGATAAGGCACCGCCAGACGGAATTCGCTGGCCCTTTTGTGGGCAATGTTCCGGACCAGGTTATCGAACAGCACGGGGTTCTGATGTACGTTGGCCTTTTTGAGAAAACGGTTCACGGCCGACCGCAACTCGTCGGGATCGACGGGTTTCAGCAGGTAGTCCAATGCGCTGAACCGGATCGCCTGCACGGCGTACTGATTGTAAGCCGTGGTAAAAATCACTTCGAAAGCCGGTTCCTTCAATGCCCTGAGAAAGTCGAAGCCGTTCTTGCCCGGCATTTCAACGTCCAGGAAAACAATGTTCGGCCGGAATGTTTTCAGTATCTGGAGGGCATTATCCACCGATTCCGCTTGCTTTACTTCACGCACCTCCTCCACATAGGTTTCAATGTAATGCGCCAGCACATTTCTTGATCTAGGCTCGTCGTCGACAATAAGTACTTTGATCATCTTCGTCTAGGTTTGATATAAATAGGTGGATAATTCTATTCTGACAAGCGTTCCGGTGGGGTTGCCGGCGTCGTCGTAAAGGTCTGTCACCTCCATCTGCGCGTGGTTCCCCTGCCGCGCCAGCACGTCGATCCGGTCTTCACAGATACGTATCCCGCGCGACTCGTGTTCCCGTGTACGCGAGGAATTCTGGCGTAGTTCTGCCGATTTTTTCCTCCCAATGCCGTTGTCCTCGATTTCGCAGGCGAATTGTTCGGGGCCGGTCAGGAAAAAACTGATCCGCATGTGCCGGTCGCCCTGCTTATGCATGAGCCCGTGCCACAGCCCGTTTTCCACGAACGGTTGCAGCAGCATGGACGGCAGGCGCACATAATCGTCTTCCAGCTCGGGATCTATTTCAATGGAATAGGTAAATCCCTGTCCGAAACGCATCAGTTCCAGTTCGAGGTAAAGTTCCAGCACGTCGCGCTCCTCGGCGATCGTGACGAGGTTCCTGCCCGAGTTGTTGAGCACCAGCCTGAACAGCTTGGCGAATTTATTCAGGTACTTGCTCGCTTCGGTGTATTTCTGGGTGACGATGCATTCCTGTATGCTATTCAGGCAATTAAAGATAAAATGCGGGTTCATCTGCGCACGCAGGGCCATTAGCTGACTCTCCGCCAGCATTTTATTAATGCGAAGCAGCATAATCTCCTGCCTTTCCGCCTGCGCGCGGGCCATAGCCTCGGTGATTTTGTTGGCGCTGATGGCCGCGATCGTGGAAATCGCACGGACGTGATCGTGGTTATAAAAATTCTTGCTGGGATGCTCCGAGTCGATCACGCCGATCACCTGGCCCTCGTGCAGAATGGGCACGGCGAGTTCCGAAAACCGCGCCTGGTCGTCGATGATATAACGCGGGTCTTTGGACGTGTCGCCGATGATTTGCGGCAACCCGGTGGCGGCCGCCGTGCCCACGATCCCCTCGCCGACCGGTATTTCGATCGGGTTCAGGATTTCATATTCCTTCGGACTTTTGGGACCGTAGGCGGCTTTCTGGATGAGTGTGTTGGTTTCCTTATCGAGCAAATACACGACGCAATCCTCGAAATGCAGCTTTGAAATGCAATTGCGGGCAATGTCCCAGCAAATTTCGTTCACCGAGTTATCCCCGTAAACGCTGTTGGCAAAGTACTCGATCGTGTCGTCGAGATCCTTCTTATGCCGCCTTTTAGTATAAATCCGGGCAAACCAGTAGAGCGAACCGCCTGTCGCAAGGGCGCACACAACGAAAAACCACCAGGTTTGCCACCAATGCGGCAATACTTTCAGGCTCAGCGTTTGCGCGGTGCGCATCCAGCGGCCATTTTCATCGGTACTTCTCACTTTGAAAACATATTCGCCGGGAAGGAGGTTGGTATACGACGCCGTGATGTTGCGGCCCGCCATCACCCAGTCGTTGTCGAGGCCCACGAGCTGGTAGCTGTATTGCAGCGACGGAATGTCGCGGTGACTGAGCGAGGCGTACTGGAATGCGACGAACGATTCGTCCGGGTTCAGTTCCAGCGGCCCGCCGTCCAGGTCCTGCAACCGCTCCTGCCCGAATATCTTCACGGAGGTAATGGCCGGAGGCTTCTGCACCGGCACCGAAGCGAAATGCCGCGGGTTGATTACCACGACGTGGTCGAGCATGACCGCGTAAATTTTGCCCTCGGCCAGCGTCACGTAATTCCAGTAATCCTGCAAGGTCTTGCCCAAATCGAGCTCCACCTTGCTCACATTGTTGCTCGCGGGATCATACGTTGCCAATCCTTCGCGGCTCGCGCACCAGATTACGCCCTTGTCGTCAATGCCCAGTGACGAAATCTGGTCGTACGGCAAGCCATCCTTCGTCGTGATACTCCGGATCACCTTCCCGCCCGCATCGATTTTGAGCAGGCCGCTGGAAGTCGCCGCGGCCCATATTTCGCCGGTTTTGCTTTGGCGCATTTCATAAATGTACTCCTCGGCAATGTCGGGCGCGGGCAGCATGGAGAAATGCTCGCGTTGGTGATCATAGCGCAGCATTCCTTTGCCCTGCACGCTAAACAGAATGTCGCCATTTGAAAGCGGTATAAAAGCCTGTGCATCGGCGAATGCGAAAAGGCCGTAACGCGGGTCGGTACCGTCAAACCGCAGGGTCGTTTTAGTAGCCGGCTGGTAGCGGTAAATGGCGTCGCCGTCAATCTGGAACCATATATTTTTTTGTTTATCCAAAAAAACAAAGGGTGCTTCGTAGGATGCCAGGCCGGGCTTCGTCTGGTTGAAGCGCCGCAACACGGTTTCTCCGGGCGAGAGTGAGTAAATACCGTCGAAACCGGCAAACCACCAGGTATCGTCCACTTTGGCGGTCATAACGAACCGGTTATTGCGCAGCCGTTTGCTGGGCGTCACGAATTTCTGGTATTTGCGATCTGCCGTGTTGTAGAACACAACGCCATCTTCCTTGCAGGCCACGATCATGCTGCCGTCGACGGTGATGGAGTTGGCATGGGCAAAGTTTGTTTCGAGAAAAAACGGAAAGCTGGGCAGTTTGTAAATCGCCTCGATGGGATTTTTGGGGAGCGTTTTGCTCACGCCATTGATCGTCCCGAGCCATACATTGCCTTGCGCGTCGGAAATCGCGTCCCGAAAATGCCCGTAAGCGATGGTGTAGGCCTGGTCCTGGCTGTATTCGATTTTGCGGAAAGGCTGCCCCGGTTCTTTCACAAATGCCGCAAAGAGCCAGGTAGAGACCCACAGCCGGTCCTGCCGGTCCATAAAAATGAAATTGCAGCCCTCACCAATCAGCTTGCCATCCAGCGCATAATGCGTGTCCACTTTGCCGGTGCGGTAGTTCCAGTAGTTCAGCGACGGGTCGGTATCGCAGCCATACCACACATTTCCCGTACGGTCGACGGCGATCGCGTGCACTTTCGCCGATTCGAGCAGCGGGCTGCGCAGGACATTGTTTCCTTTGAAGTATACGCGGTCGGCTTTGCAATCGATAAACAGCGGCCGGTTACCTCCTACCCACATCCCGCGTCTCAGCGTATCGTACACCATCACTTTTAGCTCAAAGCCACGGAAATCGAATTTGCGGGCGTCGGGAAACAGATCGGTGACAGGACCTAGTTTATTATTTTGGTAAACAAACAGGCCATCGGAGGTCCCGATCCAGATGCGCTGCCGGCCATCCTGACGGATGCTGACGATGTAGCGATTTGCCAGCTCTCGAAACCGGGGATCATGCGAAAAGCGGCCGTTTTTTTTATCAAACAAAAGCACACCGCGCCGCAGGCCGATCATCAGCGTGTCCTCTCCGCCGAACGGCCAAATCGCATTCACATAATGCTTCTGACCTCCCGCCGCATCATGAAAACGCCGGACGACGGCACCGTCGTAACGGTCGAGGCCGGCAGACGTGCCAATCCACAAAAAGCCGGATGAATCTTTGTACAAACAGCGGATTTGCTTTGCACTAAGGCCATCCTGCCAGCGGATGTTCTGGAATAACGTCTGCGCCCGAAGGCCTCCGCTGTACAGCCAGAGACCCATAACGGACATTGTCCAGAACAGCCTTTTGAGGAAAAACGACACGGGTTAGGGGGATTTCATGGAAGATTCGCATCTAATATGCTTCATCTGAAGCCCAAATACGTCAATTCTATGCAACCGTACTACCTCATTTATTTATCGGTAAACGCCAGGAACCGCCTCAAAACGGCGGAAACGGCGATTTTGTAATTACCGCTTACTCAATGATTTACCGGTAAATAGTCGAAAGCTACCGTTGCATCATTAAAATTCAACGTTGCACAAGCCGATATGCACTTTTGCGCCGCCATTCCCACCGCCATGAAAAATAAAACCTTATCACTCAATCTCATCCTATACCATTATGCTGATCCTGCTATTGATCGCGAGTGTATGCCTGACCCTGGTCGTTGCAAGTATGTTCCTGCTCCGCCCTGCCGCCAAATCCTTCGTCCCATCGGGTGCATCCGACATGTACCAGATTGAAAACAAGCTGGTTTACTACATGGAAAAAGCCGGACACAAGGTTCGGATCGCCGACGCACACGCCCGGACATTCCAGGTGCTGACTACCGGCGCTGCCGGTCGCTCCGTTGCTTCGCATTATGCTCGTGACTTTCAGAACGTCTATTTCCGGGGTAAATGCATTCCCGGCGCCAATCCGGTCTATTTCCAGATTCTGGGCTCCGACCTCGGCCGCGACGACCGCAATGTATTCAAAGCCAGCGAAATGATTTCGTCCGATGCAAAGAATTTCAAATGCCTCGACGAGCGTTTAAGCAAAGACAGCCAGCGCGTTTACTTCGATGCGCAGGTGATTTCGGAAGATGCCAGCCATTTCAGATACATTGGCAAATGGCAGAAAAACGCATTTTATAAGGACCACAGCAAAGTGTTCGTGGACGGCAAAGGCTACCGCGTGGCCGACATTGATACATTCGGCTATGCAGGCAATGGCGTTTTTACGGATCGCTACCAGGTTTATAAATTCGACGGCGAAGGATTTCGGAGCAATTCCGGCCAGCCGGTTTTCCGGGCGATGATGCAGTTCGAGCCGGCATTCTGATCCATACAAAAAGGTGCCGCCCCGCGCTACAACACGCCGGACGGCACCTCGTCACTTCAACCTTACGGTCACTTTCTGCGCGACAGCGCCACCAGCAGACCTACCACTGCCACCGTACAAATCACCTTTCCGGCGAATCCGGCAGCATTATGTTTCAGCTCGGCTTTGCCTCCGTGTTCCTCGAAAAGATTGGGCACGTGGCCGCCTTTCAGGTCGTCGGCAATGCCTTCCATAATCTGCACGCGATCGGCCATCAGCAGCCCGATCCAATGCATGACGTGCGACTCGCTGAATGTGAATGCCCAGCGGCGCAGCTTTCCGCTCAATCCGGTTGGCGGGTTGGGCGTTCCGAAAACGGCTGAGAGGCTTGGCCTTTCGTTCGAATGCAGGATTTCCACGAGCTGCGGCTGCTGGGGCGGACGTTCCCAGATCATTCCCCTGTTATCATTCTCGGTCCGCTTTTTCATCGGATAATTGGGCACATCGAGCGGGTCCGCATCGATTCCCCAGCCGTTGATATGGCTGTAATCAGTGAGTGGCTTTTTCATAACAATATTATTTTCTGGCTGATGGCGGGATCAGGATAGGCTTGATACAATTGTCGAGTTTTGCTGAGAAGATGTGATAAGCATCAGCCACTTCTTCGAGCGGCACACGGTGCGTTACGATCGCTTTCGGGTCAATCCGGCCGGATTGCACGTGTTCGATCAGCCGCGGCAAAAGCCGCTTAACGGATGCCTGGTTAGCCCTGAGCGTCAGCCCTTTGTTGACCACGTTACCGATCGGAATGATGTTCCCGGTGGGCCCGTAAACCCCGACGATCGACACAATACCTCCTTTTTTCACCGCATTGATCGCCCAATGCAGCGCAATGGCCGAGCCCGATTGCAGCATCATTTTCCGACCTGTGATGGTATGGAAAGCACTTCCCGCCGCTTCGCAGCCAACGGCATCGATACACACATCGGCACCGATCCAGTCGGTTGTTTTTTTAATGAAAAGGACCGGATCTTCCAGCGAGCGAAAGTTGTAGGCCTCGCATTGCGCGTAGTTTTTCACAAATTCGAGGCGGTATTCCAGGTGGTCGATCACAATCACGCGGCCCGCACCGAAAAGCCAGGCGCATTTGGCAGCCATGATCCCAATGGGCCCCGCACCGAACACCACCACCGTGTCGCCCGGTTTAATGCCCGCCATTTCGGCGGCCTGGTAGCCGGTCGGCAGCACGTCCGTGAGCAACACGGCGTCGTCATGGTCCATATCGTCGGGGATGATCATCGGGCCTACGTCCGCGTAAGGAACACGCACGTACTCCGCCTGGCCGCCGTCATAGCCGCCGGCCGTGTGCGAGTAGCCGAAAATCCCTCCCACAGCCGTAGCTTCGGGGTTGGACTCGTGGCAGTTGCCAAAAAGCTGTTGTTCGCAAAAAACGCATTTGCCGCAAGCGACATTGAAAGGGACCAATACGTTATCGCCCACTTTGAGTTTGGTCACATCGGGCCCCACTTCTTCCACCACGCCCACAAATTCATGACCGAAAGTGGTCCCTATGCGCGTATCGGGCACCATTCCGTGGTAAAGGTGCAGGTCGGAGCCGCATATGCAGGACCGGGTGACGCGCACGATGGCGTCACCCGAATGCTCGATGCGCGGCATCGGCTTGTTGCGGTCGGCACGGACCCGGTAGGGTCCTCGATAATTCATTGCTAGCATGTAGTTCGTGTTTAAACTGTTGATGATCGGTTTTTTGGATGGCGCGATTGCTTAAAAATCGTGCCCGATCAACAGCCTGAACCCGCATGCCTCCTACTTCACCCGCTTGGCCGAAGCGTCGAACATATTCATCATATTGCCTTTCAGGTTATCGTCGTCTACTTTCGAAAGGTCGAGCGTAACGTCGTAGCCCTGCGCTGTGAAGCCGATAATGATCTTGTCCGCTGCCTCGTCAATGCCGGTAATCGCGATTTTGTCCGCGCTCGGGTCCGTAGCGTTGGTGATCTGTCCGGTCAGTTTCCCATCCGTCCGGGTGAGGTCGGCCAGGAGCTTTGCATCGCCGTTAGGTGTACCCACAACCGTGATTTCCCACTTGCCCGCAAAGAAATCGGCAGGCGCAGCGGTTTGGGCAATGCTGGTGCAAACGACGCCCAGCATTAAAAAGAGCATGATCATAGAACCGATTCTTCTCATAGTCGCAATGGATTTGTGGTTAAAATAAAATGAAACCGCGATCAGCAGGAGTCGCTGTGCCGATCAGCTGAGACAAAGTAAAGAAGAAGTTCTCTTATTGTCTATAATAAAGACAATAATATTTTTGCAAATAAATACCCTTTTAATGCAAACTTGCTTCATGGCCGGATTTAAGCGGATTTGTCTGAATCACCCCTTGAAAAAGTCTGGTTCACCGACCGTCCGCGCATCCGCAGCCGGGTAATTTTGCAAAAAGATTTCACCATGAAAATGAAACCCGCGGAGTTTATCGCCCTCTCCGCCTGCACGATGACGCTCACCGCGTTGGGAATCGACGTAATGCTGCCTGCCTTCGGCGATGTACGGCGCCATTTCGGCCTCAGCGCCGACTCCACCGCCACCGCGCAAATCATTTCGTTCTTTTTCATGGGGCAAGTCGCGCAAATCATTTTTGGCGCCTTATCCGATCGCTTCGGCAGGCTTCCTATCCTTCGGACCGGCTTTCCGCTTTACATTATCGGCGGGATCGTCGCGGCCATTGCGCCCGACCTGCCTATCATGCTTACCGCCCGCTTTTTCGCCGGCATGGGCGCGTCGGCCGTGTTCATGACCACCATCGCGGGTGTCCGCGACCGCTTTGTGGGTGATCATATGGCGCGTATCCTGTCACTCATCTTCACGATTTTCCTCTTCACGCCTGTATTCGCGCCGTTCCTGGGCCTGGCTATATTATCGGTGGCTTCCTGGAAAATGGTTTTTCTCACGCCTCCGCTGTTTGCGGTGGCGGTGTTCATCTGGTCGCTTCGGTTGGAAGAGTCCCTCCCACCCGCGCAGCGGACGTCACTTACGCGTGCGCACATCGGCCGGTCGATTGCCAGAGTGCTGGGTAACCGCACTTTTGTGCGCTACACCACGATCACGACATTGCTTTTCACCGCGCTAAGCTCTTACGTGTCCAGTTCGGAACATATTGTTGGGGAAATTTATGGCAGGCCGGAGCTGTTTGCCTGGATTTTTGCGGGAATGGGCGTCATGATGTCGCTCTGTGCATTGCTGAATTCGCGGCTTTCGTCCACGTTCGGAGCGCGGAAAACGATTCAATGGCTGCTGATCATCTACACGACCGTGGGCGCGGCCTTGCTCGCGTTCACCTCGGCGTTCGGCGATCCGCCGCAAATGCCGGTGTTTTTTGCCGCGATCACCATCATGCTTGCCATCAATCTGGCCGTGGAGCCCAACAGTAGCGCGCTAGCGCTCGAACCGATGGGCGAAATGGCCGGAATGGCATCGGCCATTTACGGCACCTGCTTCTTTTTCGTGGGTGCGCTGTTCGGTTCGGTCACGAGCCACCTGATGGTGGACGGCGTGTTTCCGCTTGTGCTATGCTTTTTTGTTTTCGGGCTGATATCGGTGGCGCTGGTGCTAACCGACCGCCGGCCGGCCGGAGAAGTTTCCTAGCTGCGTTTCCACTTCTTTTTCATGGCCGAATAGGATTTTTTGCTCACGGTTTTCTTACTCTTCGACCGCGACGTGCCTTTCTTTTTGCGCGCATTAATATTGTTAACCAGCGAATTCTTCACGCCGAGCTTGTTGCGTTTGGTGTTTCTTTTCTTCTTAGTTGTTGACATATCTTTTTTGTTTTGATAATAGATATGTCAATATCCGTGCCGCATAGGACCTCGTTTACGAAAACGAAGGACAATGATATTCAACTCGCAGGTCTGCATTGGCCTACAATGCTGCATTTGCCTCACAAATCCCTAGTCATTCGAAGAACTGCATGAATCGCCGGATGAATCCGAAGAAGAATCGCTGCCGGAGCCGTCGCTATCGCAGCTACTTCCCGAATCATCGTAGCTGAAAGCGTTGCCGGCATCGCCAGCATCGGATGGATCGCTTCCATACGCGCCCGTATCGTAGGATTCGCCTCCAAACGTGCCTGTATCGTAGGATTCGCCTCCAAACGTGCCCGTATCGTAGGATTCGCCCGCGCCTCCGCCACCAAACTCGGCCCCTCCGAAAGCCAACGGTTCGTACAGGGTATTTTCAGATCCGGGACTATTTGTATAAAACTGATCCGAAGAGCCGGAATGACCGAATGCCGTCGGGTGATCATCGATTGCATTACCCCGGTTTGGAGGTGCTACGCGTTTTCTGTAAGCAATGGTATTCTGCCTTCCGGCGCGCAAAAACAGGAGCACCAGCGCAATGATGACGAGCAATATAACCGCTTCGAACATATCAGGTAAGTTTGGGATGAGTACCCAATATACCCGTCGCTACACCTCTCCCCGCATCCGATTAGCAGGCGGAGACAAACAGTTAGCGTCCGTTTGTAATCTGCTTCCCGACCACCAGTTTATCCCCCGAATCGTCCACTTCGAACAGCTTCGGAACGCGCACCGTACGGCCGTTTACACCGCGATGGCTGTGAATGGACATCAGCAATCTGCCGTCGAAGGTGCGGAACAACATGCCGTGTCCGAAGTTGGGCGGCGTGATCGGTTCCTTTTCCTGGATCCAGGGGCCATCGAGCGTGCCGCTTTGGGAGTAGGCAACGCCTTGCGTGTACACGTCGTAAATCCAGCTCGTCCAGAGCATTCCCAGCTTGCCTGTTTGGGTACGGAATACCCACGGACCATCTGTCACTTTGTTGGGCCTGTCGGAACCGTCCTTGTTTTTCTCGCGGCTCCACGGCGAGTCGCTGGCCAGGAAAAGGAGCTTTGCCGGACCGGTAGTGCCGCTGAAATCCGGTTTCAATGCGATCTTTTCGACCGTTCCATTGCCATTTTGCAGCCATTCGTGGCAAAAAAGCATGTAGGGCTTACCATCGGTGTCGGTCCAGAGGGTAGCATCGAGCGTCAGCTTGTCGGCCGGCAGGTAAACGGAATCCTTCATGGGTGCATACGGGCCATCCGGACGATCACTTACAAGCACGTGGCACGCGCGCCGTTCAAGGCCTTCGCCCAGCTTGACAGCCTTGTTGGTGAAGGTCGCGAAATAATAGTATTTGCCCTTGTAAGCATGCAGCTCGGCGGCCCATATCATCGGCTCAGGCCCCATCCAGGACTTCGGGTCGGTTTTCGCCACCGTGTAAGGTCCGGTCCATTTCTTCAAATCCTTACTCTTCCAGAGTTTGCCGCCTGTGCCGGTCATGTAGTAGGTTTGGGAAGGTCCATCGGCGAGGATAAATGGGTCGCTCAGCCGGATCGAATCCAGCGGAATGTCGTTCCGCACCGGCTGTGCGGCATTTTGCGCCCTTACGCCACCAGCTAGTGCAATGGAAAGTGAAACGGACAAAACAGCGCGTTTGATAAGGGATAGGAGCATTTGGAAAAGTAATAATGGAAAATCAGTACCAGACGCCAAAATAACGAAATTACCTACTGCCGCGGCGGGTGCGGGTCAATAAATATGCCATCCGCGCGCGGGGAAACGGTTGTGCAATGCATTGGGGAAAAGATGCAACTCTCCCTTCCGGCCGATCGCCCCGCCCGCGCCTGCCACGGCGTGGCATATCTTTTTCCGGGGCGCTCGGCATTAACATATTCAAACATCAACAATCTACATCGTTATGGCAAAAGACCGATCAGGAGGATTTCATCCCACTAAAGGAAAACCATCCGGCGGCCGCCCGGAAGGACTGGGCGTTTCCACCGCCCCGCCGGAGGAAATCGAGGAGTTCCTCGACCGGACCGACCAATATGTTCAGGATGACGAAACATTAGATCCCACAGTCCCTGTGCGCCACCCCAACAGGCGTACCGGCGGCGGTAACGGCAGTTCCCGCAAGCCTAATCTGCGCGGATCGGACACCACCATCGAAATGGCCACCGCGCCGGATGTGGAAACCGAGCCGGAGCAGCTGCCCGACCTTCCGGACAAGGAATTATTCGCCGAACTCGCCGGATTCCAGTCGGATTGTTGCGTCACCATTTACCTGCCCACGCACCAGGCGGGCGTGGAAGTGAATGAAAAACACGACGCCATTTTGCTAAAAAATACATTAAAGGACGTGGCCGCACAGCTGGCGGGCCAGGGCATCGAAACCGCCCGCATTGAGCAACTCCTCACGCCGGCGTATGGCTTATTGCAGCAAGATCGGTTTTGGGGCAGAATGGAGAAGGGGCTGGCCATTTTTATTGCCGACGGCTATTTCAAATACCTCAAAATGCGCGTAGCACCGCAGCACGAGGCCGTTTGTCAGAAGCGCTTTTACATGACGCCGCTCATTCCGGCGCTCGCCTGCAAAACATATTTCTACCTGCTGGTGATCAACAAGCAGAAATGCAAACTGTTCCGCGCCGACGCTTCCGGCATGGAACCGATTGAAATTCCGGAACTTCCGGATGAAATGCTGGACGTTAAAAGATTGTCGGATAAGGACGCCAGTACTTTCCGCGCGGGCGTGAGCTCGGGCGCGGGCGGGGCCAATTTCCATGGCATGGGCGGCGGCAATCCCGATCATAAGGATACCATCGCCGTCTATTTCGAGGCAGTCGACGATATCATTTACAAAGAAGTGCTGCATGCGGAAAATGTGCCGCTCTTGCTCGCAGGCGTCGAATACCTGATCCCGATTTACCGCTCCGTGAGCGATTACCACAACATCTGCCCCGAATCGCTCACCGGCAGCCACGAGCACGACGAGCTGCACCATCTCTATGCCCAGGCGCGGGAGATCATGCAGCCGTATTTCGACCACGGCCTGGACAAGGCGCTGACGATCTACGCCAACCAGTCGGCCTCGCCGCTGAGCTCATCGGTGATTGACGACATCATTCCTGCTGCTTACTATGGCCGGATTTCGCATCTGTTTATACAAAAAGGAACACATATCCACGGTCAGTTCGACGAAATGAATGCAAAACTCGACATGCAGGAAAGCGGTCAGGAGTCGGCCGAGGACCTCGCGGATATGGCGGTGATCAAAACGCTTACCCAAGGCGGGGATGTGTACCTGCTTCCTGAGGAACGAATGCCGGTGCCTTCGCCAATGGCGGCGGTATTCCGATACTGATATAGTTTTTTTGAGGTTGGTTAATGTAAATGGAGCGGGGCATTTTCAATGTCCTGTTCCATTTTGTTTTTTGGGCCGGGCCAAATAATATGGTCTTTAAAACAAATAAAACAGGCCCTTAAAACAAAACAGCCTCAGGCAGCCCCGCCTACCTTTGTTCCATCAAAAACAAATTCATTTTTATGGAACATTCAACAGCAACAGCCTCACAAACAAATCATCATCAAAAACCCACCGACTCGGGGTTCGATGCATTTTCCACCGCGCAGGACGTAATCCGGGGCATTGACCTCACAGGTAAGACGATCATCGTCACAGGCGGTTACGCCGGCATCGGCCTGGAAACCGTGAAGACATTCGCGCAAGCCGGTGCCCGGGTGATCGTGCCAGCCCGGGATGTCCCGAAAGCTGCCCGCAACCTGGCCGGCATTCCCAACACAACGGTAGAGTCTCTCGACCTTACCAGCCCGGCTTCGATTGATAGTTTTGCGGCGCGGTTCTTGGAAAGCGGCCAGCCGCTGGATATATTGGTCAATAATGCGGGCATTATGTGGGTACCGCTTCTGCGGGACGCCCGTGGCTATGAATCGCAGCTCTCGACGAACCATCTTGGTCATTTCCAGCTGACGGCCCGCTTGTGGCCGGCATTGAAACTATCGGGAAATGCGCGGGTGATCAGTGTGTCGTCTTTCGGTCACCATATCGCGCCGTTCGATTTCGACGATCCCAATTTCGAGCAAAGGGAATATGAAACACTGGCTGGCTACGGGCAGTCCAAAACGGCCAACAACCTGTTCGCGGTAGCGCTCGACCATCTCGGGCAGTCGCACGGCGTAAGGGCATTCTCGCTGCACCCCGGCTCGGTGAACGGTACCGAACTGGGGCGTGTGGCACCGATGGAGCTTTTCAGGCAAATGGGCACGCACGACGCCGACGGCAATATTTACCCGGAAGTGGCCCGGAAGCTGAAAACAATCCCACAGGGAGCAGCCACGACCATCTGGTGCGCTACCAGCCCGAAGCTCGAAGGGCTCGGCGGGCTATATTGCGAAAATGCGGACGTGGCGGAGGTGGATCACGGAAATATCGCGCACCGGTACGACGAACCGCTCACTTTACGCGGTGTGAAACCCTACTCGATCGATCCCGGTAACGCCCGCAGACTGTGGACTTTGAGCGAGCAATTGACAGGAATTGATTTTAAACCAAACTGACATCCGGTGGCACACGAGGCACACTACATTCATCCCGACCTGAAAATATCCGGATTTACGGAACATTTTCAAAAGAGCGACGTGCTGTTCGAATCGCATTTGCTGGTTTGGTTTATTTCGGGTGAGACGAAGATCATACAGGGCGGACAGGCGCATATTTTCGGAGCCGGTGACACGCTTTTCTTTCCACGCCACGAGCTGGTGACGGTGATTAACTATCCCAAAAACGGCCTCCCGCACCGATCTGTCGTCATGCATTTGACCGCCCCGCGGCTCGAAGCCTATTATGCGAAAAACAAAGTGGATGTGAAGCCCGTGCCCAGGCCCGGATTCAGGACATTTGAAAAGCATCCGCTCCTGCAAAGCTGCATGGCCTCGCTCGTCCCCTATTTTGACCTGCGCGAAGCACTGCCGGAAGCACTCGCGGGCATGAAGATCGAGGAGGCCATTACCATTTTGCGGACCATCGAGCCGGAAATTGACCACTTCCTGGCCGACTTCGGCGAGCCGGGTAAGATCAATCTGGTCGATTTTATGGAGCAACACTTCATGTACAACCTCCCGATGACCAAGTTTGGCTACCTTACCGGTCGCAGCCTCACGACTTTTAAGCGGGATTTTAAGAAAACCTACCAAACCACGCCGCAAAAGTGGCTTACCGAAAAACGGCTGGCCCTGGCCCATTACCTCATCCGCGAGAAGAAACGGCGACCGTCGGAGGTGTATCTGGAAGTCGGTTTCGAAAACCTGTCGCATTTCGGATATGCATTTAAAAAGCATTTTGGCTACGCACCTACGGATTGATTATCCCAAATGCCCCGACCGCTCCTTAATCCCGGGCGGTCGAGGCATTTAAAAACTTGCTATCCTTACATTACTATTTCAAAAAGTAGGCGGGGCGCGGTTCGGACGGGGTGCCGGGGCGCCGATGGGGGTAGCGGGCTTGATTTTGTCATATTCCACTACACCCGTTTTTTCCGCCCAGCGAAAGTAGTCGGCAGCGAGCTGGTCCACTACATTCGGGTTGGCGGAGGCCACATCGCTCGTTTCGCCGCGGTCGGTTTCGAGGTCGTAGAGCTCCCATTTGTAGGCCGGGTAGGTTGACACGATTTTCCATTTCCCCTTCCTCACAGCCCGGTTTCCGGCGCGTTCCCAAAAGATAGGCTCGCCGCCACGGTCCACCTCGCCCGATTTACCCGTGAGTACCG
Source organism: Dyadobacter fermentans DSM 18053 (assembly GCF_000023125.1). Lineage (NCBI taxonomy): Bacteria > Pseudomonadati > Bacteroidota > Cytophagia > Cytophagales > Spirosomataceae > Dyadobacter > Dyadobacter fermentans. The sequence continues at coordinate 1,810,891 of NC_013037.1, forward strand.
GCACCAGGCTTTTGCCCGGAAGGGTATTCGTAGCAACACCATTCGCTGTGGCCGGATAGGCGGCTTTGGCAAGATCATAGAACGTCGGCGCAAGGTCGATCAGGTGGCCGGTGCCCTTCACGATCTGCCCGCCTTTGATCTGCCGGGGAAACCAGGCAATGAATGGCGCGCTGATACCGCCTTCGTGCATGTTGTTCTTATATGCGGCGTGCGGTGCGTTTGACACGTACGCCCAGGGCTGGTCCTGATACACATACGAACCTGCCGTGCCCGCCGGGCCGGTGTTGCGCTGTGGCCTGCGCGGAGATGCGCCCGCGTAACCACCCTGCGCACCATTGTCGGAAATGAAGACAATCAGCGTGTTATCGTCTTTGTTAAGCGCTTTCAGTTTTTCGCGAAGCTTGCCTATATTCTGGTCCACCCGATCGACCATCGCCGCATAAATCTCCATTTTACGCTCCCAAAGCAGTTTTTCATCATATGGCACATTCTCCCAGGGCGTCACGTCCTTGTCGCGCGCCGCCACGGATTGTTTGGGATCGGTAATGCCCAGCGCTTTCTGCCTTTGCAGGCGCTCGGCACGGAGCGAGTCCCAGCCGATGCTGTACCGGCCCTTGTATTTGGCAATATCCGCTTCCGGGGCTTGCAGCGGCCAGTGCGGCGCATTGTAGGCGAGGTAAAGGAAAAACGGCTTGGCGGTTTTGCTTTGCTCGTCGAGGAATGCGAGGGCGTGATCGGTGATCTCGTCGGTCAGGTATTTGTCGGGCGGCAGGTTAATGCGCTTATTGTTCTCCACCAGCTCCACAGCCGGGCCTTTGCCGTATTTTCCAATATCGAAATAGTTGCTTGCCCCATTGATGAAACCATAGAAACGATCAAACCCGCGCTGGTTGGGCCACGCGGTGCTGTCGTTCCCGACGTGCCATTTGCCGCTCAGCAAGGTGCTGTAACCCGCATTGCGCAGCACTTCCCCGAATGTGAGCGACTCCTTGTTGAGATACCCCTGGTAAGCCGGCAGGCCCAGATTTACATTAAAATATCCCACTCCGGCCTTGTGCGGGTACTGGCCGGTGATGAGCGACGCCCGCGTGGGCGCACAGATGGAATTGTTATAAAATTCGCGGAACCGGATGCCCTCGCCGGCGAGCTGGTCGATATGCGGGGTTTTGATCTCGGAGCCGTATGCGCCGATGTCGGAGTAGCCCAGGTCGTCGACCATGATGAGGATGATGTTGGGCCGCTGGTCGGCAACCCGGCGGTCCGGGGCGGATTTCTTTTGCGCCGCCACGGCCGAAAAGGCAAACAGCGCAGCGGCAAAGAATGCAGAGGTCTTCATGATTTTGGAGAAATGTAGAACAAAAGGTTTCGCTCGCAAAAATATATTTATTCTATATAATTAATATACTATTCAAAAATTCTCTTTCTTGAATGAAGCGCAGCATTGGGTCGGCGGGGCTTGTTTTGAGGCTGATACGGTCGGAAACGGCCACTTTTCACATGTATCTATACATGACCGGACGCCGCTGATTTTCAAATTTCTAAGACAGATAAGCGGCGATAATGGTGATTGGTAAGGAAATATGGCTAACTTGCCTTTACGTCACTCCCTTCTCCTCTGTTGCCGCCTGCCTTTACGGTTACCAAAACCGGTCGTTTTCTTAAAAAATGTGTGTACCAAGCTATCGTGGGGTGATGAAAAGAAATACTGTAATAATTGCTGATGACGATGCGGATGACCGCTATCTGATCGGAGAAGCGCTGAACATCGTGGGTCAGCGGAGGAAAATACTGGAAGTTGAGGACGGCCGCGAACTGGTGGACCTGCTCGCGAACGACAATCCCAATCCCGAACTGATCCTGGTAGATATGAATATGCCGCGGATGAACGGCGTGGAAGTGCTGGACGCGATCCAGGCGTTTGCAGGCTACGGCGATGTGCCCAAAATTGTCCTTTCGAATGATAGCCAAAATGCCCAAAAAGCCTACCAGGCCGGCGCCGACGGCTTCTACACCAAGCCCGTCACACTCGATGGTTACCTGGACGTAGCCCGAAGAATCCTGAAAAAATACCTCGGCGGAGAGCCACCCAAGCCATTGATTTAAAGAACCTTGTGGACAATGCATGAATAAAGTGCAGATCCATTTTTATCTTATTTTCAAAAAATATTACTCTACTATTTCTATATACTAAATAATATCCATAGCTTTGCCGGAGAAACTTACAATCCCTACATATGAAACCACCGATTATACCTTACTGTTGTCCTGCGATGTTTCCCAAACAGTACTAGGACAGGCTGTTTCACAGTAACCACCACTCATGAACACCATCAAAAAACAGTAAAGCAACACCGCATTTATGAAGACATTTTTAACGACCCTATTCAGCACAACAATTCTACTCATCTCATTGGTTGCCCAGGCGCAGAACCCGCCGATCGTGAATGCCACGGTTACCGGAACGATTCTCGACGCCGCCACCGACTCCCCGCTTATTGGTGCTACCGTCACCATTAAGGGAACAACGAACGGTGCCGCAACGGATGCAAACGGTGAGTTTCAGCTGGTAACGGGTCAGAAACTACCTTTCACACTGGTTGTTTCGTTTTTGGGCTATATCAAAAAAGAAGTTGTGATCGAAGGCAGCGGGGTGACTATCAAGCTCGATCCTTCGGCGGATAACCTGGAAGACGTGATCATTTCGTCGCGTCGCCGTCAGGAATCTGCTCAGGAAGTTCCCATTCCGATTTCCGTGATCCGCGGATCGGCCGCTGAGGATGCAGGTGCGTTCAATGTAAACCGTTTGAAAGAACTGGTTCCGACCGTTCAGCTGTATGTGTCGAACGCGCGTAATACAACTTTGAACATCCGCGGCCTCGGATCTACCTATGGCCTTACCAACGATGGCATCGACCCTGGCGTGGGTTTTTATGTGGATGGCGTTTACTACGCACGTCCGGCTGCAACGGCACTCGATTTCATTGATATTGAGCGCATTGAAGTATTGCGCGGACCACAGGGAACACTTTTCGGAAAAAACACGACGGCCGGCGCATTCAACATCACCACCCGCGGCGCGAGCTTCGACCCCAGCGGCAGCTTCGAGCTAAGCTATGGTAACTTCGGTTACATTCAGGCCAAAGGGTCATTCACCGGCCCCATCAATAAGAAACTTGCGGCACGCGTGTCGTTCACGGGAACGCAGCGTAATGGGCTGTTTTTCAACGAACACACGCAACAGCCGATCAACGATATCAATAATATCGGTGTGCGCGGCCAGATTCTTTACCAGCCAAACAGCAAGGTGAACATTACCGTTATCGGCGACGTGTCGGATCAGAAACCAAACGGCTACGGCTGGCCTATCGCAGGCGTGGTGCCTACAAAACGTGCGCCTTACCGTCAATTCGACGCGATTATCGCCGACCTGGGCTACAAACTCCCCTATTCAAGCGCATTCGAACGCAAACTTGACCTTGATACGCCTTCAAAAGCAGATAACAGACTTGGTGGCGTATCGGCCAACGCTGACATCAAAATCGGAAACGGAACCCTTACCGCAACTTCGGCATGGCGTTTCTGGAAATGGGTGCCCCTTAACGACCGCGATTACCTGGGATTGCCGGTATTCACGATTTCGTCCGGTAACTCGGTGCATGACCAATGGTCGCAGGAGATCCGCTATTCAGGCAAAATTTCCCCTAAACTCAGCGGTGTAGTTGGTTTGTTCGGACTTTGGCAAGACCTGAAATCCGATCCTGTGCAAACGGAAGAGGCCGGTTCTGCACAGTGGCGTTTTGCACAAAACAGCACCAGCGAACTCTGGAAAACACCGGGCTTGTTCGATAACTTCGGTATCCGCACCACCAACCGCATCAAAAGCACCAGCCTTGCCGTGTTCGCACAGGCCGACTGGGCAATCACCGACAAGCTCCATGTATTGCCGGGCGTTCGCTACAACTACGACAAGAAAGTGGTGGATTACAAAAGAGAGACTTACGGCGGCCTGCAAACGACCGACGCTGCATTGCTCGCGCTGAAACGACTGGTTTACACGGACCAGGCCTTCAACACGAACTACGACCAGGGTAACTTTTCGGGACAATTGTCGCTCCAATACAAAGCCAGCAGCCGTTTCAATGCCTATGCAACGTATTCGGTGGGTTACAAGCCTATCGGCGTAAACGTGGGCGGCTTGCCGACAGCCAATGGCGCTGTTCTGCTCGACCTGGCTAATGTGAAGCCCGAGCACGTGGATCACAAAGAGTTGGGTATCAAAACAAAACCGACTGCTAACTCCGTCCTGAACCTGACCTTGTACCGTTCGGACATCAACGATTTCCAGACCCAGGTTCAGACTCCCGAGCCGGGCGTAAACCGCGGCTATCTTGCCAATGCTGAAAAAGTGCGGGTACAAGGCGTGGAAGTAGATGGTAACATTCGATTCAGCAACCTGTCGTTCAATGCGGCGGTGGCTTATACCGACGGAAAATATGTCAAATTCGCCAATGCACCCGTGCCTTTGGAAGAAGTAGGCGGTGAGCAGGCATTCAAGGATATTTCGGGCGGTGCGCTGCCGGGCATTTCGAAATGGTCGGGCTCCGTAGGGGGTGAAGGAACGGTGAAAGGCACCTTCCTGGGACTGAAAGGCAACTACTTCCTGGGTATCGACGTATTTGCGCGCTCCGGCTTCTCATCCAGCCCATCACCATCCAAATACCTGAACATCGACGGCTACTCGCTGACCAACGGCCGCCTCGGTTTCCGCGCCTCGAACGGCATTTCGTTCTTCGTATGGGCCAGAAACGTGTTCAACAAAGACTACTACGAACTGCTCCTGGCAGCACCGGGCAGCTACGGCCAGTACGCCGGCATCGTGGGCGACCAGCGCACCTACGGCGTCACATTGCGCTACTCGTTCTAATGCATAAAAACGAAAAAGGATATTATAACACAAAAAAATCAGGGCGCCCCGCTGGGGCGTCCTGATTTTTTTGTGCTACCTGTAAAATGGACGTAGTCCGCCCCCATTCAAACCGGCTCCGGTACCTCCTGCTCAATGGGCTGTATAACCCCATTCGACACCTGGAAAATTGAGACGCCCAGTTTCACTTCAAGCAATGCCAGTGTCTTGATCGTAAAGTTGTGCGTCCCGGTCATCCATTTACTCACCTGCGACTCCTTTTTGCCGAGCATTTCGGCCAGTTCCTTCTGTGAAATCCCCTTGTTTTCCAGTATCTCATGGATACGGTCGGAAAGATCGAAGCTTGTTCCAATAAATCTGTGTATGACCGGATCCAGAGGAATTTTTTCTAGCGCATTCATATCAAATACCTATAAATAGTTCACCTTCTAATTGCATCAAATCCCGGGAGTACCAAATCTCTCCCGCCCTGATTTTCTCTACTAATTTCTTGTCAACGGCCATCATCATCTTCAAGGCCTTCCAGGTTTCGGCGCCGTCCTGGGCCTTTCGACCTTTCTTTTCACCACCACCACCCAGAATGACGATATTCTCGCTACATCTGATGCAGTAGATTCTGAGCCGAGAGAATGTGATCGGCCCGGCACTCACGTTGTTCTCGGGACGGAAATACCGCATTTGTGCTCCCCGCCTTTCGAGGTACCATATCCAGCTCCTGATCATAACGACATCTTCTCCAAAGCCTTTCTCTTTGTACTGGTCCACAAATGAACTGGTTTCGGTACTTGCGCTACCTTCAAACCGGATCGATTAAACAGTCACCTTCTGCGACCGGGTGTACACTTCAAGATAAATACGATTCACTTTTAAGTTAAGTTCAAATATAAGACATTTCCAATAAAAGGAATGCTGAGTGAATTCGTTTTGCATCGGTAATATCTAAAAAAATCATCTCAAAATATCATAAGTAGATATAGCAAATTCATCGCTTCACCATCCGGGCGATGTCTTTTTACCGGCAGATAATCAATACCTTACGTATGAAAAAACTTATACTACTTGCGTGGGCGGTGCCTGCGCTTGCCTGGGGGCAGTCACCCGCTTTGCAGCAAGGCTTCCAAACGCCTCCCGATGCGGCTAAACCGCGTGTTTGGTGGCATTGGATGAACGGCAACATTACCAAAGAAGGGATCACCAAAGACCTCGAATGGATGAAGCGCGTAGGCATTGGCGGCTTCCAGAATTTCGATGCGAGCCTTTTTACACCCAATGTGACGCCCAAAAAGCTGGTGTTCATGACGCCCGACTGGAAGGACGCTTTCAAACATACCACCGACCTCGCCCAAAAGCTCGGCCTCGAAATGGCGATCGCAGGCTCACCCGGTTGGAGCGTTACCGGCGGGCCGTGGGTACCGGCCGCAGATGCGATGAAAAAGTACGTTTGGACCGAAACGCATGTGCCGGGCGGGCAAACTTTTACAGGCAAACTCCCCCCGCCCGCACCGGTGGCCGGGAAGTTTCAGAATGTGCCATTGCCTGCCGAAGGCGGGATGTCAGGACCGTCGGGCGAAGTGCCGGATTATTATGCCGATGCGCTCGTGATCGCCTACAAGCTGCCTTCTGCCGACAAGCGCATGAGCACGCTCAATCCCAAAGTAACGTCGAGCGGAGGCTCTTTTTCGGTAGCCGAACTGACCGACGGCGATTTGGGCAAAACCTCCCTCCTGCCGCCGATGGAAGTTGGCCAGGATATGTGGGTACAATATGAATTCGATACACCGCAGACATTCAAGGCATTGACGATTGTAGGCGCCAGCTCGGGCGGCGCATTGGCCGAGTTCAACGGAGCGCCCAACAACCGGACGCTGCGGGTAAGCGACGACGGCGTCACTTTCCGCGACGTTGCGCCCATCAAAGGCAGCATTGTTCCTCAAAACACACTGGCATTTACTCCCGTAACGGCCAGATTCTACCGGATCGCGTTCAAAACGCTGGCGCCGCCGTTCAATCCTTTCGTAGCGATGATGGGCGGAGGCGGCGGGCAGCCGGCCGCGCCCGAGGGCGTTCATGTGGCCGAAATCGTGTTTCATAATACCGACCGGATGGATCAGTTCGAAGAAAAGGCTGGTTTCAGCCCCTGGCGCGAGAATACTTCCTCGCTGATCCAGCCCAATGCGGACGCGGTACCCCTCACCGACGTGATCGACCTGACTTCCAAAATGACCGCCGACGGCAGCCTGAACTGGACACCGCCTGCCGGCAACTGGGTGGTGGTACGGCTCGGGTACTCGCTCACCGGGCGCAAAAATCATCCCGCCTCGCCGGAAGCAACCGGTTTAGAAGTGGATAAGCTCGATAAAGCAGCCGTGACCCGCTATATTAATACCTATCTCGATATGTATAAGGACGCTACCGGCGGGCAAATGGGCGCGAAAGGACTGCAATTCATGGTGCTCGACAGCTACGAGGCAGGCCATATGACCTGGACGAAAGAAATGCCGCAGGAGTTCAAAAAGCGCCGAGGCTACGACATCACGCCCTGGATTCCCGCGCTCACAGGCATCATCGTGAAAAGCGCCGCTGAAAGCGACCGCTTTTTGTGGGATTTCCGAAAAACCATCGGCGAACTGATCATCGAAAACCACTACGAGGTGATCGGCGACGCATTGAAAGCGCGCGGAATGAAGCGCTATACCGAATCGCACGAGGGCGGCCGCATTTACCTGGCCGACGGCATGGATGTGAAGCGCAAGGCCGACATTCCGATGGCTGCAATGTGGACGCCCGGCAGCCTGGCCGGGGGCGCCGACGAGGAAGTGCGGAGCGAAGCCGACATCCGCGAATCGGCCTCGGTGGCGCACATTTACGGACAAAACATCGTCGCGGCGGAATCGATGACGTCCGTTGGCAATGCATTCACCTGGTATCCCGAAAAGCTGAAACGCACGGCGGATCTCGAAATGGCGTCGGGACTGAACCGGTTTGTGATCCACACCTCCGTTCACCAGCCACTGGACGACAAAAAACCCGGCTTTTCGCTCGGGCCGTTCGGGCAGTATTTCACGCGGCAGGAAACCTGGGCAGAACAGGCAAAGGCGTGGATGGATTACCTGGGGAGGAGCTGTTTCATGCTGCAACAAGGCAAGCCGGTGGTGGATGTGCTGTATTATTATGGTGAAAACTCAAATATCACGCAGATCTCCACGCAAAAACTTCCCCCGATACCTGCCGGCTATGCATTCGATTTCGCGAATTCGAGTGTGATCAAAGATATGCTGAAAATAGAAAAAGGCTTGATCGCGACGCCATCGGGCCAGCAGTATCGTTTGCTGGTGCTGGACTCTACCGCCAGGGATATGACATTGCCGGTGCTGCAAAAGATTGGCGAACTGGTGGATAACGGAATGAAAGTGGCGGGCGTGAAACCGGAGCGTTCCCCCAGCCTGGGTGACGATCCGTCGGCATTTACGGCGCTCGTCAACAGGATTTGGAATAATCCGAATGTTTCCTCGCAGCCGCTGGAAACCGTTTTGAGCAGCATTGCGCCCAAAGATGTGGCCATATCCGGCGAGAAAGCGAAGATCCTTTACGTGCACCGCCAAACACCCGACGCCGACATTTACTGGCTCGACAACCGCAGTAACGAGGCCAACCAGGCCAGTATCAGCTTCCGCGTTACCGGCAAAATTCCCGTACTATGGAACCCAGAAACCGGCAAAACCAGTAAAGTCTTTTACCAGATCGCCGACGGCCGGACCACCATTCCTTTGAAATTCGATTCCTGGCAGGCCTATTTTATCGTTTTCAGTGGCAAGGCTCCCAACAATTTGCATTCCGAGCCCGAATGGCGCGAATCGGACGCCACTGCTGTGACGGGCACCTGGACCGTGCGCTTTCAACCGGGCCTGGGCGCTCCTGCGCAGGCGCAAATGAATGAACTCGCCTCGCTATCGGAGCATGCGGATGCCGGGATCAAATACTTTTCGGGAACTGCCACTTACGAAAACACGCTCAATGTGTCGGCAATTAATAAAAAAGCGCGCTACTGGCTCCACCTCGGCGATGTGAAAAATCTCGCCGAAGTGATCGTGAATGGCAAAAATGCAGGCATTATCTGGAAAAAGCCGTTCCGTATCGACATTACCGACGCGGTGAAGCGGGGCGCTAATAGCATTCAGGTGCGTGTTACCAATACCTGGGTAAACCGCCTGATCGGCGACGCACAACCCGGCACCGCCACCAAAATCACTTATACGACGATGCCGTTTTACAAAGCCGATTCACCTTTACAGCCCAGCGGCTTGCTGGGCCCGGTGAAACTGGTGGCGGCAACGCCCGCAAAATAGCGAATGCGGCAGGCGTAGAAACTTGTGTTTTCAAATCCAGGTGTTTTCCGTGATCAGGGATTTTTAACGATCCGTTCGGCCAGCGCCAGTTTGAGCGCCTTAATGTCGGCCAGCACAAGCTGTGCCATTTTACGGGCACCAAGCTCGCTGAAATGGGTATTGTCTTCTTTTCCGGCCGGGTAGTTGGGATGTTCATCCGCAGCAAGGTGCAGGTAGAGCAATTTCGAGTTCTCCACGCCCATGCTTTGAAGTAATACCTGGCTTCGTTTATCAAGATCGATCAGCGGAACGCTTTGTGCCGCCGCTACGTCGCGCACGAGCTGCGAGTACACGGCGTGCGTGTCCTGAATTTTCCCCTCGGCATCGAAACTCCGCCGCGCTACCGGGGTAATGAGCACTGGATTGGCCTTTTTCGCTCGCGTTTCTTCGATAAAACGCACCAGGTTGTTCTGGTAACCCGCCTCATCAATGTAGCTTTTCTTGGTTTTAACTTCATCATTATGCCCGAACTGGATCAGCACATAATCGCCTTCCCGTAGACTGTCGGACACCGATTGCCAGCGCTTTTCCTCTATAAAGGTTTTCGTGCTACGCCCATTCACCGCCCGGTTATCGACCTTCACCGTTTGATCAAAAAAATAGGCAAATGGCATTCCCCATCCTGCTTCGGGATAAGCTTTTACTGCTTTGTTGGCCATCGTGGAGTCGCCGATGAGGTACACGGTAATGGGCCGTTCGGCAACCCGGAAACCCGCTGCGATCAGCAAAAATAATGTAGCCGCCAATGGACGGAGTAAGTGTTTTCTGGTCATAAAATCTTCCGAAATGAATCGCCGCAGAGTTCGAAATGACCGCAAAAGCTGTCGTTAGGGCCGGTCTACTGGATAGCGGGCCTGTGAATTCACTCGGGCACTTCCTTCGAGATTTTTTCGTTGGCGAGCTCAATGTCCTCCGGTTCGGCCTCGGGCTCTTCCTGCTCCGCACTTGCCGCCTGCTCATATTGTAGCGAAAGCAGGATAGGGAAATGGTCGGATGAGAAATTTTCGAGCCGCGCGAGTTCTACCAGCTTGAAATCGGTGGAACAAAACACGTGATCGAGCGGGAAACGCAGCAGCGGCATACCCGCATGGAAGGTATTGTAAAAACCCCGCCCAATGCGCGGATCGAGCAGGCCGCTGATTTTGGTAAAAAGATCGGTGGTGTAGGACCACGCCACGTCGTTCAGGTCGCCCACCACAATGCAGGGTAACCGGCTGGCTTTAACCTCCTTAGCTACCAGCAGCAGTTCCTTGTCGCGCTCGGTGGAATGCAGGTTTTCTCCGGGCACGGGCGGCGTCGGGTGCACGCAAAACAGCTGTATCCGCTGGCCCGAGGGCAATGCGACCTGCGCTTTAATGGAAGGTATTTCTTCGTCGACCAGGTAGCGGACCTGCACATCCGACAGCTCCAATTTCGAGTAGAGCAGCATTCCATAGGTGTTTTCCAGCGGCACCGGCACCTCGTACGGATAGTCCTTTTGCAATGCCAGCGTGCTTTCATGCCAGAAACGGTCGGTTTCCAGCAGCAGCAGCACGTCGGGATCGTACTTCCGGATCAGGTTCATGCAGCCCTCGGTATTCCGGTTGTCCTGAAATACATTCGATGAAAGGATCGACAGGCGGTTTTCGGGCAAGTGCTTCTTGGCAGGCTCGATCACAGTCCCCGCAAGGCGCGTAAACGGGTACACGAGGTAGCACAAATAAATGGTGTTTAATAGGAAGGCACCCGACAGGATGAGTGTCTGCAAATCGGTCGAGAAAAACAGACTAATGTAAATGCCGGTGACAGCCACGCAGAGGACGAGTTTCTGCAACCGCGGGTATTCGAAAACCCGGAATGTCCAGTAATCGCTCCGGATCAGGGGAATAAGCGACATCATGACGATCAGCACGCCGGCCACTTCCAGGAAGCTCTTGAAATAGTGCATTGTTATGTTGAAGTAAGAGCTGCAATATTTTAATTATTTCGGATCATTTCAACTATCCTGACCCCTGCACGGCTGATATTTTACGATATAGGCCGGTTTCTTATCCAAAAATAAATCCCTTTCTTCGCAGTTCCATCAATTTGCCCGATCATGAAGTTCCTGCCCGGTGTATTTCTTTTCACATGGATGTTCGCTGTCCAAGCTTTTGCCCAACGGCCTGCGCCCACCCGCGTGATCACTTATCGAAACCCGGTCATCGCCGGCGACTTCGCCGATCCGTCGGTCGTGCGCGTGGGCGATACCTATTATGCCGTCGGCACTTCTTCCGAATGGGGGCCGGCCTACCCTATTTACAGCTCCAAAGACCTGGTGAATTGGGAATACGTGGGCCCCGTTTTCGCCGAACTACCCAAATGGACCATGGGAAGCTACTGGGCGCCGGAGCTGTTCTACCGGAATGGGACGTTTTTTATGTACTACACCGCCCGCAGAAGGGCCGACAAGCAGTCGGTAATCGGTGTGGCCACCAGCAAGGACCTTCGAAAGGGATTTAAAGATCACGGCATTATCATTGAATGGACCAAAGAGGCCATTGATGCATTTGTGGTGGAAGACAAGGGAAAACTGTTTATCACCTGGAAAGCATACGGCCTGGACAAAGACCGGGGCATCGAACTGCTAGGCGCCGAACTTTCACCCGACGGCTTAAAGGTGACCGGCAAGGAGTTCAGCCTCATCAAGGCCGATCCCACAGGCTGGGAAAGCGGCGGGGCCGAGGGACAGGCCATTTTCAAACGCGGCAACTACTGGTACATGCTCTATTCGGGCAATGCGTGCTGCGGCGATCGCTGCGACTACCAGGTCGGGGTGGCAAGGGCCGAGAAGTTGCAGGGGCCGTGGGTCAAATATTCGGGAAACCCGGTGCTGTTCGGCGACGACGCCTGGAAATGCCCGGGACACGGCACGGTGGTGGTAACGCCCGATCGCCGTTACTTTTACCTGCACCACGCCTACAACGGCATCGATTTTACATTCGCCGGCCGCCAGGGTGTGCTGAGCGAGCTGGTTTGGGACGAAACGACCCATTGGCCGGCATTCCGGTACGGGAAAACAACGCCCATCCAGGCAGAAGCGCCCGCGGTACTGGCCACGACACCGCCCCAGACACACAATTTTTCGGTGAACTACGACCGCGACACGCTCAAACTACCCTGGGTATTCGATGCGGGCTTTCCGAAACCGAAATATGAAGTAACGGGAAGCGCTTTGGTGCTGGAATGCGGCAACCCGGCACGTACGGGCAACTTCCTTGGCCAGACCATCCGGAAAGGAACCTACACATTTGCCGCCGAAGTGATCATGAAGGACGACGTGATGCAAAACGTGGTCATCTACGGCGATGCGCAGAACGCCATCGGCTACGGTGCCGGAAACAATCGCATTGAGCTGTGGCAAGTGAAAGACGGCGTATATGAAGTACTTAAAACCCAGAACATTCCCGACAAGTACAATAACATCCGCCTCGAATTGCAAAGCCGGTTCGGACGTTTCTACACATTCAGCTGGGCGGTGAAAGGCCAAAAAATCGATTCGCTCACGAGCGCCGTGCAAATGGAAATCCCCTGGCTGCCCAGGTGGGACCGGGCGCCAAGGGTGGGAATCAGCGTAACGGGAAATGCAGGGCTGAAAGGTGAAATCAAAGCCGTGGAAATGAAGTACGATTAAAAGTACTGCTGCATGAGCCCGGGAAATGCCGGGATGACAATTTCAGGATCTTCGATTTCGGGATGCCACTTTTTCTCCCATTCGAAACTATAATAGCCTTTGTAATTGTCTTTCACCAGCACGCTGATGGCCTCTCGCAGCGGCCCCTCGCCTTTTCCGACCTGTGTATAGCGGATTTTGCCGCCTTCCAGGATGCCGTCCTTGATATGGGTGTGGCGGATGTACTTTTTCAATGTCCGGTATACCTCCGCAGGCGGCTCTTTCGTGACCGACCACATATTGAAAATGTCCCAGATGAGCCCGACGTGCTTGTGTTCAGCCCGGCCCATTACCTTGGCTAGGATGTCCTTGCCGGTAACATCGCCATGCGATTCGAGCAGCACCGTTACGGATGTCTTTTTGGCATACTCGCCCAGTTCCAGCAGCCCGGAACTGATCAGTTCGATGGTTTTCTCCACTTCCTGGTCTTTCGGCAAATCATTCGGAAATACGCGCACAAACGGGCAATTGAGCTGCTGAGCCAGGTCGATAAACCGCTTGGCTTCGTCCAGGTTTTTGGCACGCACCGCGGGATCGGCCATGTGGAGCGACGCCGATGAGCCCAGGTCCACGATCCTCAGCCCCTTTTCCTCAGCCATCGCCCGCGAGCGCGCAATGTTGGCCGGCGAATTGAAATCCTCACATTTAGGCAGATCCATACAATCCAGCACCCCTCGGATCTCGATGCCTTTGTAGCCATTGTCGGCGGCATATTTGACGATCGTCGCCCAGTCCCATTTCGGGCAGGCGAGTGTTGAAAATGAAAAGAGCGGCTTGGCTTTGCCCTGAAAATGGAAAGGCCGGACGAAAGGCAGGGCCAGTCCGGCGGAAGCGGCCATCAGGAAACCCCTGCGGCTCAGCGAAGTAGATTGGTTCATAAGGTTCAGGAAAAATTCTCCTGACAATATATCAGCAAATCAGGGCTTTGACAAATGCCTTTTAGTACAATTTGCTTCTATATTAAGTCCCCTACTCGGCGGCCTGGTCGTTCCATTCCGTTTTGCGGAGTTCAAGAATGATCCGGATACCAATCGCGGCTATTGCTACCGCTATCCCGATCTGGACCGCTCCGGCCCATAGGCTGATTGTAGATTCCATTTTGTGCTGGTTGATTTTTGTGCAAAGTAAAGTCAGGTAAGAGCGCAACTAAGGCGTTATTAATTAACCGGTTAGCAAATTGAGTTAACGGCACGGGCAGCGCGTGAAAAAAATTTTGACGCACAGTATTGCGGAAATTCAAATCGTTTTTAACTTTGAATCACAAAGTACTTTTTAATATTCATAAAAAAGCACAGCAACACTACAAAGGGAGTAACCATTCAATCCAATCTTTAAAGGGAGTAACCATTCAATCCAATCTTTTTATGCGCGAGGAAATCCTGTTGAACCAAGACAATCCCCTGCAACTGGAAAAGTTGTACCGGGGCAACAAGCCGAGCTTCAAGGCTGCATTTAACGCATTGTACCCCGAAATCCGCACGAGTCCGCTGGCGGAAGGCTGGTATCAGCGCCTCAATTTCCATCAGGATGAGTTTTTCTGGGGCACGCCCGCCGAGCGGTCCTTCGTGATCGCCGCGTCGCTGTTTGCGGCACTGCTCGCGAAGCTGCCCGAAATTTTCTCCATTCAGGAAGACTTCTTTTATCCCCGCAATCTAGGGTTCATCGTCGGCCCCGCCCTGATGGCCTATTTTGCCTGGAAAAACAATATTACGTGGAAAACGCGCGGACTGGCGATCGTGCTGCTGGCGGTTGCGGCCATTTTCATCAACTGGCTGCCCCGCGATCAGCATAGCGATACGCTGATCCTCTCGTGCATTCACCTGCCGCTGTTGCTGCTCTCGATGCTGGGCATTGCTTTTCATGGCGGCAAATGGAACAGGGACACCAACTGGCTCGAATTCCTGCGCTACCTTGGCGAACTGGTGGTGATGTCGGGCTTGCTGGTGCTGGCGGGCGGACTTACCACGGGCATTACGCTCGGGCTTTTCCACCTGATCGGCTGGAATATCGAGAACTTTTACGGCAAGTACATTATTGTCTGCGGCCTCGCTGCCGTTCCGATCGTCGCCACATTCATCACCCGCGTGCAGCCTACGCTCGTGAGCAAGATCCCCCCGGTCATTGCGAAGCTTTTCAGCCCGGTGGCGCTTGTAATGCTGGTAGTATACCTTGGAGCAACGCTCGTTGCGGGCAAAAGTCCCTACCACGACCGCGAGTTTCTCCTGCTGTTTAACGGACTGCTGATCGGCGTGATGGCACTCATCTTCTTCTCCATCGCCGAAACGGACAGATCCGAAGGCAACCGGTTGCAGATCACCGTGTTATTCCTGCTCTCCGCCGTGACACTCCTCGTAAACAGCATTGCATTATCGGCCGTACTGTTCCGCATTTCGGAATGGGGCCTCACGCCGAACCGTGCGGCCGTATTGGGTGCCAATGTGCTGATGCTCGCCCATTTGTTTTATGTAGGATTAAAACTGTTTTCCGTGCTGAGCAAGCGGAGCGGGTTGTCCGCTGTGGGCGCGTCGCTGGTCGTATTCCTGCCGCTGTACACCATTTGGAGCGCATTGGTGGTGTTTGTATTTCCTTTTCTATTCGGGTTTGAATAAGCACTGGCGCGTGCAGCAAGCCGGGCCCGGATATTGATTATGCAGAAAAGTTGTCGGAATGCCGGCGGCTTTTCTGCTTTTATAGCCATTGGGAATTTGTAACGCTTCCTGAGCAGCTTGTACGCGTTAATGTGCCGGTTACATGCCATCTTTGCAATGTTCCAGCCAAAAACAAACCTATATGAACTCACTCCAAAACAAAGTAGCCCTGGTGACCGGCGCGTCACGCGGGATTGGGGCGGCAATAGCCATACACCTCGCCCAAGCCGGCGCCAGGGTAATCGTGAACTACACCAGCGGCGAAGAAGCCGCACAGCAAACCGTTGCCGCGATCCGCTCGGCTGGCGGCGACGCCATTGCGTTACAGGCCGACGTCGCCAATCCGCAGCAGGTGAAAGCGCTTTTTGACGACGCCATCGCCCATTTCGGGCGGATCGACGTGCTCGTCAACAATGCCGGCATCATGATCACCAAGCTCCTCAAAGACACCACTGACGAGGACTTCACCCGCCAGTTCGAAGTAAATGTGCGCGGGACATTCAACACCCTCCGCGAAGCTGCCACGCGCCTGGCCGACGGCGGAAGCATTATCAACTTTTCCTCCACCACCACGCGCCTGATGATGCCCACCTACGCGACCTACGTAGCGACCAAAGGCGCTGTGGAGCAAATGACGCGCGTTTTTGCCAAAGAAGTAGGCGCTCGGGGCATCAACGTCAACGCCGTGCTGCCCGGCCCTACCAACACTGAGCTCTTCACCAAAGGCAAACCCCAGGAGCTTATCGACCGCCTCGCATCCCTGAACGCCTTCAACCGCCTCGGCGAGCCCGACGACATCGCCAAAACCATCACCTTCCTGGCCAGCGACGACGCCAAATGGATCAGCGGCCAGACGATCGGGCTGAACGGGGCGATGGCGTAGCGGCGAGCAAAAACCTGTAAATGCTGCCGACAATGAAGCTTGAACCGGAAATAGTTGCAAATTGTGATGGATTTCTATCACAATTTGCGGTTATGAAAAAATACACCCTGCTCGTTTCCTTGTTTTGCTGTGTCGCGCTTTCTGCCATTGCCCAGGGCACGAGATCTGCCAACTTCCCCGACGGCACCCAAATACCCGACTGGTTTTCAGACACTTCCAAAATTCAGCTAAGCAAACTCGGCAAGCAGTATGTGCTTACGGAGCATGGCGTGGGGGCGGATAGCAACGTCGTTCAGACGGCCCGGATACAGCAGGTCATTGATCGGGCGCATTCCCAGGGAGGCGGGGTGATCGTCGTGCCGAAGGGTGTTTTTTTGAGCGGGGCTTTGTTTTTTAAACCCAAAACACACCTTTACCTGGCCGATGGCGCCGTATTGAAGGGGTCTGATCAAATAGCGGATTACCCGATGATGCCTTCGCGGATGGAAGGGCAAAACCTGGATTATTTTCCGGCGCTGGTGAATGCTTATGGCGTGAATGGTTTTACCATTTCGGGAAAAGGGACCATCGACGGTAACGGGCTGAACTACTGGAAGGCTTTCTGGCAGCGGCGGAAGGAAAATCCCAATTGCACCAACCTGGAAGTATCGCGACCGCGACTCGTTTTCATCTGGAAAAGTAACGATGTGCAGGTACAGGATGTAAAGCTCCGGAACTCCGGGTTCTGGACGAGCCATTATTACCAATGCAATAATATCAAAATCCTCAATGTGACGATCACAGCTCCCCACGAGCCGATCAAGGCGCCCAGCACGGATGCCATTGACCTGGATGTGTGCAACAATGTCCTCGTGAAGGGTTGCTACCTCGCCGTAAACGATGACGCCATTGCATTGAAAGGCGGAAAAGGCCCCTACGCCGACAAAGATCCCGGCAACGGCGCGAATACCAACATCATCATCGAGGATACGAATTTCGGGTTTTGCCACGCCGCGCTCACACTTGGCAGCGAGGCCATTCACAACAAAAACGTGATCATGCGCAACTGCCACATCGAGAATGCCATGCGCGTGCTCTGGCTGAAAATGCGCCCCGATACACCCCAAAAATACGAGTTTGTAAGTGTGGAAAACGTGGATGGTTACGCATACAGCCTCATTTACGTAAAGCCTTGGAAACAATTCTTCGATTTGAAAGGAAGAACAGACGTGCCGCTCTCCTATTCCGACCACATCAGTTTGAAAAACATTAAACTGAAATGCGAGGTGTTTTTCGATGTGAGCCCGGGCGATTACGACAAACTATCCAGATTCCACTTCGAAAACCTGGATATTACCGCCAAAAACGTGGCATACGACAAATCCGTAGTGCGCGACTTTACGCTCACGAATGTAAAGGTGAACGATAAGCTGATCCGGTGAAGTCAGGCGCCCAGATCGCGGCAGGCCAGCTGGTAAAGTTCCTTCACGAATGCCTCGTAGGCGATGAATATGTCGGGTTTGGCAATAAAATCCTTGGCGCCGGCGGAAATGCATTTCTCGCGGGTGGATACGACGGACGACGTGGAAGTTGCGATGACGGCGATGCCGGGATAGTCCACTTTGAGTTCCCGGATAATGTCGTACCCGTTTTTCCCGGGCATATTCAGGTCCGACAGCACGATTTCGGGCAGTTCGGCGGGCCGGCCGTGGAGCCAATCGGTCAGCTGGTCGCCGTTGCCGAATTCTCCGAGGATCTGGAATTCCCCGGAGGCCTTGAATGCCTCCGACATGAAGTACCGTTCGTCTTCATCATTTTCAACAATGGCAAGTCGGAATATTTTCATGTTCTTGCGTGTGGGGCTTAAATCTTGGGTAACAAAATATGGAAACTGGCGCCTTTTCCCTGCGCCGACTCGGCCCAGATCCGTCCTCTGTGGCGCTCCACCACTTTCTTGCAAACGGCCAGCCCGACGCCGTGGCCGGGATATTGGTTCGCAAAATGCAGCCTTCTGAATATCTCGAAGATCTTTTCCAGGTTTTCAGGTGAAATGCCGATGCCATTGTCCGACACCACAAACCGCACGCTTCCATTCTCCATCCAGGATTTCACGGTCACCTCCGGCGTGCTGCCGTTGGTGAATTTCAATGCATTCGCGACCAGGTTCTGGAAAAGCTGCACCAACTGCACACGGTCGCCATAAATGAATGGCACGAGGCTCTCGACCTGTATTTTCGCGCCCGATTGCGCAACGGCGTCGTCGAGGTTCTGGATCGCCTCCCCGATCACTTCTTCCACTCTCAGCTTCTGCCGTTGCAGCCCCACCTTGCTGATCTGCGAGTAATGAAGCAGATTATCGATCAGATCGTGCATTCGCTGGGCGGCGAGGATACCTTTGCCAATGCTCAGCCGCAGGTTATCATAGTTTTGCTGGTCGACATGCCGGTCCATCAGGTGCAGGAAGCTGCGGACCGTCCGCACGGGTTCTTTCAAATCATGGGAAACAATGGCCGTAAACTGTTCGAGCTCGCGGTTGACGGAGGACAGTTCGCTGTTCGTGACCGAAAGCTCGTCCACGAGCTGCTTGTACCTGTCGGAGCTTTCCTGCAATGCCTGCTCATTCATTTTCCGCTCGGTGAGGTCGCGGGTAACTTTGGAAAATCCGCTCAGCCTGCCCTCGGTGTCGTACACGGCCGTGATGACGATATTTGCCCAAAAGCGGCTTCCGTCCTTCCGCAGCCTCCAACCTTCTTCTTCATATTTGCCGGTAGCGCGCGCCACTTTCAGTTCCCAGGCAGGTTTTCCGTTCAGAATGTCCTCTTCGGGATAAAATATCGAGAAATACTTTCCGATCACATCGTCGGCGCTGTAACCCTTGATCCGCCGGGCGCCTTCGTTCCAGCTGATGATCCGGCCCCGGATGTCGAGCATGAATATGCCGTAGTCGCCTACTTGTTCCACGAGCGAACGATAGCGGGCTTCACTTTGCCGTAGGACGTCCTCACTTTTCAGCCGGTCGGTCAGGTCGCGGGTAACTTTGGAGTAGCCGATCAATTTGTTGCGGTCGTTGTAGAGCGCGGTCAACACCACATTTGCCCAAAACAGCGAGCCATCCTTCTTCACACGCCACCCTTCCTCGCGGTACGAGCCACTTTCGCTGGCTGTTTGCAATGCCTTTCGCGGCTTGTCGTCGATGACATCGGATGCGGAATAGAATACGGAAAAATGCTTGTTGAGAATCTCACTTTCGGCGTAACCATGCACAAAAGTGCCGCCGTCGTTCCAGGTGATCACATGGCCTTCGGGGTCGAGCATAAAAATAGAATAGTCGCGGATAGCCTCCACCATGAGCCGGTAGCGTTCCTCGCTTTGGAGCAGCTGGAACTGGTGCTGCTTTTTTTCCGTGATATCGCGCATCAGCACACAAAACCCCACATGTTTTTGAAAATCATCGAATAACGGTGAATAGGAAGTCTCGGCCCAATAACGGGTCTGGTCTTTTTTCAACTTCCACCCTTCTACAACGAGCGATTTCTTTTTGAGTGCCTGGTCGAGCTCGTAGCGGTATTTGATCGGATCGTCCTGGCCGTCGCCGATGGTAAAAAACGGCTTGCATTCAAGATCGGTGTCATCGTAGCCTGTAATCGCGCTTGCGGCTGCATTGCACGCGGTGATTCTTCCTGTTTCGTCCAACACAAAGATTCCCTCGGAGCAGCTACGGAAAATCAGGTCGTAATTCAAATGCATGGATGGGTAGCGGGTAATAAAGTCGGCAAGAGAAACAGCAAATATCATGCCCGGCCCGCCCGCATTACCCGGCCCGCTATACGTCGCAGGGAAGGGAGGCACTTTTGGTGCCGGACTCTGTGGCTACACATCGTAACTAATCTCTTTCTGATTTGCATTGCCGGGTAAATAATGAGAAATTGCGCGCCCAATTTTCAAAAACCATGATATCTCCTGTTTTCTGCGGCATCGATTTCGGCACCTCCAATTCCAGCCTCGCCATTGCAAACCCTGACGACGTTTTCCTGATCCCGGTAGAAAACGAACACAAAACCATCCCCAGCGCCATGTTTTTTGCGCGGAAAGACAATGCGGCATCCTTCGGCCGTGCGGCCATGGAACAATTTCTCAGTCGCAACCCCGGGCGCTTAATGCGAAGCCTGAAACGCGTGCTGGGAACGCCGGCCATGCGCCAGGGCACGATGGTGAATGGCGAATTGATGAAGTTCGACCAGATCGTGGCGGCCTTTCTCGACCAGATGAAGCGCAAGGCGGAAGCCGATTGCGGTACGGAACTGAAACACGTGGTAATGGGCCGGCCCGTGCATTTCATCGACAACGACCCCGCCGCCGACCAGCGCGCCGAGAATGAGCTGAAAGCCATCGCCACAAGCCTAGGTTTCGAGCATGTAGGCTTCCAGTTTGAGCCGATCGCAGCCGCCTTTGCGCACGAGGCACGGGTGACGGGCGAAAAACTCGCGATGGTGGTGGACCTCGGCGGTGGAACTTCCGACTTCACGGTGATCCGCCTGTCGAAAGACAACGCCAGCAAGCACGACCGCAGCAGCGATATCCTCGCCAACACAGGCGTGCGCCTCGGCGGCAACGACTTTGATAAAGACCTGAGCCTCGCGCGCATGATGCCCGAGCTCGGCTTCCGCACGACTTACGGCGCCAAAAACCTGGAAGTCCCCTCCTACCATTATTTCGATCTTTCGGAATGGAGCAAGGTGAATTTTTTATATACCAACCGCACGATATTCCAGGCAAAGCAGTTGCTGCGCGAAACGCATGCGCCGGAAAAGTACGGACGGCTTATCAACGTTCTCGAACAGGAGAGCGGCCACGCCGTGCTGGCCGAAACTGAGAATATCAAAATAGGCCTCACCCAGAGCGATGCGTACGTGGCCTCTCTCCCGTTTATTGACGAAAACCTGGAAATTAACGTTGAACGCAAGGTTTTCAATGACGCCATTGGCGCCAAGGCGCAGCGCATTGTGGATGCGGCCAGGCAATGTCTCGAAACGGCGGGCATTAGCGCCGGAGCCATCGGCCTGGTGATCATGACCGGCGGTTCTACGGAAATTCCGCTGATCCAGGAGCGCTTCCGCGAGCTGTTCCCCGCCGCCGAATGGTCGGAAGAAAACAAACTTTCCAGCGTGGGGCTCGGCCTGGCGTACGACGCACGGAGCCGGTTTGCCTGACGTCCCGGCATCACTTTCGCGGCCGGGTTTGCATCGGATGCCCATCTCTGGTTATACTTGCATTATGTCAATTCCAGATAAAAGCATTTTAATACTCGGCTGCTTTGATACTAAGGGAGAAGTGTTTTCCTACCTGCGGCAAAGCATTATCGCGGGCGGCGAAAGCGTTATCGCCATCAATACCGGCGTTTTCGGCAGTACAGAAGCATTTCCGGTGGAGTTTGAAGCGGACTTCGTTGCGGAGGCCGCCGGCGACAGCATTACCGCTCTCCGTCACCACCGCGACCGCGGCAAGGCGATCGACGTCATGGGCCGCGGTGCAGCCCGGCTTGTTTCGCAGCTGTTTGCCGATGGCAAGATCAAGGCCGTCGTAGGAATGGGCGGCGGAGGCGGCACGTACATCGCGCTGTCGGCTATGCAGGGACTTCCTTTTGGTTTGCCAAAAGTCTGTCTTACCACCCTGGCCACGAAGGACCTGTCGCGGCAGATCGGCGACAAGGACATTATGCTCATTCCATCGGTGGTGGATG
This sequence comes from Dyadobacter fermentans DSM 18053, assembly GCF_000023125.1. NCBI lineage: Bacteria > Pseudomonadati > Bacteroidota > Cytophagia > Cytophagales > Spirosomataceae > Dyadobacter > Dyadobacter fermentans. The sequence goes on from NC_013037.1 coordinate 1,833,141, forward strand.
TGGCGGGCATGAACCACATCCTGCGGCAACTGGTAGCGCAGGCCGCCGCAGCGGTGTGCGCGATGGCCAATGTGGAAACGGCCGGTTCGGACACAAAACCACGCAGCATTGCCATCAGCATGTTCGGCAACACCACTGCGTGTGTCGATAAATGCACCGAGCTCCTCGCCGAAGCGGGCTTTGAAGTGCTCGCATTCCATGCCACGGGCGTAGGCGGCAAAACCATGGAATCGCTGATCCGCGAGGGCTGTTTCGACGCCGTGCTCGATATTACCACTACCGAATTGGCCGACGATCTCTGCGGCGGCATTTGCAGCGCCGGCCCGGAGCGGCTTACGGCCGCCGCCGATATGGGCATTCCGCAAATCGTAGTACCGGGATGTATGGATATGGTCAATTTCGCTCACCTCGATACCGTCCCACAGGCATTCGCAGGCAGGCACCTGTACAGCTGGGCGCCCGACGTGACGCTCATGCGTACGGACGAGCGCGAGAACGCAATCCTCGGCGAACGCCTCGCGAAAAAAGTGAGCGCCTCGCCGGCACCGGCGGCGATTGTGCTTCCGCTGCGGGGCATTTCGCAGGTAGCATCGGAGGGTGGCATTTTCTACCACCCGGCGGCAGATGCAGCGTTGTTCGGCGCAATCCGGGCGCACGCAGCCCCTCACGTGACTTTGCTCGAAGCCGATACGCATATTAATGACCCGGTGTTTGCACATTTGCTGGTAGAAACGCTACTCGGGCTGATGGCACAGCAGGAAACAATCAACTAAAATCGATTTAATCACCACATAAACACATCCGAAACGACATGCCTAACCCATGGACTGGTAAGGGAAATCCCTACACAAAACAGGAAGTAAGAGATCGCCTCCAAAGCACGATAGATCAGGGAAAAGCCATCATTGCAGCCGGCGCGGGCACGGGTATCAGTGCCAAATTCATCGAGAAAGGCGGTGCCGACCTCATTATCATCTACAATTCCGGGCGGTTCAGGATGGCGGGGCACGGCTCCACTGCCGGACTGATGGCTTACGGCGACGCCAATGCCGTAGCGATGGAAATCGGCGAATTTGAAGTACTGCCGGTGGTGGAAGAAATTCCCGTGATTTGCGGCGTACACGGCTCCGATCCCCGACGCAGAATGTGGCACCATTTGCTGAAAGTGAAGGAAATGGGTTTTTCAGGTGTCAATAATTTCCCTACCCACAGCATTGTCGACGGTCATTTCAGGCAGGTATTGGAAGAAACCGGGATGGGTTTTGCCAAAGAAGTAGAAATGATCAGACTGGCGACGATGATGGACCTCTTTTCCATCGTGTATGTGGCCACTCCCGAGGAAGCCCGGCAAATGGCCGAAGTAGGCGCCGACGCGATCATCGCGCACGTAGGCACCACCGTCGGAGGCTCCATTGGCGTGGTGGACGCTACTTGCAGCATGGACGAGGCCATCGAGCGCACCCAGCAGATCGGCGACGCAGCCCGCAATCTTAACCCCGACGTATTCGTACTCGCTCACGGCGGACCGGTAAACACCCCCGCGGACGTCCGCGAAGTGCTGTCACGCAGCGACATTCACGGGTTTGTAGGCGCATCCTCCCTCGAACGCATGGGCGTGGAGCATTCACTCACCGAGCTCACGCGGGATTTCAAGCGACTCACGCTCGGCAATTCCTGAAATACCTCCCGCAAAGGTCATATGCAATACATACCAGCCGCCGGCATCCTGCGAAACAGGTTACCGGCGGCTGTCATACCTCTCCTTTGATCCCCAACACTTCCCGACGCTCCGCAAATATGGATAGCTTTGAAATGAATGCGGCGATGTTGCCGAAGAATCACAAAAGCTTGTCAAAATGGATCGGCAGCTCGCGGATGCGCCTGCCCGTGGCGTGAAACACGGCGTTCGCAATCGCGGCGGGCATTGCTACCAGCCCTATTTCTCCCACGCCCTTCACCCCCAGCTCATTGATGAGCTCATCCTTTTCGTCGGCAAAAATCACGTCGAGTTCGTTGATATCCGCATGCACCGGAATGTGGTATTCGCCGAGATTGGAATTCATGTATTTACCCAGCTTTTCATCCAGGATTGTCTCCTCGTGCAAGGCTTTGCTAACGCCCCAAACCATCGAGCCGGCGATCTGGCTGCGCGCAGTTTTTGGGTTAATAATGCGGCCTGCGGCTACGGCGGTGATGGCCCGGGTGACGGTGATCGTTTTCAGGTCTTTATCCACCTCCACTTCCACAAAAGCCGCGCTATGGGTCATTTTGGTATATTTTCTCAATTTCAAAACGTGCGGAACACCGGTTCCGGTGGCCTTGATGGGCTTGCCGCCCTGCGCCGCTACGATTTCCTGGAACGAAACGAACGTCGAAGCGCGGCTTCTCATGAACATCCGGCCGTCCTTAAACGCCACATCGTCGTCGCCCGCGCTGCCGAACGGCGAGCCGTCCATTCGCTTGGCCTTTTTTAACAACCGCTTCTTCAAAGCCTTTATCGCCGCCTGGATAGCCACGCCGGTGGAGGCGGTCATGGACGAGCCTCCCTGAAACATGGAAAACGGCTTTTTACTATCTCCATAGCGGAATGTGACGTCTTCCAGCGGCATTCCCATCTCATCGGCGGCGATCTGCGTCATGACGGTGAGCGTGCCGGTCCCGATGTCCGTGACGGCGCTGTTCACTACGAGCTTGCCTTCTTTGGTGATCACGGCCTCCGTCCGTGCGGGAAACTGGTAGGCGTCCCAGGCGCCGGTAGCCATTCCGTAGCCGACCAGCTTGTTACCGCGCCTCATGCTTGCGGGCTCAGGATTGCGATCTTTCCAACCGAACTTTTCGGCGGCTTTGATATAACATTCCCGCAGCGCCTTGCTGGTAAACGGCTTGCCGGTGGTAGGGTCCGTTTCGGCATAATTTCTTAGCCGGAATTCCAGCGGGTCGATGCCCGCCTCGTGCGCCAGCTCATCCATCGTGCATTCGATAGCGTGCAGGGCTGTCACACCTCCGGGCGCGCGCATGTCCAGCGGGGTGTAAAGGTCCAGCGGGACGAGTTTGTATTCAAAAAGCGTGTTCGGTGCGGGGTAAAGTTTGTGGCTCCACGTGGCCACCACTTCGGCGTAGTCCTCAAACTGCGACGTTTCCGATACGGCCGAATGGTTCAATGCCGTAAGGCTTCCGTTCGCATCGGCCGCGAAGCGCAGCCGCTGATAGCTTTGCGGCCTGTGTACGAATGGAAACATTTGCTTTCTTTCCAACACCAGCCGAACGCTCCGTTTGAGGTGCAATGCCGCCATTACGCACAGATAAAGCTGATATTGCGGCCGCAATCCCGAGCCGAATGCGCCGCCCACGAACGGAGCGAGCACGCGCACATCCTTGTATGGCAGCCCGAATACATTCGCCACAAACAGCTGATTATTCACCGTCCCCTGCGTTTTATCATAAATCGTAAGCTTCCCGTCGCTTTCATAAACGGTGGTGGTCGCGAACAATTCCATCGGATTATGGTGCTCGCTGCCATGCCGGAATTCCGAATCGACTTTGAAAGGTGAATTCTGGAACGCCTGTTCAAAATTACCGGTCGGGGCTGGCGGAGGTGGTTTCAGCATGGTTGCAAAACCTTTACCGGGGTCGCGGGCTTTGTCCAGATTGTGGTCGAGACAAGTGTCGAAAGGCTCTTCTTCATAATCGAAATGCACGAGCGTCGAGGCGTACCGGGCGGTTTCGAAATCCTCGGCAATTACCATCGCTACCGGCTGACCGTTGTACTTCACATCGGTGTCACGCAAAGGCTTGAAAACCAATCCGGGCGGCGCATCCATATCAATGTACTTAATGTCCATGGCCGCCACATCCGGGCGGTTTTCGTGCGTGAGCACTTCCACCACGCCTTCCAAGGCCATTGCCTTGCTGGTATCCACGCGCACGATCCGCCCTTTCGTAATGGTGGCATTGACGACGTAGCCATACAACAGCCCCGGCGCGTCATACTCGGCCGCGTATTGGGCGGCCCCGGTCACTTTCAGTTTTCCTTCGAGCCTGCTTACCGGCTTTCCTACCACGGGTTGTATTTTCATAAATCGGATATTGACAGGTTATGCCGATGGCTGCGCTCCCGGAAGCTGCGTTTCGGGATGCAGGGCCATCATTCCATTGCGGATAATGGCTCTTTTGGCCAACTCTATTTTAAATTGATTGTATTGAAAACCCTGCGCTCCTTGCAGGATGATATCGGCCGCAGCCGCAAAGCTCTCTTCATTCGCCTCTTTACCCACCAGGGAAGCCTCCGCATCCGCTACGCGCCAGGGCTTATGCGCCACACCTCCCAGCGCGATCCGCGCGTCACGGATCACACCATCTTCGATATCCAGCGCCGTGGCTACCGATACCAATGCAAATGCATACGAATGGCGGTCGCGGAGTTTGAGATAGGAATAATGACGGGCAAAACCGTGGCCGGGCAGGTCGATGGACGTGATCAGTTCGCCGGGCTGTAATGCATTGTCGACTTCCGGCGTGTCGCCGGGCAGCCGGTGGAAATCGGTAAATGGAATGCTGCGTTCACCATTTTTACCAACCACCTGCACAACCGCCCCCAGCGCCGCAAGCGCGACACACATATCCGACGGAAACACGGCAATGCATGCGCTGCTCGCGCCGAGAATGGCATGAATGCGGTTGTACCCCTCGATGGCCGAGCAACCCGAGCCCGGATTCCGCTTGTTGCAAGGCGCGTCGGGATCATAAAAGTAGTAGCATCGTGTGCGTTGCAGGAGATTACCGCCATTGGTGGCCATGTTCCGGATTTGCGCGGACGCCCCGGCCAGAATGGCCTTCGACAACAGCGGATAGCGCTCTTCCACCAGCGGATGGTAGGCTGTGTCCGCATTCGAAACGAGCGCTCCGAGCCGCAAACCGCCATCTTCAAGTTCGGTAATGCTGTGGCATTCGGAAAGGTGGTTGATATCCACCAGCAGTTTCGGATGTAAAAGATTGTATTTCCAAAGGTCGACGAGATTAGTGCCTCCCGCGATTAACATCGCTCCATCAGCATTCAGTACCTGATCCGACGCTTCTGAGGGGCTATTGGCCCGGATATAGTTGAAGTTATTCACGGTTCCCTCCTTCCCGCACTTCCATTATCGCATCGATAATGCCGACATTGGCGCCGCAGCGGCAAAGGTTTCCGCTCATGAGCTCTTTCACCTCGTCGCGGGTGTGGGCCTTCCCTTCGCCAAGCATTCCGATAGCGCTGCATATCTGCCCCGGCGTGCAGTATCCGCATTGAAAAGCGTCATGCTCTATGAATGCTTTTTGCAGGGGATGCAGCTCGTCGCCGTTGGCAATGCCTTCGATGGTGGTTACTTCGGAGCCGTCTTTCATTACGGCGAGCGTCATGCAGCTTAGTATCCGCTTTCCGCCGCACAGCACGGTGCAGGCGCCGCATTGGCCGTGATCGCAGCCTTTTTTCGCGCCGGTGAGTTTCAAACGGTCGCGCAGCGCGTCCAGGAGCGATACCCAGGGCAGGACATCCAGCGAGTACTGGTGCCGGTTTACTTTCAATGTGATATTCGTCATGGTGGTCTGAATTTGCCGCATTCGGACAAAGACTGTGCCATGAGCAACGCGCGGGCCGAATCAGGTATCGGCCAGCTGCAAATGCACGTAAAAATCATTCACCGACCGCGTGCCCCAGTCGATCGCCAGCACATTGGAAAGCAGGTTGGTCAAATCCTCCATCGATGTCGGTTTGGATAAATACCCGGTAGCGCCCAGCTTTCGGGCCTGCTCCACCGTGAGGCGGTCCTGGGCGGTCGAAAAAAGGAACACGGGAACCACTTTCGAAACGTGCTGCCGGATATGCAGCAGGCATTCCAATCCGGTGAGAACGGGCATATTAATGTCGAGAAAAACAATGTCCGGCTTCCTCGAACCCGGTTTTCGCAGTTCGTCAAGTACCTCCTGGCCATTCGCGAAAGTACTGAGGCTGTGTCCCGCTTTCATGCCGGTAAGCGCGCGTTCGAAAAGGTAGATATCGTCGTGGTCGTCTTCGGCCAGGAAAATCAGCCTTTCGATGCCAGCTTCGGCGGGTTTGCCTGCATTAGGGTGTGGATTTTGTTTCATGGAAGGTGAAGGTCTGGTTAGGCATAATGTGTGTCATATGGTAAATTCTATGCCATCATCGTACACGCATCGTGCAGGCCGGCGCTACCGGCCTGCGTGCCATTAACCTTCCCTGCGCGGCCCCGGGGAATGTGGGTAGCCGGGCCGGTGTTACCGTGCGTTGCTTTTGTTCTACAACGTTGTGGAAACTGCCCGTTGCCCGCGAATCGCGGGCATGCCTGAGTTGTAGGATAAATGAGTCGTATTTATTCGCTTTTCAAACTTTTCACCGGGTTCATCAACGCCGCGCGGATGCTTTGGAAACTCACCGTAAACAATGCAATCGCAACGGACAGGATTCCGGCCAGCACGAATACCCACCATTGGATATCGGTGTGGTAGGCAAAGTCCTGCAACCAGTTTTTCATCCCGTACCAGGCCAGCGGGGAGGCGATCAGGATCGCAATGAGAACGGGTTTGAGAAAATCCTTTGAAAGCAACCCTACGATGCCCGGCACCGAAGCGCCCAGCACTTTGCGCACGCCGATTTCCTTCGTCCGCAATTCCGCCATGAACATCGAGAGCCCGAGGAGGCCCATGCAGGAAATGAAAATGGCAATGCCTGCAAAAATACCGAACAGCAATTGCTGCGTTTGCTCGCGGGCGTAAAGCTCGCCAAAACGCTCATCCAGGAAATAGTATTGGAACGGTACGTCGGGGAAACGCTCTTTCCACACCGACCCGATGTGCGCAACGGCCTGCTGGATATTTCCGCCCGCCACATGCACCGACACCCGTCCCAGCCGGCCCGGCTGATAGAACATCACAATCGGCGCCACTTTCTGGTGAAGCGATTCGAAATGATAATCGGCCGTCACGCCGATGATCTGTCCCCTCATCTGGCCGTAGCCGAAGCGGTTGCCGATCGCGTCGGCCGGGTTTTTCCAGCCGAGCAGGCGCGCCGCGGTGGAGTTGATAATAAAGCCGTTGGTACGGTCGGTCGGATGCTGGCGAGAGAAGTTCCGTCCTGCCGCCATCTGGATCTGGTAAGTGGGAATGAAATCTTCGTCCACCGACAGCGACTTGATATTGATCTCGGTAGGCGCCATGGAATCGCCTTTCATCACGTACGCCTCCCACGAATCGAGCAGCCGCCCGGACGGGATGCGCGACGAACGCCCTACCTCCCGCACGCCCGCATGCTCCTTGAACCGCTGGCGGATCGCCTCCACGTCCGTAGTGGAATCATCCGGCATTCGGAATGTGACGATCTGGTCTTTGGCATAGCCCAGCTTGTAGTTCTGAATGAAATGCATTTGATTATAAATCACCGTAGTGCTGATGATCAGGGCCACCGCAATGGCAAACTGCGCCACCACGAGCGTTTGCCGCAATGCGCCGTTTTTCAGTGCCGTAGCGATCCTCCCCTTCAAAACGGCGATCGGCTGAAAGCCTGTCATGAAGAATGCAGGGTAACTGCCCGCCGCAAGACCGGTGAACAGGGTAATTCCCAAAAGGATTAAAAGGAAAGTCGGATCGAGCAATGCCGAGACAGCAAGTTGCTTTTGGGTAAAATTGTTAAACAATGGCAGGCAAAGCGCCACGGCCAGGAATGCCAAAGCAACCGATATCACCACCAGCACCACCGACTCGCTCAGAAACTGGTTGATCAGCTGTGCCCGCACCGCGCCGATCACCTTACGCATTCCTACTTCCTTGGCGCGTGTGGCCGATTTGGCTGTTGCGAGGTTCATATAATTAATGCAGGCGATCAGCAGAATGAAAACGGCGATTGCCGAAAAGAGGTACACATACTGAATATCGCCATTACCCTCGATTTCCGAATCCAGGTGCGAGCGCAGGTGAATGTCGGTCAGTTTGGTAAGGCTCAGCACGGAGTATTTCGAAGCATTCGCGTCGATATGCTTGTTCTGGAACGCCGGAAATGCGGCGGTGAGCTTTTGCGGATCGTAATTTTTGGGTAAAAGCAGGAATGTCGAGAAAGAGTTGTTGCCCCAGTTGGAGCGGAGCCCTTCGGCACCGTACACGCGGTCGTCGTTGAGCGATGAGAACGAAACGAGGAAGTTCGGATGAAAATGCGACTGCGGGGGAAGCGGCTCAAACACGCCCGTCACCGTGTAATCGAGCTGATTATCCAGCCGGACCACCTTTCCAACGGGATCTTCCTTGCCGAAATACTTTTCCGCCATCGGCCGCGAAAACATGATCGAAAATGGGTTTTCCAGCGCCTTTTCCGGATTTCCGCGGTCTGTTTTAAAAGTGAATACTTTGAAAATATTGGCTTCGGCGGCAAACATCTGCTCTTCCGAGAAACGCTTTTCACCGTATGTAACCAATGCACCCGTTTCAAGCATGCGCACCACCTGTTCTACCTGCGGAAAATCCTGCTTTACCAGCGGTCCGAAAGGCGGCGCCGCATGGCCGAGCCGCAAGGATTCGGTTCCATCGTTAGCGAGAAAAGTGCGGTTGAGCCGGTAAATGCGGTCGGCATGTTCGTGAAACCGGTCGTAAGCCAGTTCATCCTTGACGTATAGGGCAAGGAGCAGGAAGCATGTAAGGCCCAACGATACGCCGGAAATGTTGATAAAACTGAAAACCTTGTGCTTGCTAAGGTTACGGAACGCTATTTTCAGATAATTTTTGAACATGATCGTATGCATTAGAGCCTGGTCAGGCGATGGTAAAGGGTTGTCCTCCGTTCGACCATTGCCCAACAAACACGTGCCACTTGTTCAATAAACTGAAAATCAGCATTTTGCACAAACCTACCTTGTCCGATATCGGACGCATGTCCGGCTCCGCGTGTCAGCAGTAAGCCGCCCGTTTGTAGCGCAATCCCCTGATCCAGCCTTGCACATGCTGCAAAAAGCCCGATTTGAGGACCGAAGGGAGGTAGTTCCGGCGCGAGGACTGCTGGCGGTGCCCGCCGCTATGGCCCCGCGTATCGGAAGCCGCTACCATAATGTCGAGCGCTCCGTTGGTGAGGTCACAAATGTCGTCGTGGAGGTCGTGCAGGAGCGCCCCTACTCCCCCGCGCAGGTGGTGGCGGTCGGCGAGCTGAATGGTCGTGTTTACCGCAAAATCATAAATTTCCTGTGAAAGCTGATCGCAAAGTTCGCACATATCGGCACGTCGCTCGGGCAAGATAATGCTCCGTGCTTTCATTTCCTGGATTTTGTGCTCGGTTTTAGCGACCATTTCGGTCCTGATGTCATTCAAAGTCATAACGGGTGCTGTTAGAGGAGTTATTGGCAAAAAACGCATAAACGTTCCCAGAAATATTATCAATATTTCTGTCTAATCAAAAAGATTGGAACAGGATTAGCGGTTTTAATTTTTTTCTAATCTCTATTACTCGTCCGCGGCGGCTGGGTAACCTATTTTTATCGTCGCACCATCGTGGATGAAATGATAAAGGGATACCTGCCTTACGGGGCAAATAGTGATTTTGGACAACAACTCGAAGCGGCCGGATGCCATGTGGTTGTGGCGGAAGAGCAAATGAATGGCAGGCCAGCGCTCGATAAACTGGTGTCGGATTTGCAGGAGGGCGACGTGCTCGTGATCTGCAATGCCGCCCACGCAGGCTCACAGGCCGATTTTGTACAACTGCTGATCCGCGCAGGCCAGCAACACGCCCATCTCGTTTCCATAGCGGAAGATATCGATACTCTGCGCGATACGCTGCTTTTCGGCATTGGGGCTGCCCATTGATGCGCGCGATATAAAAAGCTGATAGTGATTACGTTAAATAACACTTTCTTCAAATATTCAAATTTGATGTTGGAATTTTATTACATTTAACTTACCCTGCCGCGACTTCCCCGCGCAGGCATTTTACGCCTCCAACCAACCAAATCAGTTTGCATTATGAAAGCATTATTTACTCGTAAAACAGGAGTATCGATTTGCCTCCTTTTGATGGCCGGCCTGCCCTGGTCATGCGTGGACCACGCCGAACCGCTCACCCGCGTAACATGTTCCTGTGAGATCGTCGACAATACCGGGCCGACAGGATCATTCGACACCGAAACCATGGATTGCCCGACGGGCGAGTACACATGTGTGTGCGGAGGATTGCAATGGCGAGGGCAGATCATCGAATTCGCATGCAAATGACAGACTGACCGCTGCACGGCGTGATATTTCCTGCATTGGTTGACCGTTTACTCAATAAACGGCTTTCATTATCCAACCTTCGCATTTAATTCGCGCTCTGTTCAAGCAAAGTCAAATCTGTTAGCCATGAACGCACCATTTCAAAACCAATCATTTTTTTCAAAAACTATTCTATTCTGTTGCGCGCTGGCCGCCATTCTGACGGGCTGCAAAACAGCCGAGCTCCAAGTCGACAACGACCTCCGAAACGAAACCGAGGCCTACCAGGTAAAAGGCCGGCAAGGATCGCAAATCGGGCAGGTGCTGACTTTCGGTGATTTCAAAACCAGCAAGGTAAAACGCGGGTGGACATTCGGATACAGCATTCCGTTTCTCGTGAAATTCAATGGCGCGAGTGAAAAAATCAGTTTTACGCAATCCGACGCCAGCGGGCGCGCCGCCGATGTGGCATTAGTAAGTAAATTCCGCGAAACCGAGCTTACGCAGCTCGAAACGTACTTTTCGGTTTCTCTGAACTACAAAAACTACTGTGCAGGGTCGGTGAAGATGGATGATAGCAACTGGGAATTCGTCGTCCACAATGTGGATGGCCCGCAGCGGAGCAACGCCACGGCCGGGTTTATCCGCAACGGCCGCGACCGGATCGAAGTCACGGGCATCCGAACGCTGGAAGGAGCCCCGGCCCTGTTGACGCAAAACGACGTTTACGGTTACGAGTTTCGCCTCGGCGGCAAGGTGATCGGCGCCGTGGCCACCATCAACAATGGTAAAGTTTGGTTTAAAAACGGCCTGAACGGTGAAATGCGGCTGCTGCTCGCCAGCGTATCTTCGGGACTGATGCTACGGAATTCGGTAGAAGAAGCGTCAGCAAGTTTGAACTGATATTTAACCCATTCACACAAAAAGCGCCGCGGAGATCGACTCCGCGGCGCTTTTTGTGTTCATTAATACCTATTGGGCAAATTTGCGCTGCCGGGTTTCTGTTTCGGTCGGAAAATCGGCCGGGATCGGAATGTTCGTTTTTCCGGTGGCGGCCCATTGGCTGCCGCGTTGCAGGCAGGTGATGAAGCCCACGCACTCTACGGAATAGTCGGCGTGGCCGAGGGCCATGTGGAAAATACGGCCCTTACCATAGCGAAGGGCGATCAGCATGGGCTCGTGGCGGTCGGTGCCGTTGTTGCTCTTCGGGGAAAATGCGGTGGCGAGGATCTGCATATTCTCTGCCGGACCGCGCAGGCGGTCGTACAGTTCGTCGCGGCTGTGCAGCCAGTTTGCAGGCATGCCTTTCGTGATCGGATGGTTCGGTTCACGCACGGTGATCTTAAACTCCATCTGGGCGCCATGCGAACCCGCCTTGCCAGGCTGGTTATCGCGCACCTCCTTGCCGTTTTGGTCATAGTAAACGTACGGGCCGTCTTTTTCCGTCCGGTCGCCCCATCCGCCGAGGCCTATCATCTGGTTGTAGGCAGGCCATTGCGGAAACGAGTTATTGGCCGCATGAATGACCACCAGTCCGCCGCCATTTTTCATAAATTTTTCAAAATCCTGCTGCGCCGCCGCCGACCACGGTGCGGCATTCCATCCGAAATTGCAGATCACCACGTCATAATTCGCAAACACGGGATGGAAAGTGGAATCCATTTTGGGCTGCTTCAATGCCTGCGTTTCGGGACCGCCTTTCACGGGATAGGCCTCCACGAGCTTGTCACCCTGCCAGGTGTAGCGCGTGCGCTGGATATCGACGGTGAATTTTTTAGTGTCTTCAAGATAGTACTTCATCATGGCGGTGATCTTCGGCCAGTGCTCGTGGTTGTTCTGGCCGTCGACGATAAGCACGCGAAGCGGTGATTTTTGCGCAGCTACCGGAGCTGAAACAGTGCCGGCACCCAGCAATGCGAGCAGAAAAATGAGGATTTTGTAACTATGGGCCATAAATGGACGGGGTTATCGTAAAAACTGAATAATTCGGTTCGGGTGGCGGCAAGGTAAACTAATGTCTGCTGGAAATCAAGCGGCGGCTCGCCGGCTGCTAACGCCCCATTACCGGCAATCCGCTTGGAACGCTTTCGGGGATGGTTTTATCGAACGAGTCGTCGTTGAGTGTGTTCAAAAACTCGACGATCCGCGAAATGTCCTTGAAATTAACGTCCATATGCGTGGCGAGCGGATCTACCTGCCCTGATTTCACATTGGGATTGAGCAGCTTACCTCCGGCTATGTCTTCGTAAAACATCAGCACCTGATCGAGCGTCTGGAACTTGCCGCTGTGCATATACGGCGCCGTGAAGCGCAGGTTGCGAAGTGTGGGTGTCCTGAATGCATATTTCTGATCGGCGCCGGAATCGCTTTCCTTCCTGTTTTCGGTATCGGGCACGCCCAGGGTATGCAGTTTGAAATCCGAGAACATCGGACCGGAATGGCATTTGGCACAACCCGTGACCAGGAAAGCATTCATTCCCTCCTTCTCCCCGGTGGACAATGCATTGCTATCGCCCCGCATGTACTGATCGAAACGCGTGTTGGTGGCGATCAGCGTGCGCTCATAGGCCGCGATGGCGCGTGCGAGATTCAGCTGGCTGACGGGCGCGGGATCGCCGGGAAATGCCTCCGAAAACAGCCGGCGGTATTCGGGAATCTTTGCGACCCTCGTTACAACTTCTTCCACGATACCGGTTTCATGGAAGCCGTTTCCCCGCATTTCTTCCAGTGTTTTAATCGGTTCGAGCGCCTGCTGTTCGAGGCCTTTGGCACGCATGTCCCAAAACATCGGGGCCTGTGCCGGATCGTACGGTTCATTATTCCGAATGCCGTTGAAGGCGGTATTGAGCACACTCTGCGAATTTCTTTTCACAAAGGGAATGTCGTTCGGGTCGACAAACCGGCGGCTTTGCCCCCTACCGACGCCGTTCACGCCAATGGACGTTTCCAGAAATTCGGCATAGTTGAACTCCGGCTGATGGCAGGTTGCGCAGGCCACATCCTTATTTCCGGAGAGTATCGGATCAAAAAACAGCAAGCGCCCTAACCCTACCTTTTCCACCGTCGTAGGATTATCGGCCGGGCTTTCCGCCGACAGCGGCAATGCACCCAGGTCGGCAATCGTTTCTACGGGTTCTTTCTCTTTTTTAAGTGCCGTATTCCGCTCTCCGCCGCAGGCCAGAAAGGCAATGCCCGCTCCGGCCATCAAAACCCACTTTCCAAGCACTTTTATTGGTAATACTGACATGCCAATCTCAATCTTCAAACTCAAATTCCTCTATATAAGACCGATGAACTTTAAAATTACCATTTCAGCAGTGCGGAAATAGCCGCTACTCAGTTGGCAACAGACATCCGGCAATTCTTCCAACGCCCGCTTTCCGGCCTGACGACCGCAGGAGCATCCCGCCTGCATTGCTACATTAAAAATAAATTAGAAAAAAATTAAAATCCGCTTGAACTATATTCTTATACTTTTTCGATATTTATGACGTCTCAACCCACGACGACGCTCAATCCCTAACAAACGTAAAACATGTCCTCTGCCAACATTTTACCAACTACCTCACCAAAGCCATTCTGGCCACCCAATCATCAAACGTATATCGTAATAAGTAACTCGCGGTTTCTCAATTAGACTTACCAATTCCCCGGACAAGCCCCCTTTGGAGGCACAGCCTGGCGTTTTAACTGAACGACTACCGATCGGTTACAACCATGGGCTACCCATTTGTGTCAGTAAGCACAAATAGTCCGAGGGCTGCGAGTTCTTTTTAGAATACCCGGCACCAAGTGTATCAGGAAAAATAATTTAGATTATCGATGGGTTCTGCTCCGGCAACATCGCTTATTATCGCTACTTATAACTGGGCGGAAGCGCTGCATTGCAGCCTTTTGAGTGTATTGAAGCAAAAAACGCTGCCCCTGGAAGTGATCATCGCCGACG